>CAZTEC010000008.1:0-39795 GCA_964612765.1 uncultured Carnobacteriaceae bacterium
CGACTGAGTGCGAAGCACTCAAAGATCACATTTATCTTTTTTTCATTTGGTCAAGACTTGGGAACTAGACACGAACCGCTCCAACTACGTTATGGTTCTGAACTGGAATATGAATGATTGACTGACTGAATGAATTTGAAAATGAATAATCTGACAAAGTGAGCACAAAATTGGGCTCCACTTCTACAGATAGTTAAATATTTTTGCCGAAATAGTTGTTATCTTAACAAGTAAGCCGATAAAAGACTGGAACTTGTAAAAATAATCACCGTATCTTCACTTAACAATGAAAAAATGGTTTCTTAAATGAGGATAGCAGTCGTATCCTCGCTTAACAGTGAAAAACTAGCTGCTTAAATGAGGATAGCAAACAAATCAGAACAAATGGCTGGAAAGATTTAAAGGAAATTTCGCGAGCGCGAAATTATTTATTTTGTTGGGAAAATGATATGACTAAAAAATGCTACCTTAAACGAAATGTAATAGAAAAATTGAAATTATAGTAATGGGTATAATTCTAGTAGAATCTAGAAAAATGTTCTTTTCTAATATATTTTTAATCCTTCCGAAAGAATCGTGCGAGAAACAATTGTATTTTGACTAGTTTATTGCTATGATATTTGATAGACTGACCTATTTTTAGGTAACAGAATGAATTAAGATTATTCATCTTATTTAATAGATAAAAAAACGGTTTTTCACGTGGATGACTAAAAGTTGAAATTGATTATTTTAAGGGGATTGAAGAAATGGTTCAATTTATTAAGAACATATTTGATACAGATCGCCAATCTTTGAAACGCTATGGAACAATAGCCGATCAAATTGAAGCGATGGAACAAAACTATAGCCAGCTTTCTGATGAAGATTTAAAAGCAAAGACTGAAGAATTTAAAACACGCGTATCTTCTGGTGAAACGTTAGAAGATATTCTACCTGAAGCCTTTGCGACAGTTCGTGAAGCCTCAAAACGAGTACTCGGTTTATTCCCATTCCGTGTGCAAATCATGGGGGGGATTGCTTTACATGAGGGTAACATTGCCGAGATGAAAACCGGTGAAGGTAAAACATTAACGGCAACAATGCCTGTTTATTTAAATGCTTTAGCAAGTAAAGGCGTTCATGTGGTTACAGTTAACGAATACTTAGCCACTCGTGACGCGGAGCAAATGGGTGAATTATATGAATGGTTAGGCCTAACAGTTGGTTTAAACTTAAACTCGAAAACCTCTGCTGAAAAACGCATTGCGTACCAAGCAGATATTACCTATACAACAAATAACGAGTTAGGATTTGATTACCTTAGAGATAACATGGTTGTGTATAAAGATGATATGGTTTTAAGACCATTATCATTTGCTATTTTGGATGAGGTTGACTCGATTCTGATTGATGAGGCGAGAACACCTTTAATTATCTCTGGCCAAGCAAACATTTCATCTTCATTTTATACACGTTGTGACTTCTTTATTAAAGGCTTAGTGGAGGATGTCGATTACACAATTGACGTTCAATCCAAATCCATTGGCTTCACAGAAGAAGGAATTGACAAAGCAGAGCAAGCTTTCCGTACAGAGAATTTGTACGATGTCGACAACCAGGAATTAATTCACCATTTAGATCAGTCCCTTCGTGCAAATTATATTATGTTACGAGACATTGACTATGTAGTGGATGATAACCAAGTTAAAATCGTAGACCAATTTACAGGACGTATCATGGAAGGTCGACGTTATTCAGACGGCTTGCATCAAGCAATTGAAGCAAAAGAAAACGTCGAAATCCAAAAAGAAACAAAAACAATGGCTACAATCACGTTCCAAAACTTCTTCCGTATGTACGAAAAATTAGCCGGTATGACTGGTACTGCGAAAACTGAAGAAGAAGAGTTTACAGAAATTTATAACATGAACGTTATTGCTATTCCAACAAATCGTCCGTTAATTCGAGATGACCGTGATGATGTGATTTATCCGACATTGGAAAGTAAATTTAATGCAGTAGTTCGTGACATTAAAGACCGACACAATGCAGGCCAGCCTGTATTAGTAGGTACTGTTGCTGTTGAAACGTCTGAATTATTAAGCCAACTTCTAAAGCGTGAAGGCGTTCCGCATGAAGTCTTAAATGCGAAAAACCACTTCCGTGAAGCGGATATTATTATTAATGCGGGTCAACCAGGTTCAGTAACCATCGCAACCAACATGGCTGGGCGAGGTACGGATATTAAATTAGGCCCTGGTGTGATTGACTTAGGCGGTCTAGCAGTTATTGGTACAGAACGTCATGAATCTCGCCGAATTGATAATCAGTTACGCGGGCGTTCGGGCCGACAGGGAGACCCTGGTGTTTCACAATTCTATCTTTCTTTAGAAGACGACTTGATGAAACGAGCAGGTTCAGAAGCGATTCAACAATTATTAGAACGATTAAAAATTGAAGGCGATGACGCTGTGATTCAAAGTCGTATGATTACACGTCAAATTGAATCTGCTCAAGAACGTATTGAAGGGAATAACTACGATACACGCCGAAATGTTTTACGCTATGATGATGTGATGCGTGAGCAACGTGAGGTCATTTATTCTCAGCGTCAATCCATCATTTTAGAGGATGCTTCTTTGAGTGCTGTGACTGTTCCGATGATTCAACGAACAATCGATCGTTTTGTGGATATGTACACGCAAGAAGAAAATAAAGAAGAGTGGAATTTGAACCAACTAAATGAATTCGCACAAACTGTTCTACTTCGTTCAGATGATAAAGAGTTAGAACCTTTTGAAGGAAAATCAGCAGCAGAAATCAATCAATATCTACACGACATTTCAAAAGCAAACTATACGTTGCAAAAAGAAACAATAGACAATGATGAAATGTTCTTAGAATTTGAAAAAGTTGTTGTGTTACGAGTGGTTGACCAGCAATGGACTGACCATATTGATGAAATGGATCAACTTCGTCAAGGAATCGGACTCCGTTCATACGGACAATCGGATCCTTTAGTTGAATATCAAGCAGAAGGATTACGTTTATTTGAACAAATGGTTATCGACATTGAATACGAAGTTACTCGTCTTTTATTGAAATCAAAAGTTCGCCAAAATCTTGAACGTGAACAAGCGAAACCTACAAATGAACCAAAGCAAGTAGATAAAAAGAAACGTAAACAATTTAAACGCTAAATAAAAATGAACGATAAAGAACCCCTCCGAAAATAGGGGTTCTTTTGTCTCACTCCTAGGAGGGGTAAAATTGGAATTAAGTGAAATTCGAAAAGAATTAGAACAATTAACCAACAAAGTCGAAGCCTTTAGGGGGTCTCTTTGACTTAGAAAAAATGAGCGTGGATATTCAAGAATATGAAGTCCGCATGTCGGAACCTGGATTTTGGGATGACCAACAAGCCGCACAAGCATTGATTAGTGAGTCGAACGATCTAAAAAATACCTATGATTCATTCAATCAATTAAGCGAAGGTATTGAAGAAGTGGAACTGATGCTTGAAATGGTGGAAGAGACGGGTGACGAAGAATTAAGAAGTGAATTAGCAGAGACGGTGCAGGAATTACATGAAAAAACAGCCGCTTTTGAATTAATTATTTTGCTGAGTGATTCTTATGATCGGAATAATGCTATCCTAGAATTGCATCCAGGAGCAGGCGGAACAGAGTCGCAAGATTTTGGCGAAATGCTATTGCGAATGTATACGCGCTGGATCGAAAAAAGAGGCTTTACTTATGAGATTATCGATTATCAAAATGGCGATGAGGCAGGAATTAAAAGTGTAACGCTTCTTGTGAAAGGTGATTACGCTTATGGTTTACTAAAGGCCGAAAAAGGTGTACATCGTCTCGTTCGAATTTCACCATTTGACTCAAGTGGCCGTCGTCATACTTCGTTTGTATCGGCGGAGGTTTCTCCAGAAGTCACGGATGATGTTGAAATGGATATTCAACCTGACGATTTGCGAATTGATGTCTATCGAGCAAGTGGAGCGGGCGGACAGCACGTAAATAAAACGGAATCAGCTGTTCGGATCACACATATTCCAACGGGGATCGTGGCGACCAGTCAAGCGGGACGTTCACAATTAGCGAACCGCGAAACGGCCATGCAGCATTTAAAATCTAAATTATTCCAAAAACAACAGGAAGAAAAAGAAGCAGAGCTTGCAAAATTACGTGGGGAACAAAAAGAAATCGGTTGGGGTTCTCAAATTCGTTCATATGTGTTCCATCCATATTCCATGGTGAAAGATCATCGGACAAATGAAGAAACAGGAAACACAGACGCTGTAATGGATGGCGATTTAGATCCATTTATTGAATCTTACCTTAGAGCAACCATTACAAAAAACGATTAAAATTTAATGTATCAAAAATAATAGTTAAATACGAACCATATGTATCTCAGATGAGGCGATAATCGCTGAATCTGAGATTTTTTGCGATTTACAGAAGAGGTTAACTGGATATTTACAAAATGGTGAACAGTTTAAGATAATATTTGAAACATTTAAAACACTGTAGTATAAGGTTTCATCGATAATTATTCTTGGATGACGAGATACTTGAAATATTATGTTAGGTTTGAAATGTTAATGTAATGTAAATTCAATATACCTGTTGTATCGGGATGCTATACTACTCCTAGTGGCGGAAAATGTCTGTCCATTTTTATTGAATGTTGACTTTAATGAATGACTAGAATAACAAATCTATTAAAACAAAAAGGTGTTTATATAATGATAGAAATGAAGAACGTATCAAAAGTATACGGCAATGGAATTACAGCTATTCATGATTTAACTGTTCGCATTGAACAAGGAGAATTTGTTTATATCGTAGGACCAAGTGGAGCGGGTAAATCAACATTTATGCGTATGATGTACCGAGAAGTTCTACCAACAAAAGGTTCAATCAATGTAACAGATTTTGATATCATGACGATGAAAGAAAAGGATGTTCCATTCCTCAGACGACAAGTTGGAGTGGTTTTCCAAGACTTTAAACTTCTACCCACATTAACAGTGTTTGAAAATATTGCATATGCAATGGAAGTTTTAGAAAAAAGTCCACGACAAATTGAAGCAAGAGTAAATGAAGTATTGAAATTAGTTCGTTTAGAACACAAAGCAAAAATGTTACCGAATGAATTATCCGGAGGGGAGCAACAACGTGTAGCTATTGCTCGCGCGATTGCGAATATGCCTCGAGTACTTATCGCCGATGAGCCAACTGGAAACTTAGACCCAGAAACATCTGCAGGTATTATGGAAATCATCGAACACATTAATGCTCAAGGAACAACGATTATCATGGCAACACATAATAATGAAATCGTAGACCAATATAAACATCGCGTCATCGTAATTGATGATGGACGTATTATCCGAGATGATGTTGAAGGAGGATATACGAATGAAAATTAGAACGGTTGGTCGACACATTAAAGAAGGTTTCAAAAGTATCCGTCGAAATGGTTGGATGAGTTTTGCAGCAGTAAGTGCTGTGTCAATCACTCTCTTACTTATCGGTGCATTAATTGCAACGGTCATGAACATTAACGAATTAGCAACAAACATCGAAAATGATGTAAGTGTCCGCGTGTATGTCGATTTAGCGGCAACACCTGATGATGAAGCAGCTTTGAAAACCGAATTAGAAGCATTAGAAGAAGTAGAAACAGTCACTTTTTCAAGTCGTGAAGATGAATTAGAAAGTGTTGTTGGCAGTTACGGCGACACATTTGAATTGTTCCAAGGAGACCAAAATCCTCTATACAACGTGTTTATTGTAGACACGACTTCACCAGAAGTTACAGCGCAGATTGCTTCGGAAATTGAACCGATGGATTTTGTAACAGAAGTGAATTACGGTGGAGCGGATGCGGATCGATTATTCCAAATGACATCGACCATTCGTAATGTCGGAGGAATTATCATTATCGCTTTAATTTTCACAGCGATCTTCCTGATTTCAAATACGATTCGAATTACAATCTTCTCAAGAAGTACTGAAATTGAAATTATGAAATTGGTTGGAGCTACAAACTGGTTTATCCGCTGGCCATTTATTATCGAAGGAGCTTTAATTGGTCTAGTCGGATCAATCATCCCATCTGTAGCCCTATGGTTTATCTATGATTCTGTATATACTGCATTATCTGGATTTTTCCAAGGAACCTATTTCGCACTATTAGCGCCTCAACCTTATATGTATTATTTAATCGGATTACTCATGGGGTTAGGAATTATTATTGGCTCAATTGGATCCTCTCTCTCAATTCGCCGATTCTTAAAAGTTTAAGCACAGACTAAGAATAAAACGAAATATAATGAATGAAAAAATGAATGAAATTTTTGGAGGAAAAAGATATATGTTTAAGAAAAAATTACTTTCTCTAGCGTTGGCTGGATCAATCGGATTTGCTACACTCGCTTCGCCGGTATTAATCGTGTCAGCTGCGCCAGAAACTATTTCAGAATTTGATTCTTTAATTTCTGAATTGACTTCAGAACAAAATGAAGTGTCATCTAAAGTTACAGCTCTTCAGCAAGAAATTCGTGAGAATGAAGAAGAAGCAGAATTACTTGTTGCAGAAATGGAAGAAACGGCTGAATTATTAGAAACCATTCGTGCAGAAATTGAACAATTAAAAGTGTTAATTGCTCAACGTGAAGAACATTTGGATGAACAAGCTCGTGCATTACAAATTATGGGAGAGTCAAGTAACTTAATTCATTTTGTATTAAATGCAGAGTCTTTAAATGACGTCATTGGTCGAGTGGATGTAGTGACTACATTAATTCAACAAAACAAAAAGACCGTTGAACAACAAGAAGCCGATAAAGCTTTAGTTGAAGAAAAAGAAGTTGAAACTGTTGAGAAACAAGAAGAACAAACAACTTTAGCAGCAAAATTAGAATCGAATAAATCGCTATTAGAAGAGAAAAAAGCGGAGCAAGAAAGTATGCTAGCTCAAATTGCTGCTGAAAAAGCAGTTGCACAAACTGACCGTGATGCGTTAGTGGCTCGAGCACAAGCGGCAGAACAACGTCGATTAGAATTACAAACAGTACGTACAGCTTCATCAAGTGCTGTTGCTGCATCAAGTACAACTGCAACTTCATCAAGTAGTTCGGTATCAACACCAGCTCCTGCTCCTGCTCCATCGGTGAGTAGTGGTTCAGTTTTAGGTATTGCCCACAGTTTAACGGGTGTCCCTTATTATTATGGTGGAACAACAACTAGTGGATTTGACTGTTCAGGCTTCACATCATATGTATTCGCTCGTGCAGGTCGTTCGTTACCCCGTACTGCTGCAGGACAATACAGTGGAACAACTCGTGTTTCGAGAAGTCAAGCTCAACCTGGAGATTTAGTTTTCTTCAATGTTGAAGGTGGAATTAATCACGTAGGAATTTATCTCGGTGGAGGAAGTTTCATTGGTTCACAATCACATACTGGAGTAGCTGTTTCACAATTTAACTCAGGCTACTGGGCAAGTAAAGTTGTTGGATTCGGTCGTTAATAGGAACCAACTAAGATAAATTAAATCTTTAACCAAAAAATTCAGTCATATAAACCTCAAGTATTCATCCGAGTACTTGGGGTTTTTCGTTATTCATACATATTTTCAAGTAACATGTGGCAATCATTGAAAATATTTGACTTAAAATGTAGAATTAATAGTAAGTTGAATTTATAACCTCGAAAGAAGTGAAGCAATGTTAATGACAAATGTCCTTTGGGCAATTATATTCTTTTTTATCCAACCTGTATTTATTCTTGGCATACTGTACGCTTGGTTCAATCGAAATCAACGTGTCAATTATTCACGCAGTCAGTTTCGTGTGAACTTTAATCGTTCGAATTTTGAATTGACAGACTTTTTATTGACGGGTATTGTTCCAGGTATCATATTATCGATTGTATTCTTTCTTCTCGGTATCCCTGTTACGATTAAATGGATAGTTCTTTACCAACTCGTTGCCATAACTTTTTTACTGATTGGTGGCTCTCGCTTGATCCATCCTATTTTTACTTTTTTGATGGCTTCTTTGCTTTATTTTAGTTTGGATTATTTTGAGGTGAGCATACCTTGGAGCAACCTTCAAAATATATTGAATGAAGAAATCTTTACACTAAATTTGCAATCCAGTTCTGAAACTTCTGGTATGATAAATACCTTACTAATCGCTTTGGTTTTATTAATTGTTGCCCTATGGACCATGCAAAAAAATCGAGGAAATCGTATTTTCCCAATTTTAGGTAAATCAAAACGAGGGAAGACGGTCGCGCTTTACCCAAATAAAACATTATGGGTGTTGCCCTTAGTTGTTCTTGTTCCAGGCCATGTGGTTGAGACGATGTTCAATTGGTGGCCAGTATTTGAGATTGGTGAACAGACCTATTCAATTCTAATGCTTCCTGTATTAATGGGTTTCCATTATACCGTTTCGACACAACGTATTTCGGAGGCGACAAGTTTATTACAAAAGGAATTTAGTTGGTTGGCGGTTGCCGGTCTCGCTTTATTCGTGGGAACTTATTTCTTTTCAATGATTCTCCCAATTGTCATGATCCTTCTCTTATTCTTTGGGATCATGATATTATATAGACATAGACAAAGAGAAAATCAATGGAGTTACCGCTATGGCCCTGTGGATGAAGGCTTGAAAGTCATTGCAGTTCGAGCAGACTCACCAGCGGAACGGTTAAATTTAGCGGTCGGCGATGTCATTATGACGATTAATGAAGTAGAAATGGTTGATCAAACAGCTTTTGATGAAGTGATTGCATTCAACCGTTCCTATATCAAAATGAAGGTAAAAAGAAGTGATGGAGAAATTGTTATCGCCGAGACCCCTTTATATGATAATGATTTTAATAATTTAGGTTTATTAATTTTATAGTTTGGAATCTGTTGGCTATTGGATTCGATCATTGGATGAAAAGAGAGGAAATAATGATGAAGAAGATATTAATAGTTGAAGATGAGCAGTCGATTTTAAAATTGTTGAGCTACAATTTGGAAAGAGAAGGTTACGAAGTCGAATCTTCAATGGATGGGCAAGAAGGATTAGACATGGCGTTAACCCGTTCATACGACATGATTTTATTGGATTTGATGTTGCCGAGTAAAGATGGCATGGATATTTGTCGAGAAATTCGTCAAGAAAAAATTGAAGTGCCGATTATTATGTTAACTGCAAAAGATACAGAAATTGATAAAATCTTAGGCCTTGAAATTGGTGCGGATGACTATATCACAAAACCATTTAGTCCGCGTGAAGTAATCGCGAGAATGAAAGCTATCTTTAGACGATATAAACAAGCGGATCCTTCAGATACCTCTCAACAAGCGGAAGATGAAGTAATTGCTGTCGGAGACATTACGATTTATCCAGAGAAGTATGAAGTGACGGTTCGAGGAGAGAGTATCGAATTGACACCAAAAGAATTCGATTTATTGCTTTATCTAGCGAGAAGAACGGAGCGTATTTTGAGCCGTGAACAATTATTAAATGCGATTTGGAATTATGATTTTGCAGGTGAGACTCGAATTGTTGATGTACATATCAGCCATTTGCGAGAAAAGATTGAACTTGATACGAAAAAACCAGAATATATTATTACCGCACGCGGCTTTGGTTATAAATTAGAGGAACCCAGATGAAACAAATAAAACGTAGATTGTATGGCATATATTTTATCATCGTAGCTACGTTCATCTTTCTTCTGTATTTCTTGCTTAGTAATGTGGTCGAAAATTTTATGGTGGATCAACAAAGAAATCGTTTAGATGAAGAAATTATTTCCTTAACCGAATATATTGAAAACCACCCACTTGAAGGAAGAGAAAGTGTCACTGACGAGTCAGATGTTTTGAGTATTCTTGAAGAGTTATCACCTATATTAAATGATCGCATCACTTTTTTGAATGAACAAGGTGAAGTTCTTTTTGATTCGAATGTTGAATTAAGCGAAAATGAAAATTTCTTTAATTATTCGGAAATTCAACAAGTGTTAGATGGCGAAATTTTAGGCGTAGCCAATCGCACGAGTCAAAATTCAGAATATTCTATCTACTCAGTAGCTAAAGCTGTCGATAATGATTCCAATCAACCGATTGGAATTATTCGTTTATCTAGTGAGATTACGGATTTAACAGAAATTATCAATCTCTCTTTATTGATTCAATTCGTGGGAACGGTTATTTTAGCATTAGTGTTGGTTTGGTTAACACGCAATTGGGTAAATCGAATTACCCATTCACTATCCGAGATGCAAGTGGTCATGGGGCGTTTAACAAATTTTGATTATGATGCACGCTACACAGGAAATTCATATGAAGAAATTGATGAACTGGGTTCTTCATTGAATGAGTTAGCAGAGAATTTGGAGCAGCAACAATTCACTCTTCAGACGAGTGACCAACGTATTTATAGTTTAATTAATCAATTAATTATTGGTGTGATGTTGTTAGATGAAGAACGTCGTATTCAAATTGTGAATCCCGTGATGAATGAATTATTAGGTGTCAACTTATATGGTAAGATTTCTCACTTGTATACGGATTATGTAAAGAGTGCGGAATTAATTGAGCTGATTGAAGAAGCCTATCAGAAAAATGAAACATTAAATTCAGAAGTGTATAGTTATTTCCCAGATGAAAAAATTCTAGACGCAAACATTGTTCCAGCCCCTGGACGAGATGTAGGCGAACAAAATTATATCGTGTTACTCTACGACATTACAGAGATTAGACGCTTAGAAAGTATTCGTACAGACTTTGCTGCCAATGTTTCCCATGAATTGCGGACACCGATTACGGCACTGAAAGGTTTTAGTGAGACTTTACTCGATGGGGCAATGGAAGATAAAGAAGTGCTAACAGAATTTCTTGAAATAATGCATAAAGAGTCGACGAGGTTAGATTTAATGGTTCAAGACATTCTACAATTATCGAAACTTGAACAGAAATACGCACCAGCCTCTGTCGATCGGATTCGAATTCGTGAAGTAGTTGAGGAAGTCTTTCAGATTTTACAACAAAAAATTGAACTCAAAGAAATGGACTGTTCTATAGAAGAAAGTGAACCCGTTTATATTGAAACAAATCGGGATCAATTAAAACAACTCTTAATGAACTTAATTGCTAATGCTATATCATATACACCGGCTAATGGGAAAGTGATCGTAGCGATTGAACAGGAGAATAATCAGGCGATCGTTCAAGTCATCGATAATGGAATCGGCATCCCTGAAGCAGATCAGTTGCGTATTTTTGAACGATTCTATCGTGTGGACAAAGCGAGAAGTAGAAATTCAGGCGGTACTGGATTAGGACTCTCTATCGTTAAATGGATTATTGAAGGAATGGGTGGTCAAATTGAATTATTCAGTGAAGTGAACGTTGGGACAACGTTTTATGTCACGATTCCATTCAAAAAGAAACAATAAGTTGGCGACTTTACGTAACCTTTACATTAAATACATAATATGTAAATAATTGTTTTGTATTATGTATTGGAAGGCAAAATTGTCATTCAATCAAAGAATAGAGGAGACTTATTTATGACTCTTGGAAAAACAGCAAAATGGATGTCAGCATTAAGCTTATCATTATTATTAGCAGCATGTGGTAACGGTGCAGAAGAAGATACAGGAACTGAAGATGCAGATACAGTTTCTGACGAAGGGACTGAAGAAGCTGCTGGAGATTTTGATGCATCAACTGATATTCACGTAATTACTCGTGAAAGTGGATCAGGTACACGTGACGCATTCGTTGAAATTGCAGGAATCACTGACGACGCTGGTGAAGATGCAATCACACAAGCCGCTACAGTACAAAACGGAACTAACGCTGTAATGACAGGTGTAGCTGGAGATGTTTATGCGATTGGTTACATTTCATTAGGCTCATTAAATGACTCTGTTAAAGCTTTAAGTGTTAATGGTGTAGAAGCTACTCCAGAAAACATTTCTGCTGGAGACTATGAAGTTGCTCGTAACTTTAACGTAACTTACGGTGGGGAATTAAGTGAAGTAGCTGCAGATTTCTGGGCATTCATGGATTCAGCTCAAGCTCAAGCGATTGTTGAAGAAGAAGGATACGTTTCATCTGTATCAGACGCTCAAGAATATGAAGCATCTGGTTTATCAGGAAACATTACAGTTGTAGGATCAACTTCTGTTCAACCAGTTATGGAACGTTTCGCTGAAGAATATCAAGCATTAAACCCAGATGTAACAATTGATATTACTGCTCCTGGTTCAGGTGCTGGTGTTACTGCAGCAATTGATCAAACAGCTGATATCGGTATGGCTTCTCGTGAATTAGATGAAGAAGAGCAAGGACAAGTTACAGAAACTAAAGCAGTTGCAATTGATGGTATTGCAGTAATCGTTCATAACGATAACTCAACAGAAGATATCTCTATGGATACAATTGGCGGAATCTACTTAGGTGACATTACTTCATGGGACGCAGTACAATAATTCGAATCATTAGCAAAAAAATAATGTAGAATAGATATAGGGAGGGTCTTGGTATCTTCCCTATTTTTTTCTTTCTATGCGGGTATTTACATAATCTTAACAGTGGAAATACACCTTTTTTGCTATACTTGATGATGAATGATTAATGACTATTTATTTTTTAGAGAGGATGATCAATTTGGCAGAAAGAAAAGAGCGGATATGGAATGGCGTCTTCTTAGTCGCAGCAACCATGTCGATTGTTGCCTTGGTGCTCATCATTATATTTATGTTCGCGAACGGATTACCAGTGATGGTTAAATATGGTTTTGATGAATTTTTATTCGGTACCGAATGGAGACCTTCAAACGCCACCCCTCGCTTTGGTTTATTGCCAATGATTTTAGGTTCAGTTTATGTAACCCTTGGAGCGGCAGTTATCGGGGTACCAATTGGAATACTCACTGCGCTTTTTATGGCAGAATTTTGTCCGCCACGTTTATATAAATTACTTAAACCAGCAGTTAGCTTGATGGCTTCAATTCCTTCAATTGTTTATGGATTCTTTGGTTTACAATTTCTAGTGCCATTAATTCGTGATAACGTTGGTGGAAATGGCTATAGCATGCTAACGGCGATGTTGTTATTAGCGATTATGATTTTACCAACGATTATTGAATTATCAGAAGGTTCATTAAGAGCCGTCCCACGACCTTATTATCAAGCAGGTGTTGCTTTAGGAGCTACGCACGAAAGAACCGTCTTTACAGTGATGACCCCAGCGGCTTCGTCTGGAGTTATTTCGAGTGTTGTATTAGGAATTGGTCGTGCAATTGGTGAAACGATGGCTGTTGTATTAGTTGCAGGGAACCAACCACTCGTACCAGACGGGTTATTAAAAGGGGTACGTACACTAACGACAAACGTTGTATTAGAGATGAGTTATGCATCAGGAGATCACCGTTCGGCATTAATTGCAACAGGTGTTGTCTTATTCGTGTTCATCCTAATTATTAACAGTGTATTTATTTTCATTAAGAACCGGGAGGCGAAATAAATATGAATAAAAGTACTCTCGCAAGATTAGCCGTTTATTTTGGAGCAGCCATTACTTTTGGTGCACTCTTTTACATGGTAGTCTTTATTTTTGTGAATGGTGTTCCTTATATTACGCCGTCACTTTTTGAATGGAACTATACTTCCGAAAACGTTTCGTTAATGCCTTCATTAATCACGACTCTATTTATTATTTTTGGGGCGTTATTAATTGCGGGGCCAATTGGTATTTTTACGGCAATCTATCTAGCTGAATATGCGGACCGTAGTAAACCATTAGTAAAAATCATTTCAATGGCGACAGATACATTATCTGCGGTACCATCGATTGTTTACGGTTTATTTGGTTTCTTATTCTTCGTTACGTTTCTAGGCTGGTCATTCTCTTTAATCTCAGGTATTTTGACGATGACGATTATGATTCTTCCATTAATGATTCGCTCGACAGAAGAAGCCTTATTATCAGTAGGTATGCCGCTTCGTGAAGCGAGTTTCGCATTAGGCGCAGGAAAACTAAGAACCATCTTTAACGTGGTCTTACCTGTTGCGATGCCAGGAATTTTATCGGGTGTCATCTTATCAATTGGACGAGTCATCGGAGAGTCCGCTGCCCTAATTTATACATTAGGTTCGTCGACAAACTTGCCAACAACACTCTTCTCATCAGGTCGTACCATGGCTGTTCATATGTACGTCTTGTCAAATGAAGGGTTCCACGTTAATGAAGCTTACGCCACAGCAGTTGTTCTTGTATTTGTAGTACTCCTACTCAATGCATTATCAACATTTGTGAGTCGTAAATTAGTTCAGGGAGGTAAATAAATATTATGGCTGAAATGAAAATAAGAGATTTAAATTTATGGTACGGAGATTTCCAGGGATTGAAAAATATTAATATGGATATCTATGAAAATCAAATTATTGCTTTTATCGGACCATCTGGATCTGGTAAATCAACATTTATTAAAACATTAAACCGTATGAACGATTTAGTAGAAGGTGCTCGAATTGACGGAACCATTGAATTAGATGGAAAAGATATTTATGCACCAGGTACAAACGTCAATGTTTTGCGTAAAAAAGTAGGAATGGTGTTCCAACATCCGAATCCATTTAAGAAGAGTATCTATGATAATATCGCTTATGGACCAAGAACGCATGGAATTAAGGATAAAAATGAATTAGATGAAATCGTTGAACGTTCATTAAAATCAGCAGCGATTTGGGATGAAGTAAAAGATTATTTAGATCGCAGTGCTTTATCTATCTCTGGTGGACAACAACAACGTATTTGTATTGCACGTGCTCTTGCGGTGGAACCTGAAATTTTATTAATGGATGAGCCAACTTCAGCGCTCGACCCAATTTCGACAGCAAAGATTGAAGAATTGGTGACAACTCTTAAAGAGGAATATACAATTGCTATGGTTACACACAATATGCAACAAGCTTCTCGAGTGTCTGACCGTACAGCTTTCTTCTTAAGTGGAGAATTAATCGAAACAGGTGACACAACAAAAATCTTTACTAATCCAGATGATATTCAAACGGAAAACTATATTTCTGGTCGTTTCGGTTAATCGGTTAGAATTTAGATTCGATAGGAGGATTTATTTACATGAGAAGAGTATTTGATGAAAAACTTGCTGAAATCCATCGCGACTTATCACAATTAGGTCGAATGGTAAATGAAGCCATCTATAAATCAGTCAAGGGATTAATTAATCATGACGCTGAACTTGCGCGACAAGTCATCGATGGCGATGAAAAAATTAATCAAAAAGAAAATGATATTGATCGTAAATGTTATGAAATTATTGCATTACAACAACCAAATACAACAGACTTACGTCGTATTTTAGCGGTTATGCGTGCTTCTTCTGATTTGGAACGTATGGCTGACCATGCACAAAGTATTTCAGAAGTAACGATTAATGTTAAAGGGAATAAACGTGATGCTGGACTTGAAGCTTCCATATCAGAATTAGGTGACAAAATTAACACAATGTGTACTGATATTATTGATGCATTTGTTGAATTTGATGTCAAAAAAGCAAGAGAGACAGCGAAACGTGATGAGGAAATTGATACAGGATATCATGAGTTACGTTTAAAAGCTTTAGAATTAATGAAAGATGATCCGGATGCTGTTCTAGCAGCTTCTGACTATTCATTTGTTGGAATGCACTTGGAACGAATCGGTGACTACGTTAAAAATATTGGCGAATGGATTCTTTATCTGGATACAGGTGAGATCACGGATCTGGATTAATATTTAAGCGTTCATTAAATTGACCAGTTAACTGCTTATAGTGGTTAGCTGGTTTTTTGCTTATTGATATATTTTTTTCAATAGGATATATTTCGTTCATCCCCCCCTACGTCGTTAGGTTTAGAACTGAAAGAATAGTAGACGCAATAAAAAAATATTATCCGAACGTATTTTCTGTATATTCGAAGAGTTTCTTGTTATAATAGGTAAGCATTATAATATAAATATTTGTAATTTTAGAAATTGATAGGAATAATAGACTGAGTAAAAAGGAAATGATATGAGTGGCAAATGATAATATAGTTGTCCATGGTGCAAGAACGCATAATTTAAAAAATATTGACGTAACGATTCCGCGAGATAAATTTGTTGTTGTGACAGGCTTGTCTGGTTCGGGAAAAAGTTCTCTCGCATTTGACACTTTGTATGCGGAAGGGCAAAGACGATATGTGGAATCTTTATCTGCATTTGCGCGCCAATTTTTGGGACAAATGGATAAACCAGAAGTAGATAGTATTGATGGATTGAGTCCAGCAATTTCGATTGACCAAAAAACGACAAGCAATAATCCGCGCTCAACCGTGGGGACTGCGACAGAGATTAACGATTTTCTTCGTTTACTTTATGCGCGAGTTGGGACACCAATTTGTCCAAATGATGGGACGGAAATTTCGAGTCAATCCGTGGATCAAATGGTAGAGCAGTTAAGAGAATTACCCGACCGAACAAGAATTCAAGTGCTCGCCCCAATGATTAAAGCGAAAAAAGGGGAGCACAAAAAAGTTTTGGAGAAAATTCAAAGCGATGGGTATGTGCGTGTCCGTGTGGATGGCGAAATGTATGACGTTGGCGAAGAAATCGAGCTGGATCGGAATAAAAATCACGATATTGAAGTCGTGGTTGACCGGTTAGTTATTAAAGAAGGCATTCGTTCGCGTCTAATTGATTCGCTAGAAACTGCGTTAGAATTAGCGGATGGTTATGCTACGATTGATGTCATCGATGGCGATGAAATTGTATTTAGCGAACACCATGCATGTCCACTTTGTGGTTTCACGATTCCGACATTAGAGCCACGTTTATTTTCATTCAACGCACCATTTGGAGCATGTGCTGAGTGTGATGGCTTGGGTACAAAATTAATTGTGGACATTGATTTAGTTATTCCGGATAAGAGCAAAACGTTAGAAGATGGAGCTATCGTACCATGGCAACCGATTAGTTCACAATATTATCCTGAAATGTTGCGCCAAGCGTGTGAACAGTTTGGGATTGATATGACCATTCCATTTGAAGACTTACCGAAAAAAGACCAAGAGATTGTTTTAAATGGCTCAGGCAAAAAAGAATTTCATTTCCATTATACGAATGATTTTGGGAATGTTCGTGATACGGATTTAGTTTTTGAAGGGGTACTTAATAATATTTCGCGTCGATATCACACCACTTCAAGTGATTATACGCGCAGAGTAATGAGCGAATATATGACGGAATTGGCGTGTCCAGTTTGTAAAGGAAAGCGTCTGAACCGAGAAGCATTGAGTGTGAAAGTCAACCAAACAGATATTGCTGAAGTGAGTGATTTTTCTGTTGGAGAAGCATTAACATTCTTTGCTGAACTGAATTTATCCGAAAATAATCAAACGATTGCAGCACCAATTCACAAAGAAATTTCTGATCGTTTGTATTTCTTAAAAAATGTCGGCCTAGAGTATTTGACTTTAAGTCGAAAAGCGGGTTCTTTATCTGGTGGAGAAGCGCAGCGAATTCGTTTGGCGACGCAAATTGGTTCGAATTTAACCGGAGTCATGTATGTTCTGGATGAGCCTTCGATTGGTTTGCATCAGCGTGATAACAATCGTTTAATCGATTCATTATTAACGATGCGTGATTTAGGAAATACTTTAATCGTAGTTGAACATGATGAAGATACTATGCTTGCTGCGGATCATCTGATTGACATTGGTCCAGGAGCAGGTGAAAATGGTGGGCAAGTAATCGCCGAAGGTACACCAGAAGAGGTGGCGAAAAATGACGCTTCAATTACTGGGCAGTACCTCTCGGGTAAAAAGAAAATCGCGGTGCCGAAAGAAAGACGAAATGAAGATCATGGCACAGTTAAAATTACTGGTGCAAGAGAAAACAATTTGAAAAATATCGATGTGGAATTCCCATTAGAGAAATTTGTAGTGGTATCTGGTGTTTCAGGTTCTGGAAAATCAACGCTCGTAAATAGTATTTTGAAGAAAGCTTTAGCGCGAGTTGTGAGCCGTTCGACAGACAAACCGGGGAAGTTCGATGAAATTTCAGGCTATGATAAGATTGAAAAAATTATCAGTATCGATCAAAGTCCAATTGGTCGTACGCCGCGCAGTAATCCGGCAACATATACGAGTTTATTCGATGATGTTCGGGATTTATATGCGCAAACAAATGAAGCGAAAATTCGAGGGTATAAAAAAGGGCGTTTTAGTTTTAACGTAAAAGGTGGCCGTTGTGAAGCTTGTAAAGGGGATGGGATTAAGAAAATAGAAATGCATTTTCTCCCAGACGTATATATTCCTTGTGAGGTATGCCATGGCAAGCGATATAATTCGGAAACGTTAGAAGTTAAATATAAAGATAAATCAATTGCAGATGTTTTAGATATGACAGCCACAGAAGCTGTAGAATTCTTTAAAAAAATTCCAAAAATTGAGCGGAAATTACAAACCATTGTAGATGTTGGTTTAGGCTATATTCGTTTAGGTCAATCCTCAACGACACTTTCCGGTGGGGAAGCACAACGAATGAAATTGGCCAGCGAGTTGCAGAAAATTCAAAGAGGAGAGAATTTTTATATCTTGGATGAACCAACAACTGGACTCCATTCGCATGATATCGCCAAATTACTTGAAGTGTTGAATCGTTTGGTGGAAAGTGGCAATACGGTATTAGTGATCGAACATAATTTGGACGTCATCAAAATGGCTGATCATATTATCGATTTAGGACCAGAAGGTGGCGATGGTGGAGGGACTGTTGTAGCGACAGGAACACCTGAAGAAATTGCTGAAGTCTCTGAAAGCTATACGGGACAATACTTAAAAGAAGTATTGAAAAAATCGTAAGACAAAAAATAATTCGAATAAAGTTCAATCCTTCGGGGTTGGACTTTTTTATTATTAACACTTATTATTAGAATAGACAACTTTCTGGTAAAATGGATTTGAATGAACACAGAGAAAATTATTTATTATTTAAAGAGAACTATTGGAGTGGGTAGAAAGAAATGACACGAATTTTAGATGGAAGAGAAGTGGGGCAATCTATTCGAAGACAAATTTCAGAAGATGCAAAAGCTTTAAGAGAACAGGGGGTAGTACCAAAGTTAGCGATTTTCCGTGTGGGGGATGAAGAATCGTCGGTTAGTTATGAGCAGAATGCTGTACAGGCAATGACGAGTTGCGGAATCGAAGTGGAGCGAGTGACATTCCCAGCGAATGCAACAAATGCCGAATTGTTAGAAGAAATGCATCGTCTAAATCAAGAGGAGACCATTCACGGCATTATTTTGATGCATCCTTTACCAGGGGGTGTATCGAAAAAAAGATTAGCGGAAGCAATCGATCCTCGAAAAGATGTCGATGGTCTGCATCCGCTAAATCTTGGACGACTGATGGCTGGGGATGTGTCCGCATTAATGCCGAGTACTCCTTTAGCGGTTTTAGAAATTCTTCGTTTTTATGATATTACATTAGAAGGAACGGACATTGTGGTAATCGGAAGCAGTTCGACTGTTGGTAAACCCTTGTCTGTTTTATTGTCAAACTTGGATGCTACGGTTTCTAATTTACATATCCACACAAAAGATTTAAACATGTATACGAAAAAGGCAGATATTCTTATCTCTGCAACTGGTCAGCTGGGGTTAATCGACGCAAGCTTGGTTAAAAAAGGGGCTGTGGTTATTGATGTGGGGTATGGTTACCAAGATGGAGAAGTCATGGGCGATGTTGATTATGCAGACGTTTTTCCCGTCGCATCAGCCATCACACCAGTTCCGGGAGGAGTCGGTTCGGTGACGACATCTGTGTTAGCGGCTCAATTAGTTAAAGCGGCTAAAATATTGAGTAGCGATTATAAAATGAATGAGAGGGATTAATGATGTCAGACGTGCAAGATTCAATTTTAAAACAAACACCAATGTATGGATATTATCAAGCCAACAAATTAAAACTGACGGATTTTGGTGGGTGGGCGTTACCCATCCAGTTTACTAAAATTATCGAAGAACATCAGGCTGTCCGCCATTCGGTCGGAATTTTTGATGTGGCACATATGGGAGAGTTGCGGATTACTGGGAAAGACACGCTACCTTTTGTGCAGTCCATAATCACAAATGATGCCTCCAAATTGGGAAATCACCGTTCAATGTATACCGCCATTACGAATGCCGAGGGTGGAACATTAGATGATGTCATCTTTTATAAATTTTCGAATGAAGAAATATTGTTTACGCCTAATGCTTCGAATACAGAGAAAATTTATAATTGGTTTGTAGAGCATCAGATGAATTTTGAAGTGACAATTGAAGATGTTTCAAAGAATTATGGTTTGATCGCCATTCAAGGACCAAAGGCAATGAAGGTATTAAGCGAACTGACACAAGCGGACTTGTCGAATCTCAAATCTTTTTCGTTTTTGCCGAATGAAACGGTAGCAGATATTGATAATGTTATGATCTCAAGAACAGGTTATACAGGGGAAGATGGTTTTGAATTTTATCTTCCTTTTGACGCGCAAGAAAAATTGTGGCAAGAATTACTACGAGCGGGGGAAGAATACGGGATCAAAGAATGTGGACTCGGTGCTCGGGATACTCTACGATTGGAAGCAGGATTGGCTTTATATGGGAATGATTTATCTGAAACCATCAATCCGTTGGAAGGTGGCATTGGTTTCACGGTGAAAACTGGAGACCAAAAATCAGCCGATTATCCAGGGAAAGAAGCACTTGAAACATATAAACAACAGGACAAAAAAAGAATTTCACGCGGGTTCACGTTGACTGGGAAAGGCATTGCCCGACCAGGGATGAAAGTCTTTTTGGAAGATGGGACAGAAATTGGTGAAGTGACTTCTGGAACAAAAAGTCCGACACTCGGTGAATCAATTGGGTTTATGCTAGTGGATCAGCAAGCAACAAAGCTGGGACAAGAAGTCCTCGTTGAAATTCGAAATAAAAAAGTTACGGCAGTCCTTGAGAAAAAAGATTGGTTAAAAAGAGAAAATAAATAAAAGGATAATGGAGTGGAGCAAATGACAACAATTTACTTTACAGAAGATCATGATTGGATTGAATTATTAGAAGAAAATCGTGTACGTATCGGAATTACAGAATATGCACAAGAGCAATTGGGTGATGTCGTTTATGTGGAATTGCCAGAAGTGGATGATGAATTGGAGGCGGGAGACGAATTAGGAACTGTAGAATCAGTAAAATCAGTGTCTGAAATTCTTTCGCCAGTGACTGGGATTGTTTTGGCAATCAACGAAAATTTAGAAGACGAGCCAGAACTCGTGAACGATGACGCGATGGGTGCCGGTTGGTTTGTCGAAATCCAAGCAGCAGGAGAAGTAGATACTTCGACTTTCTTGACTGAAGAACAATATCAGTCTCAAATCGAAGAGGAATAGAAAAATCGAAAAGCATGTTCCACACAGTGAGGCTTTTTCTATGGAGCGTGCTTTTTTCTTACTTTAAGCGTTAAATTTACGCATTTAGAATGGAGTTTTTAAATGACGGATTTTAGATATTTACCGAATACGGAACAAGACCGCAAGGAAATGTTAGAAACCATTGGTGCGGGGGACATCATGGATTTGTTTTCAGACATTCCTGAATCAATTCGACTGGATGAACCAATGGATTTACCACGACCGTTGAGCGAATATGAATTGTTGCAACACACGAGAGGGTTGGCCCAAAAGAATGTGACTGCTTCGCAAATGCCTTATTTCTTAGGTGCTGGCGTATACGATCATCATATTCCTTCTGTGGTAAAGCACATTATTTCTCGGCAAGAATTTTTAACGGCTTATGTGCCTTATCAACCAGAAATTTCACAGGGCGGATTGCAGGCGTTGTTCGAATGGCAAACCATGATTTGTGAATTGACGGGGATGGATGTTACCAACAGTGGGATGTATGATGGCTTTAACGCTTTGGCGGAAGCGGCGAATTTAGCATTGGGCAGTGTGAAAAAGTCATCGAAAATTTTAGTTTCGAAGGCCATTCATCCACAAGGGTTAGAAAATTTAAAAACCTATGCATTTGGCAATGAATATGAAGTTGAAGCAGTGAATTTGGTAAATGACACAACGGATTTAGAACATTTGAAGCGTCAACTAACACCTGAAACGGCAGCAATTGTGGTACAGTATCCAAATTTCTTTGGTTCGATTGAAGATTTAAAAGCGATCAAAGAAACACTAGCAGGAACAAAAACATTATTGATTGTCTCTGCAAATCCGTTAGCTTTAGGAAAATTGGAAAGTCCTGGAAAACTGGGGGTGGATATTGTGGTAGGTGACATGCAGCCGTTTGGAATTCCGATGTCTTTTGGTGGACCACATGCGGGGTATCTTGCGGTGACCAAATCATTGATGCGCAAATTGCCTTCGCGAATTGTCGGAGAGACAGCGGATGTCAAAGGAAAACGCGGTTTTGTTTTAGCTTTGACGACACGTGAACAACATATTCGTCGCGAAAAAGCGACCAGCAATTATAGTTCAAACCAAGCTTTATTTACGTTAGCATCTGCGATTACGATGAGTGTCTACGGAAAACAAGGTATCGGAGAGTTAGCGCAAAGAAATATTACGAACGCACATTATTTAGCGAACCAATTAAAAGAAGCGGGTTATTCAATTAAAAATGAAGTGCCTTTCTTCAATGAATTCTTGGTCGAATTGAACCATTCAGTAAAAAAGGTAAATGAAAAATTAGTAGACAAAGGTTTTGTTGGTGGTTTCGATGCTTCAGATGCGTATGGTCAAAAAAATATCGCATTGCTTTGTGTAACTGAAAAAAGAACGAAAGCAGAAATGGATGCGTTTGTCGAAGCGCTAGTGGAGGTGGATGCAGATGTTAAATGAGTATAATTCTTTCATTTTTGAATTGTCTAAAGAAGGACGGACGGCTTATGATTTGCCTGCGAGTGAAATAGAGGATTTTAACTTAGAGGTCGAATTGCCCGATCATTTAGTGCGAGAAGAAGCACCGGCTTTACCGGAAATTTCGGAGTTGCAGTTAGTTCGTCATTATACACAACTTTCGAATAAAAACTTTGGGATTGAGTCCGGTCCGTATCCTTTAGGTTCGTGTACGATGAAATATAATCCGAAGGTGAATGAAGAAGTTGCGAGTCTAGATGGCTTTGCGAATATTCACCCGAGTCAAAATCCAGCAACTGCACAAGGTGCGTTAGAATTAATGTACAATATGCAAGAATATTTAGCCGAAATTTTGGGGATGGATCAAGTCACTTTGCAACCGGCAGCAGGTGCGCATGGCGAGTTGGCTGGCATTTTAGTCATTAAAGCCTTTCATGAAGCAAATGGAGAAGGCGAGCAACGCAATAAAATTTTGATTCCAGATTCTGCTCACGGAACGAATCCGGCGACAGCGGCAGTGACTGGTTATCAAACGATTGAAATTCCATCGAATGAAAATGGAACGGTAGATATTGAAGGGTTGCGTGCAGCAGTTGGGGAAGATACAGCTGGAATTATGTTGACGAATCCAAATACCGTGGGCTTATTTGAAAAAGATATTTTAGAAATTGTAGATATTATTCATGAGGTCGGCGGCTTGCTTTATTATGATGGCGCAAATTCGAATGCGAACTTGGGTATTACGAACCCAGGAATTATGGGCTTTGATGTAGTGCATACGAATTTACACAAAACATTTACAGGTCCGCATGGTGGAGGCGGTCCAGGTTCTGGACCAATTGGTGTGAAAGAATTTTTAGCGCCTTATTTGCCTGTACCGAGAGTTGAAAAAGTGGACGACCAATTTATTTTGAATGATGCTTATCCGGAATCGATCGGGCGAGTCAAAGGGAATTTTGGAAACTTTGGGGTTATTGTTCGGGCATATGCTTATATTCGAACAATGGGCGCAGAAGGTTTACGCAAAGTTTCGGAAGATGCCGTCTTGAATGCGAATTATTTGAAGAGCCGGATTCAAGATTATTATGAGACGCCGTACAAGGACCAATATTGTAAACATGAATTTGTTGTTAGTGCGAATCGACAAGTTGCTTTGGGCGCAAATGCCAAAGATATTGGAAAGCGACTGTTAGATTATGGCGTTCATGCTCCGACTACTTATTTCCCACTCATTGTCGAGGAATGCTTGATGATTGAACCGACAGAAACGGAATCGAAAGAAGAATTGGATTTTACAGCGGATGCTTTCATTCAAATCGCAAAAGAAGTGGAAGAAAATCTGTCGCTTGTAACCGAAGCTCCACACTTAACTTCAGTCCGCCGCTTAGATGAAGTGACGGCATCGCGCAGACCTGTGCTTACTTATGATCCAAAAGCAAGTGCAGCTCAAAGAGAATATGCCGCAAGTCGAAAAAAATAAAATCAAATTTTTGGTGTTGGTGAATATTGAAATAAAATATTCATCAGCGCCTTTTTTATTTTATAGTATAACGGGATTATAAGTCCGCATTCATTGTCTAGCTTCCAAGTTTTTAGATTGGTAAACATCATACCCAGTTGTTTACCACTTTAGCCTCTTAGCCTCAATATCACAGATTAAGATCTTAAAAAGGATGAAATTGGCGAGCCAATTTCGATCAAACTGATTTTTGCGTACGTATTTTTTTAAGTACTAATAGTAGAGAATAAGTAAAAGTGTAAACGAGGAGAATTTATATTCACTGGGGCTAAAAAACGTCCTGCAAAATAAATTTACAAGACAAATTTATAAATTCCTTCATTTATTCAGTCAACGCACGCATTTTGACCATCGAAAATTGTTCGTACCCAGTAATCACTCGATAGAATCCACTAAAACGCGCATCGATTTCTGCATCGCCAGTATAAATAAGCATCGCACGATTATTTAAGGAGCGTAATTTCCAATCGGTCGAAAGAATGATTAAATCGCTCTTCGAAATTTTTTCTAGTACTTGTGCAGAAAGTTGTTGATTCCCACGTCCAAACACATAGCCCTGGTTTCCCATGGGTGAGACGACTAAACGAGTGGGGGCATTCCCAATAATTTTTAATAGTTCTTGTTCATTGACATCTTTGGCGATTAGTTTTTTATTTTTAATCATATCAATGCCGAGCATCGTAAATGGGAGTCTCAATTCTTTTAACACCTGACTTGCACTTGACCCTGATCCAATAATATAAAAAGTATCCTTTTCCATATCATCAATCACTTGCAGAGCCGCTGAAATTTGAGCAGCATTTTCTGACTGTGGTGTGGGCGATTTTAATGATTGCAAGTAGTTGTTAGCAGCTGGTACATTCAAAAAGCCATAGACTTTCGTGGCAATGTGATCTTGTCGAAAGGCTTCTTCATCAATATCGACCACTTCACGTGCCACCACTTCAGTCGGAGCTTCTTGTAGAAATGTCAACGCCAAACGTCCGGCTTCAGCAGGCGACAAGGCAAATACAGCAGAATGAATTTTCACACCTGTCGGAATGCCAATCACAGGAACATCTAAAGATAAGCCATTCACGATATCGCGAGCGGTCCCATCGCCACCCGCAAATAAAAGGAGATCGGGTTTGAATGTTTCAAGCAGATGTAAAAAAATCTGGGTATCTTTACTTGTCGTTGAAGGTCCTTTCGCTTCGTAAATGATGTCGTATTGAAATCCAAATGAAGAAAGCATTTTTTCACCAAGGTCATTTGCAGCTGTTAAAAAGAGCAACTCCTCTTTTAAAGGTAAGAGTTTTTCTAAAGTGGAAACTGTTTTTAAAGCACTCTCTGGTTTAGCGCCTCGCTCGAGTGCTAAGTGTAAAGTTTCAGCGCCATCGGTTCCTTTCAAGCCAACTTTTCCACCCATACCAGCAATCGGATTAATTAATAAGGCTACTTTTTTCATAAGCGCCTCCTTTAATATTTTTCTGTTCTTTCATTAAAAGAATACACGAATTTGATTCGATATGCACGAAGAGTACACGAATTGTAATCAATAAATTTCTGCATTATAATGAGCTAGATTATTTTAGACAGATGAACAAAAATTAGATTTAAAGGAAGTTATACTAGATGAAACAATTACTTTATGTACTCATTCCAGCTTTGATGGCTGGTTTAATCCAAGGCACCACTGGTTTTGGGTCAGGCATTGTAATGATGATTTTTTTACCTTTGCAATTTAGCGTTTTAGAAAGTAGTGCTATCTCGGGCGTATTGGGTTTATCGTTATGTATTGCCATGGTATGGCGCTACCGCAAGTATGTAAGTGTAAAGTTAATTCTTTGGCCAGCTGTTTTATTTTCTCTTAGCGACCAATCTTGCGATTCAATATGCACAAAATTTTGATCAAAATTTGATGCAATTCATACTGGGAGTCTTCTTATTTTTATTATCACTATATTATCTTTTTTTTAGTGGCAAACATTTTTCCCGAATCGATTCGTTTCCGTTATTTTTATTCTTGTTTCCGGAATCTTTAATGGGTTATTTGGAATTGGCGGACCACTTATGGTGATTTATTATCTGTCAAAAACAACTGAGAAGGAAGAATACCTGGGAACTATTCAGGCATTCTTTGCATTGACAACAGTGATTAGTACATTCATCCGCATGTCATCCGGCTTGTTAACGATAGATCATCTTTCGGTTATTCTTATCGGCTTACTGGCTATTTTGGCTGGCTTACTTCTTGCAAACCGAATAGTTGATCGTTTAAACACTAACAGTGTTCAAAAATTTTTATATCTCGTGATTGGGTTAAGTAGCCTTTTTAATATTATTTCTTCATTCACTAGATAATTTGTAGCCATTCAACGGAAATTTTCTTTTTAAATCAGACTGTAGACCTATGACAATCTTTGTTTTTTTTTAGATAATGGTATTGTAGAAACGAAGGATAGTAATTAGGGAATGAAATGTTGAGTCCTAATTATCCATTTAAGGAGGAAAAATAATGGATGAGCGCGAAAGAATATTAGAGTTAGTACGTGAAGGGATTTTATCCGTTGATGAAGCACTTGAATTACTCGAAAGTGTAGCGAATAAAGAAACCATCAAAACAGAACAAAGAGAATTTACAACTAAACAACCGAAGCAAGAAGACATTTTCGAAGAAGAAACGTTTGTGACCGATGAACCAGCAGAGGAACCGATTCCAGAAGTAGAACAAACGGTTGAAGAAGACCAACAACATGTGGAAGATGAGTTAGAAAGTATTGCGAATGAATTAAACCAATATTCAGTTGAGATTGATGCATTGAATGAAGAGTTGACCGTATTGAGAACGGAGTTAACCGAAGTTGAAGAGGATTTAAATGAAATGAAATTCTCTTTAAATGAGGAATACACCGAAACAAAAAAAGAGTTGGAAAAAGATATTATCAATCTTCAAAAAGAAATTGAATTAATTTCGACGATTGATGAAGTGGACAACTATGAAGAATTGAAAAGTTTAAATCAAGACTTGACGGCTGCATTAGAAGAGCTGAATGCTTTAGAAAATACAGCTGCCACAGATGAAGAAATAAAAGAGCTAGAAGAAAGAGCGGCAGCCCTTCGTTTGGAAATTGAAGATTTAAATCGAGACAAGAATGAAAAATTAAAAGAGATGCATGCCGTTAAGATGAAACAATGGACGACAAAAGCGAAAAAAGTTTCTGAGAATTGGGAAATTCCTGATGAGTGGCGTGAAGGTGCAAACAAGACGATGGATAAAGCCAGTGACATTTTTGGTGAAACATCAAAAACATTTGGGGATATCTTCCGCCAAACAATCAACACGACGAAAGAAGCGTTAAACAAGGTTGATTGGAAAGAAATCGATGTGAATCTAAATTTCCCAAGAAAAGTGCAGAGCAAATTTGAACATGAATGGTTATTTGAACAAACGACTGCCACAATTCTCGATTTCAAAAATGCGAATGGGAACGTTCAATTTAAACCAAGTGTGAATGAAAATATTAAAGTCAGTGCACATATTAAATTTTTTGAATCTTTTGATGAAGCAACTCCACTTGCAGCTTTTGAAACGCGTAGTATAATTAAGATAGATGAAGACCGTTTTACGTTCCATGTGCCAGATAAAGCGATTGCGGTAGACATGATTGTTTATTTACCGCAAAGAGATTACGATTATATTCGTTCAAATTCGTTCAACGGTGACGTGACCTTTAACCAGATAAAAGCGAGAGACGTGTATGTCAAAGCAACGAATGGAGACATTGTCTTAAATAAACTCCATGCTACCATGTTAGAAGTCAAAGGCACAAATGGCGATGTGACCTTAAAAGAAACGGATCTAAGAGATTTATTAATTAGTACGGTAAATGGAGATGTGCGAATTGTCGGACGTGTTCAAAGTTCGGATGTGAATACGACAAATGGCGATATTCGAATGACGCTCCACGGCGATGATTTGATCCGAATTTCCGGTGGGTCTGTGAATGGCGATGTAAAAATATCTTTCCCTGAACAAGCAGGACTTGATATCGAAGCGAAATCTACTTTTGGTAAAGTGAAAAGTCGTCTTTCAAATTCAAATGCTTCGTTGACCGAAGAGAAAAAAGGAAAAACACATCGCTTACAGCGAATGGGCTCAGGTGAAATTTGCCGAGTAAATGTTCAAACGACAACAGGAAATATTTTATTTAAAGATACAACAAATTAAAAAATAATTATTCATTAGGAGTGGAGAAAATGAGGAAATTAACAAAATCACCAGACAATGCGATGTTAGCGGGCGTGTGTGCAGGAATTGCGGATTATTTTGACGTCGATCCAACTTTAATTCGAGTGGGGTACCTGATCTTTACCTTTATTGGTGCCGGCTCACCGATTTTGTTGTACATTATCTTAGCGTTAATTATGCCAGAAGCTTAAATTTTTTAAAATAGATTAAATATTCAAGGAAGGAGGGATCTGGATGAGACTTACAAAATCAAGAGAGGATATCGTTCTATCCGGTTTGTTAGGAGGATTAGGCGAATACTTTAACATCGATCCCACGTTATTACGAATTGGTTTTGTCATTCTAATGTTCGTTGGTGTTGGAGCAGTGGTTCCTCTTTATATTCTGGGGGCAATCTTGGTTCCGTCAGCACCATCAAACAAACGAAGCTCGAGAAGAGATGCTAACCGCGGACGCGAATCAAATCGTACACGTGAAAGACGTCCAAGAGATGTGGATCGTAGACCAAGAAGAGATGTGACTGAACCCGATGAACAACGGGGTCGGCAAGAAAAAACAAACAATATTGACGAAGACGACTGGAGTGATTTTTAACGATGAAATGGTGGCAAAAAGTTTTATTGAATACGGTGATATTTTTGGTACTTGGTAATTTCCTAGATGGATTCCAAGTCGAGCACTGGACAACGGCGGTAGTAGGGGCAGTTATTCTAAGTCTGCTTAACGCCATCGTCAAACCCATCGTATCGATTTTATCTTTACCAGTCACGTTACTGACCTTAGGCTTGTTCTATTTTGTCATAAATGGCCTGATGATTTGGTTGACCGGTTACCTGGTTTCAGGATTCGTGGTCCACTCCTTTGGGCAAGCCATGATCGTGGCGATCATCTTATCTCTGGTGAATACACTAGTCGATGATTAATAATATATGTCTGATGAACACTAAAATCTTTTGGTTTTAGTGTTTTTTTAAATCCCTTGGATAAATTGACAAACGGCTCCATCCGAATTTGCTTGGGAAAATTGACTGATTTCATAGGTTAACGTCACGAGTTATGATAAAATATGATTATTGATTTTGAAAAGAAAGTTAAAAAATAAAAATCTTGAGGTGAAAGATTTTGAGTAGAGAAAATGTAACGGTCAGAACACTAGTGGATGAAATGCCCTACATAAGAATAATTTCAGGAGAGGAATTTTTAGATCGTCAAATTATAGTAAGTGATTTATCGCGACCAGCGATTGAACTGACGGGTTATTTTGATTTCTATCCTAAAAAAAGAATTCAATTATTCGGTGAAACAGAAATATCATTTATAAAACGAATGACAAAAGATGAGCGTACTATCATTTTTAAAAAAATGTGTCATGAAGAGACACCAGCATTTTTAATTTCTAGGGACCAAAAAGCACCGGTGGAACTTGTTGAAATGGCGACGGATTATGGGATTCCAGTACTTGGTTCGCATCGAAAAACGACGAGACTTTCAGCGAATGTGACGAATTTCTTGGAAGAATATTTGTCCGAGCGAATGAGCCAACATGGCGTATTCATGGATATATATGGGATGGGTGTTTTAATTATTGGTGAATCAGGAATTGGAAAATCTGAGACGGGATTGGAATTGATTCAACGAGGACACAGATTGATTGCAGATGATCGCGTAGAATTATATATGATGGATGAAAGCCGAATTATTGGAGAAGCGCCAGAAATTTTACGGCATTTGATTGAAATTCGTGGCGTAGGTGTGATTGATATTGCAACGATGTTTGGTGTGGGGGCTGTTCGTGACTCACAAGTGTTAGATTTAGTGATTAATCTGAGAAACTGGGACAAAGAGGACAGTTACGATCGTCTAGGGAATAATATTGAGATGAAACGCTTCTTTAACGTGGACGTTCCAATGCTTCATATTCCAGTTCGTGTCGGTCGAAACTTGGCAACCATTACAGAAGTGGCGGCTATGAATATTCGTGCGAAACAAATGGGGTACGATGCGACGGCTAAATTTGAAGAGAATTTAACTCGATTAATCGAACAGAATACGAAAAAACCAACTGAAGAAGAATAAGACTATTCGAATAGGAAAGTAGGAAGATGAGATGGCTATTGATCCAATTGCTTTTAGACTAGGTCCAATTGAGGTAGCTTGGTACGGTTTAATTATCGTGACGGGTATGATTTTGGCAGTCTATTTAATTATAAAGGAAGCTGAAAAGCGTGGAATTTCCGAAGATTTTATTATTGACACTGCCTTTTGGGCTATTCCGATTGGTATTCTTGGGGCACGATTATATTATGTGTTATTTGAATTAGAATTTTATTTGAATAATCCCCTTCGTATCTTTTATATTTGGGAGGGTGGCCTTGCCATTTACGGTGGAATTATCGCCGGATTTTTGGTGGTCTATTACCGTTCGAAAAAGGAAAATGTTCCGTTATTATTATTTACAGATATTGTCACACCTTATTTGATGCTTGCGCAAGCAATCGGTCGATGGGGCAATTTTATTAATCAAGAAGCACATGGGACAGAAGTGAGTCGTCAATTTTTAGAAAGTTTAATGTTGCCTGAATTTATCATTAACCAAATGAATATTAAAGGGACATATTATCATCCTACGTTTTTATATGAATCGGTTTGGAGTTTAATTGGTGTGGCACTGATTTTATTCATTCGCAACAAAGACAAATTCTTGCTTAGAGGGGAAGCAACAGCCGGTTATATGATTTGGTATGGAGTGGGTCGTATATTTATCGAAGGCATGCGAACAGATAGTTTATATTTCGGACCATTTCGTATTTCGCAAATTGTATCAGCAGTTTTGATTCTTGCAGGGATCGGGATGATTATCTATTTACGAAAATTTAGTTATCCTAAACCAGAATTCTATACAAATGGTATGGCTTATGAAATCGAGTTCGCGAAGAAAAAAGAACAGTACCAACAACGAAATAAAAAATAAGTGTTACGTTTTTTGAATGTGGTAGGAGGATTTAAATGAATCAAAGTGAACAGGTTCGGGTGGCTGTTTTAGGTGCCGGATCTTGGGGGATGGCGCTTTCGAAAGTGTTAGCGGAGAATGGACATCAGGTAACGGTTTGGTCGCGTCCAGAAGGCGGAAGCGGAATAATTAATGAAATCAATCAAGAACATACGAATAAACGTTATTTTAATGACATTATTTTCCCAGAAACAATTATAGCAACGAATGACTTAGAAGAAGCTGTTGTAGAAGCAAATATTATTGTGATTGTCATTCCGACAGTGGGAATTCGAGATTTAGCAAGACAGCTGAATGAAGTGATCACAGATCCAAAAATTATTGTTCATGCTTCTAAAGGATTGGAGCAGGGCACGCACCTCCGCATTTCAAAAATTATCGAGAGTGAAGTTGCGGCCGATAAACGTTCGGGTATCGCAGTTTTATCTGGGCCAAGCCACGCGGAAGAGGTTGTCGTACAAGATTTAACAAGTATTACATCTGCGAGTGAAGACGAAGAGATTGCGGAGACGATTCAATATTTATTTATGAATGATTATTTCCGTGTCTATCGCAATACGGATGTGATTGGTGTGGAGCTTGGCGCCGCATTGAAAAATATTATTGCGTTAGGAGCCGGTGCCTTAAAAGGTTTAGGCTATGGCGATAATGCAATCGCTGCGTTAGTAACACGTGGTCTGGCGGAAATTACGCGACTGGGTGTTGGCTTAGGCGCAGAACCACGAACCTTTATGGGATTGAGTGGAGTCGGCGATTTAATTGTGACCTCAACGAGTGTCCATTCTAGAAACTGGCGTGCAGGAAAATTAATTGGTGAAGGACATTCGCTAGAAAGTATCTACGATGAAATTGGCATGGCTATTGAAGGATTGTCAACAGTGATTGCCGCGAAAGAATTGGCAAAAGACTGCGGCATCGAAATGCCAATTACCGAAGCGATTTATCAAGTAGCTTACGAAGATGCAGATGTGGCTGAAACCATTTTAGATTTGATGCGTCGCGAAGGAAAAGCGGAATAATTTCTGGATGAATCAAATGATTGGTCAAAATATGTCAAAGTCTATATAATAGAAGAAATGATTGAAAGTAAGGAAGGTTACCATGGAAAAAGAAACACAAGAACAAATTTATGATGTCATTGTCATTGGTTCCGGACCTGGTGGCATGACGGCTGCTTTGTATGCTTCAAGATCTAATTTATCCACATTAATTATTGAACGAGGCGTACCTGGTGGACAATTGATTAATACCGCAGAAGTGGAAAACTATGCGGGTTTCAAATCCATTAAGGGTCCAGAATTAGCGAACAATATGTATGAAGGTGCGACTCAATTTGGCGCAGAATATACCTTTGGCGATGTTCGTGAAGTTATTGATGGGAAAGAATTTAAACAAGTTGTTACGTCTAAGAAAATCTATAAAGCACGTGCAATTGTCATCGCGACAGGTGCGGAGCATAAAAAATTAGGTATCCCAGGCGAAAGTAAATTAAATGGACGCGGTGTTTCATACTGTGCCGTTTGTGATGGCGCCTTTTTCCGCGAACGTCCACTCGTTGTAGTCGGTGGTGGCGATTCAGCTGTTGAAGAAGGAACTTACCTGACACAATTTGCGAGTGAAGTAACCATTATTCACCGTCGTGACGAATTGCGTGCACAAAAAATCTTACAAGACCGTGCCTTCGCAAATGATAAAGTGAAATTCATTTGGGATACAGTGGTTGAAGAAGTGCAAGGCGATATGAATGTTCAATCTTTACGTTTGAAAAATGTGAAGACCGGTGAAGAATCTGAAATTTCTGCAGATGGCGTCTTTATTTATATCGGCTTAATTCCGAATACGAAAGCATTTGAAAACTTAGGCATTACAGATGAAGAAGGCTGGATTGTGACGGATAATAAAATGGAAACCGCAGTGCCTGGAATTTTCGCGGTGGGCGACGTTCGTGACACGGTCTTGCGTCAAGTGGCAACTGCAGTTGGCGATGGGTCAATTGCTGGCGACGCAGCTTTTAAATATATCGAATCTTTAAAAGAAGAATTAGCTGCAAGTAAAGCTGCCAATTAAATAAAATAAATTATTTTGAAGCTCAGATGTCCTTTATTTTTAAGGTGGCATTTGAGCTTTTTTTAATTGTTGTAAGAATATGAAGACTGTCCTCACTTAAGAACGAGAAAATCTGAATTTGAGTGAGGATAAATGATCGTTTTCTCGAAAGTATGAAAGTACACATCTAAAAAAATGGTCCTTGTAAGAATGAAGCGTTTTCAATATAATCTAGATAGAATGCATTTCTGTTCGTTTAAGTGAAAGATAAAAAAATGTAAATTGTTCATTTTGAACGGAGAAAAGATGCGATTAGTGAGAAAAATGCTATAATAGAATTAACAAATATAATTCAGAGAGAGGGATTTGGATGAGCTGGGAAGATACATACAAACAGTGGATCGATTTTGACGGTTTGGACCCTGAATTACGTACTCAGTTAGATGAATTACAAGAGGAAACGAAGGTATTGGAAGATTCATTCTATACGAATTTAGAGTTTGGTACGGCCGGTATGCGCGGAGTGATTGGTGCAGGAACAAATCGGATGAACCTTTACACTGTTCGTCAAGCGACAGAAGGACTTGCAAAATTTATTATGGAACGTGGAGAGGAAGCAGTCAAAAAAGGTGTAGTGATTGCATATGACTCGAGACATAAGTCACCCGAATTTTCTTTAGAAGCGGCGCGAACACTTGGGAAACATGGCATTAAAACATATTTATTTGAAAGTTTACGCACAACGCCTGAGCTTTCATTTGCGGTGCGTTATCTAGGAACTTTTGCTGGAATCATGATGACGGCAAGCCACAACCCGCCAGAATATAATGGCTATAAAGTTTATGGAGAAGATGGCGGACAATTCCCTCCGGCAGAAGCGGATGAATTGACCAACTATGTGCTCGAAGTTCAAAACATTTTAGAAATCGACGTTTCTGAGAAAGAAGAACTTTTAGATGAAGGTCTATTAGAAATGGTCGGCGAAGAAATCGACAAGGCTTATCTTGAAAAATTACAAACGGTAAATATTGACCGTGATTTAATTGAACGAAACAAAGATTTAAATATTGTCTTTTCACCGTTGCATGGTACGGCGACAATGATCGGTTCGTTGGCCTTGGAAAATGCAGGCTTTGAAAATGTCACACTTGTACCTGAACAGGCAAAACCGGATCCAGACTTCACAACAGTCAAGTCACCAAACCCAGAAGATCCAGGCGCATTTGAATTATCGATTGCCTTAGGAAAAGAAATTGGTGCAGAAGTGTTAATCGCAACCGACCCAGATGCGGATCGATTAGGCTTAGCCACACTATCGGATGATGGCGAGTACGAAGTTCTTACAGGAAATCAAATCGGTGCATTAATTGTAGATTACTTGCTGAAAGCGTATGAAAAACAAGGTAATTTACCTGAAAATGGCGTTATCTTAAAATCAATCGTATCAAGTGAAATGCCAGCTGTCATTGCGAAAAAATATGGCATTGATACTGTCAACGTTTTGACAGGTTTCAAATTTATTGCGGAGAAAATCAAAGAGTATGAAGCAAGTGGCGATAAAACATTCCTCTTTGGTTTTGAAGAAAGTTATGGTTATTTATTAGAACCATTTGTTCGTGATAAAGATGCGATCCAAACGCTAATTTTCATTGCCGAGCTTGCAGCTTACTATAAAGAAAAAGATATGACATTGTACGATGGCTTGCAAGATTTATTTGAAGCGCATGGTTACTTCAAAGAAAAAACCATTTCAATCACCATGAGTGGAATTACTGGCGCAGAAAACATTAAAAAATTAATGAAGTCTCTTCGTGATGAATCGCCAACTGTTTTTGGAGATATCGATGTGGATAGCGTGGAAGATTATCAGTCAGCAAAAAGAGTTTATGCGGACGGAAGAACCGAAGCAATCGAATTCGGTGCGGCGGATGTGTTGAAATATTACTTGACGGACGGTAGCTGGATTGCCGCTCGCCCTTCAGGAACTGAACCGAAAATCAAATTCTATATCGGAGCCGTTGCAGATACGCAAGCAGAGGTGGATGAGAAAGTCGCTCGTTTCGAAGCAAGCATCAATGAATTGATTGAAGACTAATTAAAAATAAAGAGTTTAAACGGAAACTTATAATAGGCCTTTTCATTTTTGAATGTCCAAAAGTGGGAGGTCTGTTATAAGTTTTTAATTTCATTTTTGTAAAACATTATTCCGCTTCATAATGTTTTTAGTGATAAGATACGCCCGGGTGTGTTATAATCATTGAATAGCTAAAATAAATCAAGCATGAAAAAAGGACTGATTAGAATGGTTGATAATAAAATGGAACTGGTCATTATTACTGGAATGAGTGGCGCTGGGAAAACAGTGGCGATTCAAAGTTTTGAAGATATGGGATACTATTGTATAGATAATATGCCGCCGAATTTATTGCCTACTTTCTTAAAATTGATTCAAGGGGTCCAAAAAGTAGAAAAGTTAGCTCTAGTAATGGATTTACGCTCGCAGTTGTTTTTCGAAGAAATCCACGACGCCATCGAATATGTCGAAGATAAAACGTCGATCGAAAGTAGAATTGTTTTCTTAGATGCGACCGATGAAGAATTGGTTTCGCGCTACAAAGAAACCAGACGATCACATCCCCTCGCAAAACAAGGTCGTACCATCGATGGCATTTCAGAAGAAAGAAGATTCTTAGATAAAATTAAGCTACGTTCAAATGAAGTCATCGATACATCAAAAACAACGCCTCGCGAATTACGACGAATTTTAATGGATAAGTTCAGTAACAGAGAAACGGAACCTTTCCATGTCGAGCTCGTTTCATTTGGGTTCAAAAATGGCTTGCCCATTGATTCAGACATCGCCTATGATGTCCGCTTCTTACCGAATCCATATTATGATGAAGAGCTTAGACCTTTGCGTGGAACCGACAAACCGGTCTATGATTTTGTCATGCGACAACCCGAAACAGAAGATTTTTATAACTTATTTATGAATTTAATTAATTACTCATTGCCCGGTTACCGCCGAGAAGGCAAGAGCAGTTTGACCATTTCGATTGGCTGTACAGGGGGGCATCATCGTTCTGTTGCACTAGTCGAGCGCATGTCCAAACAAATCGAAGCAGCTGGCTATCCAGTAAATATTACACATCGAGATATTGACGTTGTGAAGGAGTCCAAGGTGAGATCATGAAAGTATACCGTCCAAGAAGGTCACGACCAAAAATAACCGTTATTGGTGGTGGGACAGGATTACCTGTAATCCTCAACAGTTTAAAAAATAAGGATGCTGATGTTACCGCGATTGTAACGGTGGCGGATGATGGGGGGAGTAGTGGCGAACTACGAAAAATGTTTAACACCGTCCCACCTGGAGATATCCGTAATGTCTTAATTTCCTTAAGCGATATCCCCGAACTTCAAAAAAATATCTTCCAGTATCGGTTTGAATCGGAAGATAAAACTTTGGACGGTCATTCATTAGGGAACCTGATTATTTTGGCCACCTCAGAAATGCATGGCAGCATGTATCAAGCTATCCAACTTTTAGCGAAAATGATGCACGTCGATGGGCATATTTATCCAGCATCCGAAGAACCACTTATCTTACACGCTCGTTATACAGATGGCACCCTCGGGCAAGGCGAGTCACAAATCGCAAGACGCGACAAAACCATTGACTATGTGTCCGTGTCAACAACCGATGAAAACAAACTTACGCCAAAAGCCGGTAAAAAGGTGGTTTCGTCCATCATGAATTCCGACATGGTCGTCTTAGGACCTGGCTCTTTGTATACAAGTATTCTGCCGTCCTTAATGATACCGGAAGTTGCACAAGCGATTAAAGAAACAGAAGCGCAAGTCTTATATATTTGTAATATCATGACGCAAATGGGGGAAACAGAAGGCTTAAGTGATGCGAACCATGTGGAAGTGTTGTGTAAACATTTGGGTTGCGAATTTATTGATACAGTATTAGTCAATAATGCCGTTGTCCCCGCTGAGCATGTCGCTAAAATTTCGAATGAAGAATATTTATTACAAGTGGCGCACGATTTTAAAAAATTAGATGAATTAGTCCCGCTTGTCATCTCGAATGATTTTTTAAATATTACGGATAAAGGCGTTTACCATGATGGGGACCGCGTTGTCGAAGAAATTTTACGAGCTGTTTCATTTAACCGTCGTGTGCTAAAAGATTGAATGATTTTGAAATAAAGAAATAAGGGAGTTGATGGAATGTCCTATGCATCAGATGTCAAAAAAGAATTAACGATGCTTGAAGTCCATCCAGAACATGCGAAAGCAGAGTTAGCCGCATTGATTCGTTTAAACGGCGAATTATTACATGTGGGCGAAATGATCAACATCACGATTCAAACGGAAAATGCATCGATTGCTCGTCGTGTCTTTTCTTTGATTAAGGAATTATTTGATGTTCGTGCAGAAATTAGTGTCAGAAGACGCATGAAACTGAAGAAGAATAATGTTTATTTTATTCGTTTGGATCAGCAGACAGAACGCATCTTAAAAGAGTTAGAAATCTATGAGGCGATTGTGGATGAAGTGAGTTTGCCGGATTCGATTATTGAAAACGAACAAAAAATTCGATCCTATCTACGTGGTGCTTTTTTAGCGCGCGGCTCAGTAAATAGTCCAGAAACAAATAGTTACCATTTAGAAATTCATTCGACCAATGAAACGTCTAATTATGATACGTTTAAAATGATGGAAATGTTTGAATTGAATCCAAGAATCCATGCTAGAAAAAATGGAGGCTTTATGACTTACTTAAAAGAAGCCGAAAAGATTGCTGATTTTCTAGGTATTGTCGGTGCGAATAATGCGTTGTTTTTATTTGAAGACATTCGAATTGTTCGCGATATGCGAAATTCAGTGAATCGTTTGGTCAATTCAGAGCAAGCGAATATGAATAAAACAATTGATGCAGCTTCAAAGCAAATCGATGCGATTAACTTAATTGATAACGAGATTGGCTTAGATCGATTACCAGAAAAAACGCAAGAAATTGCGAAGTTACGTATAGAGTATCCAGAAGCAAGTCTTAAAGAATTAGGCGACTTAGTGCCAAGTGGCGCTATTTCAAAAAGCGCTGTGAACCATCGGATGCGACGCATTATGAAAATGGCGGAAGAGGTTTGATTGAGAAATGTGTGGTGGATATTCTTATCATTTTCGAAGAAGCACATAATTCGTCAAAGGATTGTGCAAAATGTTTGACCTATACTGACCAAAAAAGTTATACTGTAAGAAGTAAAAAATAGAAATATTTAGTTTAAGTATGAATTTAGGAGGATTTTAATGAATTTAGTACCGACAGTAATTGAACAATCACCACGTGGAGAACGTGCTTATGATATTTATTCTCGTTTGTTAAAAGACCGAATCATTATGTTGAGTGGTGCAATTGATGATAATGTGGCGAACTCAGTTGTCGCTCAGTTATTATTTTTAGATGCACAAGATCCAGAAAAAGATATTTACTTATACATTAACTCACCGGGTGGTAGTGTTACGGCTGGGATGGCTATCTTTGATACGATGAATTTTGTGAACGCAGATGTTCAAACAATCGTTATCGGAATGGCTGCTTCTATGGGAAGTTTATTAGCGACAGCTGGGACAAAAGGGAAACGTTATGCATTACCAAATGCAGAAATTATGATTCACCAACCTTTAGGTGGAGCGCAAGGGCAAGCGACAGAAATTGAAATTGCTGCTCGTCATATTTTAAAAACACGCGAAAAATTAAACGTGATTCTTTCTGAAGCGACGGGTCAACCGATTGAAGTGATCGAGAAAGATACGGACCGTGATAATTTCATGAGTGCTGGTGAAGCGAAAGAATATGGTTTAATCGATGAGATCGTAGAGAACTCGAAAAAATTATCATAAGTATAGAATTGGCTTGCTTTTTTTTTGAAAGCAGGCTTTTTTATTTACCTTGAATATCGTATAAATAGTTTAAGAGATAAGTTCAAGATCAAGATCAAG
>CAZTEC010000009.1:0-38829 GCA_964612765.1 uncultured Carnobacteriaceae bacterium
CGCACCGTCATCGAATTTCAACTGCTTTTTCCAGAGACGCCGATTACCGTACAGCGCATTTATGACTGGTGTGGTAGGGAATATTCGCAATATTGGATTCGAAGTGCATTAAACGAACGTTTTTCTATTATTGTAAATGGTCCAAAGACTTTTTATCATTAAATTCTATTTTTCTCCTATAGTATTAAATAAAAGGATCTACCCTTAACGAAAGTCTCTTTTTTTCGGTTTTCGTTGAGGGTAAAGTACTCTACCCTTAACGAAAGTCTCTTTTTTCCAGTTTTCGTTGAGGGTAGAACATGCTACCCTTAACGAAAGTAGTCTTTTTCTAGTTTTCGTTGAGGGTAGATTATACTTTTTACTTTAAAAAATATTATCTGTAAGTTTTTCGTCTATTTTTGCGTTCATTTTTGTAAATTAACTCATTTCCTGCCTTGCACTCTCCCAGAATGAACATTTTTGCGTTGAGGCAAAAATGGACGACCTGAAAGACATTCAACAATGCTTTATATTTTTTATGCCATTCCAAAATAAAAAAGGAACGGATTTCTCCGTTCCTTTTACATTTACTAAATGAAATTAAGCTTTGTTTGATGAACCTAATGTACGCATAGATTTTTTAGTTGCTTCGATAATATTTTCTTTACCTGGGCCAATAATCTTACGTGGGTCATAAACTTTATCGTCGTTTGCAAGAACTTCTCGCGTACGAGCTGCCCAAACTTGTTGCAATTCTGTGTTGATGTTCATTTTTGAATGACCATATTCAATTGCTTTTTCAATTTGGTAATCAGGAATTCCTGAACCACCGTGTAATACCATTGGTGCACCTGTAAGTTCTGAAATTTCTTTCATTTCATCAAAACCTAAGTTTGGCTCACCAGCGTATGTTCCGTGAACTGAACCTAAAGCTGCAGCTAAAGCATCAATTCCCGCTTCATCTACCATACGTTTACATTCTTGAGGATCCGCATAAATAACGTTTCCGATTACGCCATCTTCTTCTCCACCAACAGTACCCACTTCTGCTTCAACTGAAACACCATTTGCGTGAGCATATTCAACCACTTTTTTAGTATTTTCAATATTTTCGTCGATTGGTAAAGCTGAGTTATCAATCATAACTGATGAAAATCCTGCATCAATTGCATTCTTAACTGATTCAAAAGATGAACCATGGTCTAAGTGTAATGCAACCGGAACTGTAATATCCATCGTTTCTAATAACGCATTAACCATTGCGACTACAACTGGAGCACCACCCATATATTTTGTAGCACCTTCAGATGCACCTAAAATAACTGGTGAATTTTCTTCTTGTGCAGCTTGTAAAATAGCTTGCGTCCATTCTAAGTTGTTAATATTGAATTGACCTACAGCATATTTTTCTTCTAACGCTTTGTTCAACATATCTGTCATATTCACTAAACGACTCATAAAAAGCCTCCTATGTTTTAATGTATTTTTTGCTTTATCAGGTTTATTATATCAAAAATTTCAGAAAATAGTAGTCATAACCTTAAAGTATTCGCGATTATTCAACAAAGTCGATCATTTCACAAAATGAATGCGTTTTATTTTACTTAGCAGCCATCGAATGTTCAACGAATGCTTTGAATAGTGGATGCGCGCGATTCGGTCTTGAAATAAATTCTGGATGGTAGCCGACCCCGACAAAGAAAGGATGATCTTCCAACTCAATCGCTTCGACCAAATGACCATCTGGCGAAAGTCCCGATAAGACTAACCCATTTTCTTGTAAGGCTTCAAAATATTCTTCATTTACTTCATAGCGGTTTCGATGTCTTTCTTCTATCTTATCTGTGCCATAAATATCTGCAACTTTCGACCCTTCTGCTAACTCAACTGGATACGCACCTAATCGTAATGTTCCACCATAGCCTTCAATCTCTTTTTGTTCGAAATGTAAATCCACAATCTTGTGGTCTAACGAATCATTATGCTCCGTTGATCCCGCATTTTCTAAACCAATCACATTTCGAGCATATTCAACAACCGCTAGTTGCATCCCTAGTTGAACGCCTAAGAAAGGAATTTTCTGCTCACGTGCATAGCGAATAGCTTCAACTTTTCCATCAATTCCACGCGTACCAAAACCACCAGGAACAATGATTCCCGCCACATCGCCTAGTTCTTCTTCAAGATTATCTGCAGTCAACAATTCCGAATCTACCCATTTAATTTCTACATCCGCATCCACCGCAAAACCAGCATGTTTTAAGGCTTCATTCGTTGAAAGGTAAGCATCTTGTAATTCCACATATTTCCCAACTAAAGCAACTTTCACTTTATGTTTTAACGATAAAATATTTTCGACCATTTCTTCCCAATCCGTCATGTCCGCCTCGGGAACATCTAAACCAAATTGATCCACAACAATTTGATCTAAGTGTTGGGCTTGTAAATTTAAAGGAATACGGTAAAGCGTGTCTGTGTCTACCGATTGGATAACGGAATTCGCTTTTACATCCGTAAAAGCAGCAATTTTATTACGTGTCTCTTCCTCTAAAGGCAATTCCGTACGAGTAATTAAAATATTCGGTTGAATTCCTAAACCACGTAATTCTTTCACACTATGTTGCGTCGGTTTTGTTTTCATTTCACCCGCCGCTTGTAAATAAGGGACCAAAGTAACGTGAATGTAAAGAACATTTTCAGCGCCTACATCACTTTTCATTTGACGGATGGCTTCTAGGAAAGGCAAAGATTCAATATCCCCTACAGTTCCTCCCACTTCTGTAATGACAATATCAGAATTTGTCGTTTCACCCGCACGCATAATTTTATCTTTGATCGCGTCCGTAATATGTGGAATGACCTGAACCGTCGCACCTAAATATTCCCCTTGGCGTTCTTTCTCAATAACTTCTGAATAAACACGCCCTGTCGTTACGTCAGAGAATTTGTTTAGCGTGATATCAATAAATCGTTCATAATGCCCTAAGTCTAAATCCGCTTCTGAACCATCTTCTGTCACGTAAACTTCCCCATGTTGATACGGGCTCATCGTACCCGGGTCGACGTTAATATATGGATCACACTTTTGAATCGTCACATTTAATCCACGATTCTTTAATAAACGTCCTAATGATGCAGCAGCGATTCCTTTACCGATCGAAGAAACAACTCCACCCGTAAAAAAGATATACTTTGTCATATTTTATTGCCCCCTATTTGTATTCATAACTCATCATTCAATTGGTTGCTATGGTTAAAGAACTTACTTATCTAAAAAAGAAGAAGCTCCCTATCCCATAAAAAAATAATAGAATAGAGAGCTGTTAAAATTCGTTTTCCGACTCAAAAATTAAATTCTAATTTTCAAGTGCCCAGTTAATATGTTATCACGTTTTTAAGAATCGTCAAGAAATTACTGCACAATTTTTATAAAAGTGAGACAAATCTGCATAAATGACTCAATTAGAAATCTTCTTCATCGATATCTTCATCTTCTAGATCCTCATCGTCGACAATGGCTAAATTATCTAATTCGTCATCGTCTAGTCCATCTGAATCTAAATCATCGATATCATCTTGGTAATCATCTAGATTTTCGACTGTACCGTCGCCATCTAAGTCCGCAAATGTATTATCCTCGTCCTCATCTGCTTGAGCTTCTTCATCTGCTACGTCATCTAGCTCATCTTTAAAGTCTTCTTCAAGAGCTAAATCATCGTAATCATCGAAACCATCCGGATTAATTGTCGGAATAATATCTGCTTCGTCGTTTTCATGTGTCAATACTTCGTTAATTGAATCCACTGGGTACCAAGTGCGTAAGCCCCATTGGTTTTCACCTAAAGAAATAAATTCACCATCCACATTAATATCCGTGTAAAATTGCGGCATACGTCTGTTCATTTCATCTTCTGTGAGTTCGATATAATTAGCTGCTGTCAATAGAATATCGTTAAACGACATGACTTCGCCCTTCTCTTCCAAAATAGCTTTGGCAAGGTCGATCATAGCAATTTCGTCTAATCTTTTTCCTTCGAATTGTTTTAATTCCAAATTATTCACCCTTTTAATTCATCTTTGAACTGTCTCAAAAATAACTAATTTATTTTAACCTATTAAGTCGTAAAGCGCAACCGCATTTGGTAGTTTCCAAGCGGATAATCTTCTAAATAAATCACATAATCTACATCTACTTCACCCGCAAAAGGTGTCTCTTGAAAACTTGAAGCCATCCGCTCCGTATGAACACGCATTTGCATAATTCCTGTTGGTGTTTGATAGCTTGTCATCGTATCTCGTTCTTGGTCGAAAGTTAAACGCGTTTTATTTTCTGTATGGCGAGTCACTTGGACCACGCCATCCGCATCGATTTTCACAAGTGTTACAACGCCTTCTTCATCGCCATTTGTTTCTTCAAATCTCAAATAATAATTATCGTTCATCAAAACAATGCGACCCATCTCGTCAAAGGAGTTCTTAAACACTTCACCTTCTTGAACAATCGTTGTCTCTAAAATGATTCGTGCGGGCAGACCTTTCGTTAATTTATCCGTCGACATGTTCTTTGGTCTCCTTTCAAAATCCTACCTCTCTATTTTAGCATAAACAACCGGCAAATAGAGAGCGAAATTGTTTTAGAATAGGATTCATCCCCTAAATTTGTTACAATAATGATGAAATATTAGAAACAGGAGAGTCCTATGACAATAGACTACAATAATGCGCTTTTTAATACAGGTTCTTTTTTTCTCTACGATTCAAACACGATGCCTTTCCATCCAGCTGGTCATGCGTCTCATTTTGCTTTGACCGATGCGCTCATCACGTATGCCGGGGCAAAGGAAAAACCACTGATTCATTTTTGGCAGACGACTCCTTTAATTATTTTGGGGATGATGGATACAAAAATTACCCATTTCTATGACGCATTAGACGTCTTCAAGCAATATGACCATGAATACATTGTCCGCAATTCAGGCGGACTGGCTGTTGTCAGTGATCCGGGCGTGTTAAATGTTTCTTTATTTTACCCTTCTAAAACACACCGCCTAACCATTGATCAGGCGTATCAGTTTATGTTGGATTTTGTGCAAGCAACCTTTGAAGATTTTCCAAAAAAAATCGAAGCGTATGAAATCAGTCAATCCTATTGTTTTGGAGACTATGATCTGAGTATCGATGGGCGAAAAATTGCCGGTGTCTCTCAGCGAAGAATTAAAGACGGCGTGGCTGTTATGCTATACATTAGCGTGAATGGGAACCAGGAAAAACGTGCACAACTGATTAAAGATTTTTATACAAAAGGGTTAGACGGTTCAGAGCCCGCTGGACGTTATCCGAATGTGGATCCGTCTGTGATGACCACTTTGGAAGATGCGCTCGGTCAATCTTTTCAAGTGAATGAAATAAAAGAACGAATGCTTACCCATTTTAATTGGCAGGACGGAACTTACACTGAGGAAATTCAACATGCTTTTGACGAAGGTTTAGAAAAAATGATAAAAAGAAATCAGCGCGTTTTCGGGAACACATTTCCCACGAAAAAATAAGGAGGTCAAGGATGAAACCAGTACGATTTGAAGAGATGGACCGTTTAGAATCCGAGATTGCTTTTCGAGATCCGGTGCATGATTATGTCCATGTGCGACATCAAATTATTTTAGATTTAATTGATTCCAAGGAATTTCAACGGTTACGTCGGATTAAACAATTAGGTACTTCACAATATACTTTTCACGGCGCAGAACATTCGCGTTTTTCCCATTCATTAGGTGTTTATGAATTGGCGCGAAAAATTTGTGACCGTTTCTTAAGAAATTATCCCGATGAATGGGATGATTCTGAGCGCCTTGTTACTTTATGTGCGGCCTTATTACATGATCTTGGTCATGGCCCATTTTCACATACCTTTGAAACTATTTTCGACACCGATCACGAAAATTTTACCATCGAAATTATTTTGGATGAGTCGACAGAAGTCAATCAGATTTTACGTCGTGTCTCGCCTGATTTTCCAAATGAAGTCGCCAGTGTCATTACGAAAGAATACCCTAATCCCCAGGTCATCCAATTAATTTCTAGTCAGATTGATGCGGACCGGATGGATTATCTTCAACGAGATGCTTATTATACAGGTGTTACTTATGGAAATTTTGATTTATCTCGAATCCTACGTGTCATCCGACCGTATGAAGGTGGGATTACCTTTCAAAATCAAGGAATGCATGCAGTGGAAGATTATATTGTTCGACGCTATCAAATGTACATGCAGGTTTATTTCCACCCCGTTTCTCGTGGAATGGAAGTCACACTGGATCGCCTTTTGACCCGCGCTCGAGATTTATATAATGAAAATCAACTGGCGCCAAATATTCCGCTACTCGAGCCTTTCTTTAAAAATGATTATACCATTCATGATTATTTAAAACTGGATGATAATATTTTGTTGTATGCCGTCGCTGCTTGGGAAGATAGCGAAGATCAGGTTCTTAGCGAGTTAGCGAAAATGTTCTTACATCGTCGTCCGTTAAAGTCCGTTGCTTTTGATCGTGAAACGGACGAAGAAATTGTAGAGCACTTAAGAGATTTAGTCGGACAATATTATTATGACCGCGAATATTTCACGATGACCAATCGCAGTTCGGATATTTCTTATGACTATTCATTGAAGGAAAAAGCACCAATTACCTTGTATTATCCCGATGGACATGTCGAGGATTTGAGCGAAGTGAGTCCGATCGTTAATATTTTAAGTGACCATTTGCATGGGAACGACCGATTATATGTGCCAAGAGAATTGTTGCGTCGCACACCACCTGCTCAACAAAATTTAGAAATTTTTAATGCTATTTATTTTGAATTTCAAAAGCATTTAAAAAATGGTAAGATAACGAAGTAGGAAAACGTTTTTATTAAATAAGTGAAATCACTTTGAATAGGAGAATAATACATTGAGTTATGATTTAATTGCAATTGATATTGACGGAACTTTGGTTGGCAGAAATCATACTGTTTCTGATCCAGTCTTTAAGGCCATTCAACGCGTAAAAAAAGCAGGTAAAAAAATTGTGCTTTGTACCGGTCGCCCTTTCCCAGGAGCCAGTCCTTATATGGAAGAACTTCGCCTGAACGAAGAAGGAGATTATATGATTACATATCATGGCGCATTAGTTCAGCGTACAGATACACTTGAGACAGTTATTCATCACGAATTAGGGTTAAACCATTTCAAAGAATGGCATGGCTTAGCCAGTTCACTAAACAGTAATTTACATGCTGTTCGCAATGATGGGGTATTTACAGACTTGCGCGACTTAAACCGATTCGCTTTAGTCGAACCTTACATTAATAACATTCCTTTACGTATTCGATCAATCAATGAATTTGATTCGGATTTAACGTATTCAAAATTTTTAATGGCTGATGAATTTGAAATCATCCAAGAATTGGATAATCATATTCCAGCTGAATTTAGACAAAAATATACAGTTGTTCGTAGTATGGACAATACCATTGAAGTCTTAAACAAGGAAGCAAGTAAAGGGCAGTCATTGAGAGAGTTAGCTACCTTATTAAACATCCCACAAGAACGTGTCATGGCTATTGGTGACTCAGGAAATGATATCGACATGGTTGAGTATGCGGGCTTAGGAGTAGCAATGGGGAATGCCATTCCAGCAGTAAAAGCAGCTGCAAATGTGATCACTGATTCTAACGAAGAAGATGGTGTCGCAACAGCGATAAACCGTTATGTGTTTGGCGAGTAAGGAATTGTAAATGAGTAAGTAAAGACAGCCTCCATCAATTTTTGGAGGCTGTCTTTTTTGTTTGAATTATCATTTATTATACGTTCCGTACTTATCAAAGATTCGTTGGATTTGTTTGTTTTGTGTCACCAAGTAAATCAAACCAAAACGGACCGGTGTCATGATCAGATTTTGTGGAATTCGCGAGGCCAATAACACGACAATGGGTGTTTGATATAAGATATTAATCCACAACGTATTCAAAATTAAATTGGTGAACACTGCATTCAATACCACTGCTGCCAACACATGTTGCCACCGGATATTTTTTCGGTGTAAGAAGAAGCCATAGATAAAGCTTCCAATAAAAGCAGTCAACGTAAAGCCTATAAAAAATTGCCCCGTCGTTCCAAATAAGAAAGCTTTTAATAAATCTTCCGCTGCTCCCGCAAACCCAGCAACCCATGGACCATACAACACACCGATGATGGCGTTGATAACAAATCCAAAAGATAGTCGATTGGATGGGCCGATATGAATCTCAATTCTTGATAACGCGAGACTTGCGGCAATTAAGACACCTAAGATCGCAATTTGTTGCACACTAAATGTAAATTTCTTTTTATTATTCTTCATCATTGAACTCTCCTAATTCAGATAAGAGTCCACTTTCCTGTCTCATTAGCAAAAGCGGATGCAAGATGTCATCGCACGGTTTTCGTCTAGCAGCAACATCCCATCTGCCAGCACTTCACGCAACACCTTTACTCTTTAGCATTTTATTTTATTAACAATCGATTAATCCTTCTTCAGTGACCAAATAATTTACCGGAATATCAAAGGGCTCAATCGGAAAAGTATCGACGATTTGATTCGTGTGTAATAAAGATACCGTTGGGTGAATATAATTCTTCAAAAAGCGGTCATAATATCCGCCCCCAAATCCTATCCGATAACCACTTTTTGTAAATACTAGCCCCGGAACAATCATTAAATCCATTTGTTTTTTGTCCACAAGCTTTGTCTTTTCGATATCCGGCTCCTCTAAATTAAATGGACCTTTCACTGTTTGATCCATATCCGTTATCTGATAAAACCCGAGTTCTTTAGTCTCTGGAAAAGTTTTTGGAATAGCCACTCCTTTTCCTTCTGCAAAAGCTCGAGCCACAATTGCTCTCGTATCCCATTCATCACCAACAGAAAGAGTTACGCCAACCAATTGCGCATTCTTCCAGAAATCTGTCTCAAACAAATGGTTTTGAATTTGATCAGAAATTTCTGCTCTTTCAGTCTTGTCGAGTTTCGAAAGGGATAGCAACATTGATTTCCTGGCTATTTTTTTCGCTTCGCTCAATAAAATCCCCTCTTTTCATTATTGACCACATGGCTGTTTGTACCAACTGACTGGCCAACGAAGCTGTCGTCACTGAACCGACACCACCTGGAACGGGTGTAATAGCCGAAGCCAGATGATACACTTCATCGAACCGAACATCTCCGTAAGCTTTGTTCCCAACAAAATTATAGCCCACATCGATAACTACCGCATCTTTTTTTATATCTTCTTTACCGATTAAACCAATTTGCCCCGTAGCAGAAATGAGAATATCTGCTTGCTTGGTAAAATGCCTCAAATCTTTTGTACGTGTGTGACAATTAATAACCGTTGCCCCTTGGTTCATTAATAAAACAGACAACGGTTTGCCGACCGTATTACTTTTCCCAATCACGACGGCTGTTTTTCCCGCTACATCAATCGCGTAATATCGAAATATTTCGAGGACAGCTTTTACCGTACTTGGTAATAAGACCTCATGATCAAGCGCCATAATTTTCCCTAAATTCAACGCATGCATCCCATCGATATCTTTACTTGGCGAAATATGTTTAGCCACTTCCGTTCGACGAATATTTCCCGGTAAAGGTTGCATCACAAGAATGCCATGAACATTTTCCGATGTGTTTACTTGATCTAACGCTTTTAAAAATTCTTCTTCACTCACACCGTCTTCAAAGGTTGCATACTTCGTTTGAATCCCTAATTTATCCATAAATCGGGTGGCCATCTTTTCATATTGGATAGACGCTTCATTTTTATCCGCTCGTAAAATGGCAACCGTCGGGATTACGCCCATTTGCTTCAATCGATTCGCTTCAGCAGCTGTTTTCTTATTCAGCTCTTTGGCCACAACTTTCCCATCTAATGTTATTGTCATCTCTCTACTCCTACAGTTTTCTTCATAACGCATTAATTGATGATTTGCATGGCTTCATCTCTTAGGCGGATTGAACGATTTAACGTTTCTTCGTACACTTTCATGACTTCAGTCGTTAGCTTATTTTTTAAGGCCTCATTTTTAATCAACTTGATATTTACCATACAATTAATTTTCGCACTTTCGATCGTTGCTACGGAAAACAACAAACCTACTGCGATATCATCCACAATCGTTCCTCGCACCTTTAACTCAAGCAACAAGGCAAACAAATCTAAGACTTCATTCATCTTCTTCAACATTTCAAATGGTGGATTCGCTGCCTCTACCAATCCCTCATCAATTTTTAAACGACGATAGGCTTTCTCTTCTTCAGTAGCTTGTGGCAACTTGAATAAATCCAAGACCGGCTCAAAAGCATCCGCGTCAATTTCGGCCAACTCCAATAAATCTGAAGCTAACACTTGGCTTTTATCAATTGCGACTTGAATTTGTTCTTCCTCTTTTGCATACTTTTCTTTGCCTTGCTGCAACTCAAAAACAAACTGTGCCAAACTAGAAGCATAAGCACCGACTACACTTGCTGCACTTCCGCCCCCATATTTCCCATCTTTAGAACCGAGTTCTTTCACCCAAGCTTCAGTTGTTTTATTTTTCATTCGTCTCACCCTCTCTTACGATTCCAAATCGTTTAGAACAGACCGACAATTCGACCGGAAGCATCGACATCAATACTTTCGGCTGCCGGAACTTTTGGTAAACCAGGCATCTTCATCACATCACCTGTTAATACAACGATGAACCCCGCTCCCGCGGACACCGTCAAATCAGAAACAGTTATAGTAAATCCTTCAGGACGGCCTAATAATTTTGGATTATCTGAAAGTGAATATTGTGTTTTTGCCATACAGACAGGTAGTTTACTAAAACCTAAACGTTCCATTCTTCGGAGCGAACGCATCGCTTCTTTTGACCATTCTACGCCCACGCCGCCGTATATTTTCTGAACAATTTTTAGAATCTTATCCTCAATCGAATCTTCCAATGCATAGGGATGCGTTAGAGTCGATGGTTCTTCTGCCAGTTCGACCACCAAACGAGCCATCTCTTGTCCACCTTTACTACCTTGACCCCAAATATCGGTCAGTACGGCACGAAACCCTTCCGCTTCGCAAAGGTGAAGCAGTAATTCTTTTTCTGCTGGCGTATCTGCCACGAATGTATTTACCGCAACGACCGCGTTCATCCCATAAACATTTTTCATATTTTCAACATGTTTTTGGAGATTAGCAAAGCCTTTTTCTAAGGCGATTAAATCTTCTTGATTTAATGCATGTTTAGGCACACCACCGTGCATTTTTAACGCACGAATTGTTGCAACCACAACAACTGCGTCCGGTTGTAAGTCAGAGGTTCGACATTTGATATCAAAGAATTTCTCTGCCCCTAAGTCTGCTCCGAACCCACCTTCCGTTACCACATAATCGGCATACGATAAAGCTGTTTTCGTAGCTAGAACACTATTACAACCATGCGCAATATTCGCAAATGGTCCCCCATGAATAAAAGCAGGTGTCCCTTCCAACGTTTGAACTAAATTTGGTTTCAATGCCTCTTTCAACAAAGCGGTCATGGCACCTTCTGCTTTAATATCGCCAACAGTGACTGGCTCATTTGCATACGTATACCCTAAAATACATTGACTTAAACGATTTTTTAAATCAGGCAGCGATTCAGATAAACAAAGAACAGCCATGATTTCTGAAGCAACGGTAATCTCAAAACCATCTTCTCGCGGAACGCCATTCGAATGTCCACCTAGACCGCTGACAACATGTCGAAGTTGGCGATCATTCATGTCTACCGCTCGTTTCCAAGTAATTCTTCTAGGATCGATATTTAATGCATTCCCTTGTTGAATATGGTTATCTAACATCGCTGCAGCCAAATTATTTGCTGCACCAATGGCATGCATATCCCCAGTAAAATGCATATTTAAATCTTCCATCGGAACCACTTGTGCATAACCACCACCAGCAGCTCCACCTTTCATCCCAAACACAGGCCCCAGTGATGGTTCTCTTAAAGCGATGGCCGTTTTCTTTCCGATGCTTTGCAACGCATCGCCTAACCCTACCGAAACTGTCGTTTTCCCTTCACCCGCTGGCGTCGGATTAATCGACGTCACAAGAATCAACTTCCCACGATTCTTAGTTAAATCTTCTTGTGTTACATTTATTTTCGCTTTATATTTTCCATATTGCTCGAGTTTGTCTTCGAACAAATTAAGTTTTTTTGCAATCGACTGGATGGGTTGAAGTTCCACGCTTTGCGCGATTTCAATATCTGTCATCATATGCATCGCCTCTTTCCATATGGCTAATTTTTTTTGACGTTCTGTTCGAATATTTTGTAAAACAAGTATAACATATCGTAAGAAATTCTTTATGTGCGATAAAAAAAGACTGGCGATTTTTTAGATCAACCAATCTTTTTTTAATGCTCTATTTAAAAGCCAAACTCTGCATCTCTTTCTTCCTGAATCCGCTGATACAATTCGACCATCATTGTTGTATCTTCCACCATACGATCCAAGCGGAACAACACATCGTCACTAACAATTTCTCTTCGATGGAAATCGACCTCTTCTATAAATACATAAGTAGGCACAACTTTTGCTTTCATGTAGGTTAAAATGGGAAGAAGTTGGTGCTCAACCATTAAATAATGTTTTGGTGAACCCGCTGTTACAAAAACACTCACCACTTTGTCACGTAACGCATTTTGTGGCAACAAATCAAAGACATTTTTTAGTGTGGCGGGAATCGACGCTTGAAAAACTGGCGTACCAACAATGATCGCATCCGCTGCCATAATATGCTCTGTTACCCAAAGTGTATCCCCTTCATAATCGCGATAATCACGACCATCACTAAACACTAAATCCACTTCTGCTAAATCGATCAGCGTAATTTCTGCTTCTGGACTATTTTCTCTCGCTACTTCTAATGTATAATCCATAGCTGTTCTAGTTCGCGTGCCAACATTTGAGCCAGATAACCCCACTATTTTCATGCAATTACCCCTTATTTAAATTAAATACTTCTACGCTTTAAATTTAGCATTTCATCTCATGTAAAGCAATTTTTACAGCCAACCATTCCTTTCAAACCAATGGACAATCGCTACAAAATTTTGTATGATAGTTTCAAGGATTGGAGGAGAACCTATGAAATTATTAGATCGCGTAGCCTTAACCATTTTAATTTTGGCAGGAATTCATTTAGCTCTTTCTGGCTTACTTGGTTTCAATGCCATTGAAATGATTTTTGGCGCAACTGAAGGTCTTGGACCTCAAATTGTGTATGGCATTATTGGTGTTAGTGCACTTTGGTGTCTAAAGTATTACTCATACACTCCCGAGGGCGGCTCTCGACTCAGAGGAAGATAAGGATTATATCAGAAATTTAAATGAAAAACTTTAAGAAGAACGCCCACGTGGTGTTCTTCTTTCATTTCCAAATAATAACGTTTAATCTTCGTCAAAGATTCCTGCCTTTAACGCTTGTAAAATCGGTTCAGCCGTTCCAACATTTGTTGCGAGCGGAATTTCATAGACATCACAAAGACGCAATAATGCTGAAATATCTGGTTCATGTGGTTGTGGCGTTAACGGATCGCGAATAAATAATACGAGGTCAATTTTCTGTTCAGAAACATAGGCGCCAATTTGTTGGTCGCCTCCAAGTGGTCCTGATTTAAATCGGTGAATCTCTAAATTTGTCCCCTCTTGTACACGTAAACCTGTTGTTCCTGTCGCATATAATGTATGATCCTTCAGTGTATCTTCATATTTACGAACTAATTCAACTAACTCATCCTTTTTCTTATCATGCGCAATCACCGCAATATTCATCTCATCACTCTCCTTAAAATGTTGGTCCAGTTTATAGTTGCCACTAGTTTAGCACAACTTCTAAAAAAACAACCACTGGTTCTAACTCATTGCTACTTCTTCCGATTTATTCCATACTTTCGTCTAAATTTATTCACATTTAGTTGGTATTCTTTATATATTCCCAAAACCTTTCATATATCTCCCCATAAATGTTATGGGAAATACCGTAGTTTTTCATTGAAGAACTATGGTATTTTTTTGGTTTCTTCTGTATGATAAACACATTAAACTTGTCTACCTTTCAGATAGGAGTTCGATAATATGTCAAAAAAAGTAGCAATCATTGGTGGTGGCGTCGTAGGAGCGACTGCTGCTTTTTATTTATCCAAATATAGTACATATCACACGACACTTTACGATGAGCCAACTGGACAAGCAACCAGTGCATCCGCTGGTATCATCAATCCTTGGCTCTCCAAAAGAAGAAACAAAGAATGGTATCAATTAGTTAAAGAAGGTGCCGCCTTCTATCCCGAATTTTTAGCCGATATTTTTGAGGATGGTGAGATTCCAAAAGATGTCTATCAAAAAGTTGGCACCTTGTTGTTTACAAAAAAAGATAAACATTTAGAAGAGTTATTAGAAATTGGTCGAAAGCGACGCGACCTCGCACCAGAAATAGGCGCCTTGTCTATTCTATCGCCTGAAGAAATCAAAGAAAGAATTCCAATTTATACCAAAGACAAACGCGCACTTTTTGCCAGTGGCGGTGCTCGTGTAGATGGACGAACTTTGATTGAAGCGACCCTTCATGCAGCCAGCCAATACAACCTGGAGTGGATTCATGAAAAAGCTCGACTGCTACCGAATATGGAAAATAGACGGTGGATCATTGAATCTGCAGGAACAAGCGAAACTTTCGATGCGGTAATCTTAGCGAACTCTGCTTGGTTGCCAGAAATTTTAGAGCCTCTAGGATATGCAGTGGATATTCGTCCACAAAAAGGCCAACTTGCTGAACTACAAACAAATTGGGAAACAGAAGATTGGCCCGTCATCATGCCCGCTGGTGAAAAAGATATCATTCCATTTTTGGCAGGTAAGATATTAGTAGGAGCAACACATGAAGATGATCAAGGGTACGACCTTACACTTGAAGCAGAAGCTTTAGAAGAAATGGTCCAAAATGCAAGAGAGCAATTTTCAGATTTTTTATCGACAGAGCAACTGATTGCTGGAAGGGTTGGCACACGAGCATATACTTCTGATTACGCTCCATTTTTTGGTGAAATTCCGCAAATGCCTCATGTCTTTACCGCAAGTGGACTTGGTTCTACCGGACTTACTGCTGGACCACTGCTTGGTAAAATATTGAGTAATTTAATTCTAGGCCAGAATCCTCAATTAAATTTGGCAAACTACCCTGTAGCGAATTACGTGAAGAAAATATAATCTATGAATGACTATACGATTTATGATAAAGAGAGAGAAGGAATATTTTTGGGAAATCCAGCTTACACGAAAAAACACTGGGTCGTTTTACTCGCTATTTGTTTAATGCTCGGCGCTTCAATTGGGTTAATCGTGAATGGAAATGGTGTTTTTTATACACCGATAGCGGAGGAATTAAATAGTTTGCGAGGGTCAGTTGCCATGCATGGTACTTTTTTATCCCTAGCTACTGCTTTTGCCTCCTTAGCCGTTCCTATATTTTTTGAATATTTGGGATGGAAAAAGACTATTTCGATAGGGGTTATTTTTGGTGCCCTTGGAACAGTATTACTTGCCTTCGCACCAAATATTATTATTGTTTATATCTCCGGAGTCATTCGTGGGATAGGGTCAGCCTTTTTCTCAATGGTCCCGATGACAATGATTGTCAATCAATGGTTCCATGAAAAAAGTGGATTAGCAATTGGTTTGGCTTCAGGTACGAGTGGTATTATTGGAGCAATCGCGGCTCCTTCACTTGCTTATCTCATTAATTCTCAAGATTGGCGCTTTGCATATGTTGTGACGGCTATTTTTATTGTGGTATTATCTTTGCCTGCACTTTTTCTTCCGTACTCGTTTGACCCTAGAGCGGATGGCCTGCTTCCTTACGGTTATAAAGAAGATGAAGGAAACAACAAAATCATCCGTCAGCAAGAACCAACAAATATGCACGCCGCTAAAATTATTTTCTATGCTTTAATGTTGATTGGTTTATTGAATACAATGGTTGTTTTTGTTAATTCACATTTGCCTGGTTACGGTGAGTCAGTCGGTTTAAGTCCAGAAGTTGCGAGTCTAACTCTTTCAGCTGTTATGATTGGAAATTTAGTTTCTAAATTATTTTTTGGTATCATTAGCGATAAAATTGGAACAGTTAAAACTTCAATCAGCATGCTGATTCTCTCGACCATTTCAATCCTGATTTTAATATTCTTACAAGAACCATTCTTTTTAATTTTAGGTAGCTTACTCTACGGCACCATTTTTTCTATTGGTGGTGTAGCACTCCCTATTCTTTCCAATGAATTCTTTGATCCTGCAACAGCTGTCAAAGTCTATTCGCGTGTGAATTTTATTGCGAGTGTTGGCGGTGCCTTATCTGTTTCTTTAGTTGGTTATATTTTTGACTTTACAGGTTCATATATCCCAGCATTCGTTATTGCACTAGCCTTTAATGCGATTAATTTTATTGCCATTCTTGTTGCCCAACGCACACATCAGTCCCGGTAAATTAAATCGGAATGATTATGATTTCACAAAATCTCTGGAATTCAGTTGCTAATCCCTAGCCTTTTATTTATACTTATTACAAATAAGAGGGTTGAAGGGATTTAAAGAGGTGGCTAACATTGAAAAATACTGTAAAATGGATGCGCGAAAATAATGAGATGACATTAACGATTATTAGTGGGTTATTAATTGTACTTGGTTTTATTCTAAATACCCAGGAGAGTAGTCTTGCTGTTCCTACTTTTATTATTGCCTTTATTATTGGTGGTTATCATTCTTTTTTAAATGCATATCATGATTTAGTTGTCGAAAGAAAATTAAATGTAGATGTATTGATGATTCTTGCAGCGATTGGTGCAAGTATTATAGGGTATTGGGCAGAAGGGGCTTTACTCATTTTTATTTTTTCTTTAGCCGAATCATTAGAAGCGATGAGTATGGCGAAAACGTCGGAAGCTATTACCGAGCTGATGAAAGTTACACCCGATATTGCGCGAAAATATCTGGAGGATGGGTCTATTCAAGAAGTTGACACGACTCAGTTAAAAGTGGGTGACAAACTTCAAGTTCGAAAAGGGGAAGCCATTCCTATTGATGGTGTTTTAGAGAGTCTTGCTGCAGTTATAAATGAAGCTGCTATAACTGGTGAACCTCTTGCAGTCACGAAATATCAAGGTGATGAAGTGATCGGTGGAACGATTAATGAAGAAGCTGTCTTTGATATGGTCGTAACTGTTGAAGACCAAAACACTTTGTTTTCAAAAATCATTCGTATGGTCGAAGAAGCGCAAGAATCACCCTCTAAAACTGATTCAAAAATTCAACAAATTGAAGATACTTACGTTAAAATCGTACTCCTCTCTGTTCCTGTTTTCATCCTTGTGATGTGGCTCGTTTTCAATTGGAGTTTGGAAGAAGCTTTTTACCGAGGCATGGTTCTACTAACGGTCGCATCACCTTGTGCTTTGGTTGCAAGTGTCGCCCCAGCAAATTTATCAACTATCAGCCGATCTGCAAAAAACGGCATATTATTTAAAGGTGGAGATGTTATTGATCGAACAACTGACATTGCTGCGGTTGTCTTTGACAAAACAGGAACATTAACAACAGGGAAACCTGAAATCGTTGAAGCATTTTATCATGATGAAACTAGAAGACAAGAAGTTGACCAGCTTGTTGTCTCAGCTGAGAGTAGTTCTATTCACCCTATTGCTCAAGCGTTTCTGGTTGCTTATCCTGAAATAGAAAGCTTACCTTTGGACAATTTAAAAGATATCACAGGAAAAGGTTTTTCTTTTGAGTATGCAGGCAACTCATGGCAAATTGGTAATCGAAAATTTGTTTTAGGCGACCTCGAACAAACGACTATTTCTAAAGAAGAAAATGATCGGATTTTACAAACGGAGTCAGAAGGAAAAACGGTAATCTTTGTCAGTGAAAACAATAAGTATCAAGCTGCCTATGCTTTAGCCGACCAATTAAAACCTGAAGCAAAACGAACAATCGATCTCCTTCATGAGCTAAATGTCCAGACTGTTATGTTGACTGGTGATGAAAATCGGACAGCGACTTACATCGCAAACCAAATCGGAATTGACGATGTTCGTTCGAATTTACTCCCTCAAGACAAAGCTTCAATCGTTGAAGAATTACAAGAAACCTACGGAAACATTGCGATGGTTGGAGATGGCATTAATGATGCACCTGCATTAGCAACAGCAGATGTTGGTTTTGCTTTAGGAAGTGGAACAGATGTTGCGATGGAAACAGCGGATGTCGTACTGATCCAAGATGATTTAGAACAGATCCCATTTTCGTTAAGCATTTCGAAGAAAACACGACAAATTGTCATGCAAAATATTACATTCTCAATTGCTGTGATTGCACTTTTAATTGTGACCAACCTTCTTCAAATAATCAACTTGCCTTTAGGTGTCATCGGCCATGAGGGAAGTACCATACTTGTTATCTTAAACAGTTTACGTTTACTAGGGTACAAAAACAAGTGAGTATAAGTACAGTTTTCTAATCAATAAATCCCCATAGAGAAAGAAGTTCAGCTCTCTGACTATGGGGATTTTTGTTTTTATATTTTTAACTCGTCTAAAATGGCTAAACTATGTGCATTAATGATTTCATATTTTTTATAGTGTTCTTGATAAAACGCATGCTTTTTTGAATTCGGTTGGATTCGTTTTGAAACAGGAATCCAATCACGAATTTCTGAGAAATCTTCAATTTCACCTATTGCCAACATTCCTAACATTACTGCTCCGATACAAGCATTTTCAGTGATGTCTGTCACAGTAAATGTCGCTCCAAAAATATCTGCAATATTTTCCAACCATGTGTCGGAATTGGTAAAGCCACCTGTAACGAGAAATTCTTTAGCATCATTACCAATAACTTCAGCAACTGCTCGAGAAACGCTATATAAATTCATATTAACACCTTCTAACACCGCTCTTAATAAATGGCCATTTTGATGATGCATATCTAATCCAAAAAATGACCCCTTAGCATCTGAACGCCAAATTGGCGAACGTTCTCCCAGTAAGTAAGGATGAAAGAACAAGCCATCCGCTCCTGGATTAACAGTTTCGATTTCATGCATAAGTGTTCCAAAATGGTTATTTTGTTTTTCTAAGAAGCGACTTCTTGCCCAATCAATCACCACACCACCATTATTCACCGGACCACCTACCACCCAATGATTTTCTGTTAGAGCATAGCAAAATGTTCGTCCTTTTTCATCAGTCATTGGTTGGTCAACAACCGTACGAATGGCCCCACTCGTTCCAATAGTAAGGGCGACTTGCCCAGGTTCAATTGCATAAACACCTAAATTCGCTAAGCAACCATCTGAAGCGCCAATAATAACAGGAATGTCAGAAGAAAAGCCCAATTCTTCTGCAACTTCTATCTTCATTCCTTTTAATGTTGTCGTTGTCGGAACTAATTTTGGCAATTTGTCTGCTATAACTGAAGCAAGCGCTAAAGCCTCCTCGTCCCACGTGAGTGTATGCATATTAAATAATCCCGTCGCATTCGCAATCGAATAATCTGTATAGTAGTCCCCAAATAATTGAGCAAGAATATAGGATTTTATCCCAAGAAATTTATGTGCTTTTGCAAATCGTTCACGATGTTCTTGCTGTAACCACATTAATTTCAGTAAAGGACTCATCGGATGGATAGGTGTCCCTGTTCGATGATACAGTCCTTGAACTTGTACCTCTGATAGTTGGCTGAGCATTGATTCTGCTTGACGATCACCAAATGTAAAGACGGGCAAGATTGGTTCCCCCTCTTTGTTGACAGCTGTTAAACTATGCATTGCCGAACTCAATGAAATAAAAGAAATAGGAAACATACGTAGTGCTGCTTCCGTTGCGCTCTCTTTTAGTACTTCAAATACTTTGTCTCTAATTTCTTTTGCGGATTGAGTTGCCGCACCAACTTCATTGGTATATAAGTGATATGTAGCCGTTTTTACAAACATTTCTTCTCCTGAACTGTTATAAAGAGCTGCCTTCACATTCGTTGTCCCAATATCCAACCCTAACATATACTTTTTCACTTTAACACGCTCCATCTTGGATATATTCTTTCCTATTGTAACAAAAAATAGCTAAATCGTTTATCCTTTTCTTCGTTCTTTTATTCTAGAGTTTAGGCTCTAAAATAGACATGCGTCTACTTGTACGTATGTTTTTGAAAAAAGTCTTCACATGTCTATGGTTCAACCTTCTTATATGGTATAATCGCAATATGCTATGAAGGGAAAGGTAGACATTTTATGTTAGATCAGTTAGAAGAAACGAGAAAAAGAATCGAGACACTTGAAAATTTAACTTATAATGAAAACGATTTAGGCATGACTTATGCAGAGGGAATATATACCTTTAAAGTGTGGTCACCTCTAGCGAAAGAAGTTTCTTTAATCTTATATAAAACCGGTATTATTGATGAAGAGTCACAAGTCGATAAAATTCAAATGACGCTTGAGAATAACGTTTGGGTAGTCTCTCTAGAAAAAGATTTAGAGGGTTTATTTTACACGTATGAATTCGATCATGAGTATTATATGACCGAAGCACCTGATTTATACTCAAGAGCTGTGGGTCTTAATGGGGATCGAACAGCCATTATTCATTTAGAGGACACAAACCCTGAAGACTGGCAAGAAGATCAACATGTCATGCAGGAAAATATTACAGACGCAATCATTTGGGAAGTGCATGTCGAAGATTTCTCTAGCGACTCTGTTTCTGGAATCCATCCTGATTATCAAGGAAAATATCTGGGCTTTACTGAAGAAGGAACGACTCTTTATGAAGCCGGAGAGTTCCCAACAGGCTTAAACTATTTAAGTCAATTAGGTGTGAATTATGTCCATCTCCTCCCGATATACGATTTCGAAAATGATGAGGAAAGTTCACAGTATAACTGGGGGTATGATCCAAAAAACTATAATGTCCCTGAAGGTAAATATTCTTCAAACCCTCGAGATCCAAAAGCACGTATTCGAGAATTGAAACAATTAGTCCAGAGTTTGCACAAACATAATATTGGCGTCGTAATGGATGTGGTCTATAACCACACCTATAAAACGGAAGACTCTTGGTTCCAATTTACTGTTCCTGATTATTATTACCGCCAAGATGATTACGGAAATTTTTCTAATGGATCTGGCGTCGGAAATGAAACAGCTAGTGAGCGTAAAATGATGCAAAAATATATGTTGGATTCCATTCTTTATTGGGTAGAAGAATATCACATTGATGGTTTTCGTTTCGATTTAATGGCTGTTCACGACACAGAAACGATGAATCTTATACGCAAAACTCTTGACCAACGAGGTTATGAGAATGTTATTTTATACGGGGAGCCTTGGGCTGGTGGCCAACTTGCATTGAAAGATCCTTATAAACCCACCGATCGAAACAATATCCGTCATTTTTCAAAGAACATTGCTATTTTTAATGCTGAATTTCGTGATTCCATTAAAGGAAATGTTTTCGCTGAGAAGAATGCCGCATTTTTACAAGGGGCCAACGTTGAATACGTCAGCGATTTTGCAAATATCGATTTAGTTGCTGCTATCATGGCCAATACACGTATGGATGCTGGCGAATACGAAATACCTGAGCATAAAGCTTGGGCAGAATGGCCAACGGAGGTCATCAACTATAGTTCCGCTCATGATAACTATACGCTATACGATAAGTTAGTTTTATCGACAGATAGCCCTACTACTCAAATGCGACATGAAGAAATTGTTGAAATGAATAAAATTAGTGCCGCCATCTTAATGACTTCTCAAGGTGGGGTATTTTTCCAAGCGGGTGAAGAGTTCGCTCGAACAAAATATGGAAACCATAATAGCTACAATGCATCCATCGCAATTAATCGATTAGACTGGGCAAGAGCGAAAGAATATGAAGATATAGTCGAATATTATAAAGGGATGATTGATATTCGCAAAGCCTTTACGCCTTTACGAGATCCTACGACTAAAACATCAGAGATGATTTATTTTAAGATGTTACCAGAAAATTTAATTTCTTATATCATTCCAAATACAATTGATGAAAATGCGCCTTGGACCACGTTGTTAGTTACTGCGAATACAAGCACACAACCTTATACCATCGACTTGCCAAATGGTGAACTGAACCAAGGGAAACGTTGGAAAATTTTAGCAAACAACAAGCAAGCTAATGCAGATGGTCTTGGCTATATTCATGGCGACTCTATGATTTTAGGTCCACGCGAAGTCTATATTTTAGCAATTGAGCAGCATTAATTCAGAAATTATCCTAAAGTCGTTCTCCGATTGAAAGTAGATGTTACTATTCAATCCATGGGCGGCTTTTAATAAACAATTAAAAATAGAGATGTAAATTATATTACTTTGGGGGTGTGTGTTTGATAAACAATAAATACTATGATATTTATCTACAATTAAAGCAAAATATTTTGGACAATATCTACACAGAAGGTGAATTATTGCCGAGTGAAAATGCGCTTGCGAAAGAATTTGATGTTTCGCGAGAGACCATTCGAAAAGCTTTGGAATATTTAAGTCAGGATGGTTTAATTCAAAAGAAACAAGGTAAAGGATCGATCGTATTGAATCCTCGTCTTTTCAATTTTCCAATCTCTGGTCTTACGAGTTTTAAAGAATTATCCAAGACGCAAAACATGAATGCAAAGACGCATTTGATTTCAAAGAAAATGGTCAAAGTAGATAAAGATTTACAGAAAAAATTAATGTTACCAATTGGTACAAAGGTTCTTGCAATCGAAAGAACGCGAGAAGTTGATGGCCAACAAGTGATTATTGATTTCGATTATCTCAATCCTGAAATTACTGGCGATATACCAGAAGATCGGCTAGAAGATTCCTTATATGATTATTTAGAGAACGAATTGAAATTGCCTATTTCCTTTGCGAACAAAGAAATTTCCGTGGAAAATGTCACTGAATTTGACCGACGCTATCTTGATTTGCGAGATGAGGATAACCATTTAGTGGTTATTCGAAGTGCTGTTTATTTGGAAGATGCGCAATATTTCCAATTTTCTGAGTCTCGTCACCGTGTGGATCGTTTCAAATTTATTGATTTTTCTAGAAGAAAACATAGTTTAATCGAACGAGGATTTTAATGTTAGTCAAACTGTAGTAAGACAATTGCTTAAAGATTGTCTTACTATTTTTATTCATTTGCTATACATTTTTATTGTATTTTTCCCACCTCATGCTGTATATTTAACTTGAAAAGAGATAAGGAGTGATTTGAAATGAATCGAAAATGGAAATTTATCATTGGAATATTTTCACTACTGTTTGTTCTTACTGCTTGTGCCACTTTTAGTAACGATGAATCGTCTGGCCTTGGACATGGGATGGATATGCATGCCACAATCGAAGAAAGTGCTGAACAAATGCCCGAATATGATAACCAGGATTCCACTGAGGAACTGGGTCTTTCTTTAGGAGATAAAATCATTGAGAACGCCTATCTCTCTTATGAAACAATTGACTTTGAAGACTCTCTTGAATTTACGGAAAACCTTATTGAAGAATTTGAAGGCTATATTGAACACTTGAGTCGCTCGCAATTACAATCCATGCCATCTCCCAGAGAATCTGGTGAATATGCAAATATGACCATTCGCATTCCGAATGCTCGACTCCGCGAGTTTATTGATGCATTAAATAATCATGACACTATCTTTGTCACCCATCAAGAAATTGGTCAAACAGACGTTACAAAAGTATACCGTGATAATGAGACAAGAATAAATATTCTAAAAGAAGAAGAATCAGTCCTTCGAGACATGCTTCAAGAGCAAGGAAGTTTAGAAGACATCTTACAAATCCGAACACGGCTTTCAGAAGTCGTTACGGAGCGTGAGATCTTTGAGGATGCCAATCAAACCTACGACGAACAAATTGAGTATTCAACAGTAAATCTTGATATTCGACAAACGGATCGAGCAGGCAATCGAGATTTCAGTGGATTTTGGGGACGCTTAAGAAATTCTTTCGCTGATGCATTTTATAGCTTTATTGGTGTCATGCAACAACTTATTATTAATCTCGTATATCTAATTCCATATCTCATTGTCATTGGATTAGTTGGTGGAATCGGCTACTTCATATGGCAAAAAAAGCGTAACAATTAAACCATTCTTTCAAATAAAACAGCTATGTCCTCAATTCTAGAGAACATAGCTGTTTTCTACGTTAAAGCATTCGCCAATATAATAGATAAAACTACAAAGGCAAGGATTCCAATAACAAATGCCCATGACTGCCAGCGTGCCATATTTAAAGTTGGACCAATTCCAAATCTTTTTTCAACGAAAATAGATGGATCAATCTTATTGTAGTATATTGTACCAAATTTCCAAAGATCTTCCTCATCTGGGTCAAGATAATATTGTTCATCTTCAGTCAATAGTTTTTCACCAGCCTGTCCGTATTTGACCGTCAGATAAATTGTTCCTCCAACTGTAAATATTAAATAAAATAAAGTCACAACACCAAACGTCCAACCAAGCTTCCCTCCACTGAAAAGAGAAAATAAAAAAATATACGAAAAAAATAATTGTGTTGAAATCGTCATGGCAAAATTAAAATTCGACCAAGCCTTGCGGAAATGCAAGCTTTTCTCACTGGCATCTTCCGGACCTAGTGGTGATAATCTTTGTTTCGATTTCACTATTGCATAATTGCTATAGATCAGAACTGGAACTAAGGCCATTTGAAGCAGTGGTAAAGCAAAAACACTGCGAAAATTCTTCGTAACCGTTCGGCTCACCTCAAACTGACTATTCCAATTAACAGGAATTTCGTGCGGAATTTTTTCATAAAATATAATAGCGATGAGAATAGATATAATAATGATAACCGCTTGCCAAATAAAAAATGTCCAGCTACTTTTTGTTTGTAATTTATTCCGATAATTTACATCGATCACAACTCGTTTGCTCACCTGTCTGCTAATTATCGGATGAGTTCCTTTCCATTCGACAATCTGTTTTCTATATCTTAAATACAAGTAGGTGGAGATGAACAAATAGACAACTATACTACCAACCATATACATTGACACCAAAATCTCAGTTGTTTCGTTATTTTCAAAAAGTGGATATACAAATATTGGCAATCCAAGGATGATGCAGCTAAGCATACTCCAAAAAGCAAAATTCTTTTTCTTTTCTTCTACAAAGTCATGCTTCCCACTTACTGCAACTCCAAACGGGGTAGATTTTCTACTAAAAATTGGAGTTAAAGCCGTCGAACTCCCCATAACTAAAAAGATTCCAAACATTAAAAAACTAAAAAACCACATAGCTTACCACTCCTTATTCAACTGACTTGAGATTTCTTTTGTCCATAGTTTAACCATATCAGTGGAAAATTCATGAACATAAATATCTACCAATAATTCTTCAAGTTTCTTTTTAATTTGAGCTTCGTGTGTTATTGAATATGACTTTTCAGGATTTAAGGTATATCCTTTCTGACTTTTAATAAAAAGTTGTTCATCTGTTAATAGGTTATACGCTTTATTCACTGTATGCATGTTCACTCCCAAATCCCCCGCCAAACTACGCACACTTGGTAAAATTTCACCGACTTTAAGTTCACCTCTAACAATGCTTTTCTTCAATTCATTCATCAATTGTATATAAATTGGTTTAGAAAGACTTGGGTCAATTTCGATAATCATTTCTACACCTCTCTTTTATTTACTTGTTATATAACAAGTATAACATTATAGACATATTAAGTAAATACATTTTATAGGTCACAAAAATATGTCTTAAAATATGTCTTAAAATAAATGAAAAAGCCAAAGAATCCATTGGACCTTTGACTTTCAGTTTATTTTCTATTCAATTATAGCTTAATTCATTGTGCGAATAAAACTGACGGTTTCATAAGGCGCAAGTTCTAATTGAACCTCAAAATCTTTTTCCCCGTAATTTCCTAAGAAATATGACCAATTGCCATGTTCAACTTCCTCTGACAAATCAATCGTCAATGGTTCTCCAAAGAAATTACTCAATGTAATCAATTCTTGGTTCTCATGTAAACGGCGATAAGCCCAGAGTTGTTCATGCTCTAAAAACATTGGCTCATATGCACCAACTTGTATAATCTCATTTTCTTTTCGTAAACGAATGAGTTGTTGGTAATACTTAAAAATTTCACCATGCTCCAATTCTTGTTCAACATTAATTTCTTGATAATTATCCGCAACTTCAATCCAAGGTTCGCCCTCCGTGAAGCCAGCATTTTTTTCTGCATTCCACTGCATTGGAGTACGAGCATTGTCACGAGATTTGACTTGTAAAATCTCCATTGCTTCTTCATGGCTAATACCTTCAGCAATCAGAATTTCATAGGCGTTGTGACTTTCAATATCTTTGTACTGATCCAATTCTGTAAAATAGGGATCCGTCATTCCAATCTCTTCTCCCTGATAGATAAATGGCGTCCCATGCAAGAAATGTAAAACATGCGCATGATTTGTTGCAGATTTTTCGCGATACTTTTTATCATCACCAAATCTTGTCAACGCACGAGGTTGATCGTGGCAATTCCAAAACATGGCATTCCAACCACCATTCTCACTCATTCCAATTTGCCAATCGTTCATTAATTGTTTTAATTCTAAGAAGTCAAATGGCATTTTTGTCCATTTTTCTCCATTTGCATAATCGACTTTTAAATGGTGGAAGTTAAAAGCCATCGTCAATTCATTGTTGTCAGGATTCGTGTACATGATACAGTTTTCGATCGAAGTGGAACTCATTTCACCCACTGTAATAAATTCCGGATCTTTACTAAAACTTTTCTGGTTCAATTCTTGTAAATAGTCATGTACAAGCGGACGATCGGTATAAAGAGATTTCTCTTGCGCTAAGTCCCCCGTTGAATTCACATACTCCTCATCTTTTCCGATAAGGTTGATTACATCTAAACGAAACCCTTCAATCCCTTTATCCATCCAATAATTTACAATTTTTGCGGCTTCTTCTCGAACTTCAGGATTCTGCCAATTTAGATCGGCTTGAGTCGGATCAAATAAACTAAGATAAAATTTACCTGTATCACCAAACGGTTCCCACGCTGGACCACCGAATTTCGACTCCCAATTCGTTGGAAACTCTTGCCCTTCTGGCGCTTCACGTAAAATATAATAGTCCTGATATTTTTTGTCCCCTGTCAAAGCTTTTTGGAACCATTCATGTTCTGTTGAACTATGGTTAATAGCCAAATCCATCATAATACCAATATTGTGTTCTTTTCCAACTCGAACCATCTCATCGAAATCTGCCATCGTTCCAAACAATGGATCAATGCCATAATAATCTGCGATATCATAGCCATTATCATTTTGAGGCGAGGGATAAAAAGGATTTATCCAAATCATTTCGATACCTAACTTGGCTAGATAAGGCATCTTCTCTGTGATTCCTTTTAAGTCTCCAATCCCATTTCCATTTGTGTCCTTGAAAGATTTTATATAGGCTTGATAAATAACTCCGCTTCTAAAATCCATCCTTATTCTCCTTGTCTATTTTTTAAAGTAAGTCTCCCTTTATTTTCTCATATAATTAATCGAACAGCTCATTTAAGAAAAAAAGAGTGGCTGAGTTTCCTCAGCCACATTAAATTTTAAAGATTACATTTCACCAATTGTTGGCGTATCCGTATCTAAAGCTCCTTCGGGTTGTGCAAATAATCCACGTTTCTCAAAGAATACAGTTAGAACGAATGGTATAACTATAGCAATCGCCATTGAAATAAAGAACATTCCCCAATATTCTGTTTGGATACTTAAGAATCCAGGAACTCCACCAACTCCGATTGAATTTGCAGTTACTCCAGTCGCTACAGAAAATAGACCAGCTAAACCTGATCCAATCATTGCAGCAATAAATGGATAAACATATTTTACGTTAATACCAAACATTGCGGGTTCAGTTACTCCAAGGTAAGCTGAAATCATTGAAGGGAATGACACTTGCTCTTCTTTTTTATCTCCACGATGCATCCACCAAATCGCTAGAACTGCCGACCCTTGTGCGATATTTGATAATGCAATCATTGGCCATAAAATCGTACCGTCATAATCTGCGATTAACTGCAGATCGATGGCATTTGTCATATGGTGAAGTCCTGTAATAACAAGCGGCGAATATAATGCACCAAATACTGCACCAAACAACCAGTTAAAGCTACTTGTTAATCCAGCCATTACAACATCAGAAATCCATTGTCCCACTTGCCAACCAATTGGTCCAATCACCGTATGAGCAATTAATACAGTTGGGATTAATGCAAATAATGGCACGAATATCATCGAGATTGCTTCAGGAATAACTCTTCTGAAGAATTTCTCAAGGTATGCTAGCACCAGGGCCGCTCCGATTGCTGGAATAACTTGTGCTTGATAACCAATCATATCAACTTGGAAAAAGCCAAAGTCCCAGAACGGAATCTCCCCAGCTGCAGCTGCTCCAGCAGCCCCATAAGCATTTAATAATTGTGGTGATACTAAAGTAATACCCAATACAATACCTAAAATTTGCGTTGTGCCTAACTTACGAGTCACTGACCAAGTAATCCCTACCGGTAAGAAGTGGAAAATAGCTTCACCTATTAACCACAAGAAATGGTTAACCCCTGACCAAAATTGACTAACGTTTACAATTTTATTATAGATTGGAGCCCCTGCATCTGTAAATTGCGGAGCACCATCGACGATTAATTGTCCGAGTGCTTCAAATTCGATACCCTCTAGAATATTACGAAACCCTAAAATAAGACCACCGACAACAATTGCCGGGATTAACGGTGTAAAGATTTCTGCCATTACGGACGAAGCTCTCTGGAACCAGTTTTGATTTGCTTTCGCTGCTTCCTTCGCTTGATCTTTAGAAACACCCTCAATTCCTGAAACTTCAGAAAAATCGTTATAAAAGTCCGCTACTTGATTACCTATAATTACCTGAAATTGTCCGGATTGAGTAAAGGTTCCCTTTACTGATGGGATGTCTTCGATTGCCTTTATGTTCGCTTTGTCTGGATCGTTTAATACAAATCGCATACGAGTCACACAATGTGTCGCTGCACTGATATTCTCACGACCACCAACTTCTTCCAAGAGTTTTTTTGCATCTTGTTTAAAATCAGCCATAAAAAATATCCCTCCTAATTTTTAGACTTGTACATACAAGTCGTTCTATGTTCTTACTATACAACGTATCCTTTTTATTTGCAAGCGTTTTATTTTATTTTTTAAAAAAGGTACCTACAATAAAATAAAAAAGACTTGGAGTTCGCGCTCTAAGTCCTTTGATACTTTATATTATTTATTATAATGATAGGCATTTCGTGGATCACCATTCTCTAGATAGATGACTCCACAATACTCAAATCCTAGTTTTTTTACAACATATTTCATTTGCTGATTATCTTCATGTGTGTCAATTCGAACATCTTGGTGTCTTTCTTGGACCCAACGAATCAAATCTTGCCCTATTCCTTTGATTTTTCCGGATGTCGCAATACGATGGATCGTCGCATATGGCTTGTCATTTAACCATTGACCCTCAATTTTTTCATACGTTGGATCCGGCTCTGTAAATACCGACATGACACCAATCATTTCACCTTCGGCATCCATCGCTACATAAGCGGCATCTGCTGCAATATCTTCCATTATCAATTCAAGCGATGGATACCCTTCTGCCCATTGATTCAAATTCCCACTTGCAAGTTGCACCCTTCTACCGATTGTAAATATTTCTTGCATTTTAGAAGTATCATCTTTTGTTGCTAATCGTACATCCATTCCTTCACTTCCCATCACATACATTTATTCGTTTCGTCTAGCTTTCCATAATTAAAGCAACCAATTATTTTTTCTCAATAATACAGTTTACATCTTTAATTTTAGGTTGCTTTCCTAAAGAAAATTCAAAAAATAAACCAAATGCATACGTCTCTTTTGCACTGCTTGCTTTTCCAGACACGGCTCCAACTCTTCCGTGAGTAATGGATGAATCTAAATGGATTTCATCCAGTACTTTTGGAAGGTTAAAATTCTCTAATGCATACGTATCTTTTTTAAATTGAATAGTTGAATTTTCATCAATGAATGGGTAATCTTCATCACCTTCTACGAAACGTTGAATCCAATCAATTAACATTTGATTTTTAGGTGAGTTCCCACAAGACGCATGAATAGTCCATTTCATAGTAATTCCTCCAATTGTATTCTGCTACAATTTTACAAAACATTCTCCGTCAGAGCAACTTTCGTCACACATTTCAAAAAGAAAACACCCATTCTTGATGGATGTCTTAGTCGTTTTATTTCACTTCAGCTAATTTATAGTGATGTCTATATGCTTTCGATCGAGTAATTTTCATGACGTTATCCTCTCCATCAAAGCTCACAGGATTGATAGGACTCTTTCGAAATTTTTGAATTACATCTCTTGCATCTTGAATCACTTCTTCTAATTCCATCGTACCATACATTCTCGGAGGTAAAAGATAAATCGGTACATCATTTTGAATTTTATTTTTAGCCATACTACTTACAGCAAATTTTAAATGTGGGCAACACATAATCACATCAAATTCACTTACATTTTCATGTACTATTGAAAACGGCGAAAATGTAATTGACACTTCCTCTTCCACATTATTTTCTTTAATCTCTCGAGCAACCTTCCCAGCCAAAGCCGAAGAAGAAAAGCCCCCTCCACAACAAATCACAATTCTTAACATCCTTCATTTCCTTTCATCTCAATTTAAATCTCTATTATATGTTACATTTATAAAAATCTTGTCCACGCAAAACTTGACGTATTAAATAAGGTGAAATCTGTATCCTCTAATTCTAACTCTCTTTTGATGACCTCTATTACTTTTTCTTCAGGTTGACTTGTAGACAATCGATAACCAGTCTTTCCATTCTCAGTCCAAGTTCCTAATACTTCTAACTTCGGATAATGTTCCAGATTTGGTCTGGCGATATTCTTGAAATTGAGAACGTAATTTGCTTTAATTTTTGTTTCTTCATAAAATTCAATCACATAATCATTTGAAGTGATCGCCAATTCCTCTTCGATTACTCGTTTAAAGTCAGAGACTTTTTCTTTTTCAACATATCCTCTAAATGAATATTCACCCGCCTTCTCCCATCTGGAAAAGTTTCTGAAAGATTCGAACCACTTAATGTCCGTATAATATTCTGGGCTAAATGTTAAAATGATATTATATTCTGGTATTTTTACAAGGCCTATATCAACTTTTATAGATTCTTTAATCCATACAAAAAGAGTACTATCCCAACCAATGAAGCAATTAATCTTAACATAATATTCACCTTTCACTTTGTAATCGCATACAAATTGTACCATAAAATTTCCCATAAATACCAAATAAATAAAAAGAGAACTCCTTTAAAAGAAGTCCTCTGTAAAAGATATAAAATAAAATTAACGTTTTGAGAATTGTGGTGATTTACGCGCTTTTTTGCGGCCTGGTTTGTAACGTTCTTTCATTCTTGAGTCACGTGTTAAGTAGCCTTCAGCTTTTAAAGGTGCGCGGAAGTCTGGATCTACAGTTAATAAAGCACGTGCGATTCCGTGACGAACTGCACCAGCTTGTCCTGCATATCCTCCACCGTTAATATTCGCACGAATATCATAGCTGCTTTCAGTATTTGTAGCAACTAATGGTTGTTTGATAATTGTGTGTAAATAGTCATATGGTAAGTATTCTGAGATATCTTTACCATTTAATTCAATTTTACCTGTACCTGGAGTTAAGATAACACGTGCTGTTGAGTGTTTACGACGTCCAGTTCCAAAATATTGTACTTTTGCCAATGTGGATTTCCCTCCTTAGATTAAATCAAGTCTGTAATGTCAAGTGTTTCTGGTTGTTGTGCTGCTTGTTTATGATCTGGGCCAGCATATACAAATAATTTTTTCCCTTGTTTACGTCCAAGAGAATTCTTAGGAAGCATTCCTTTAATTGAAGTTTCAATTAAACGCTCCGGTTTATTTGTACGCATATCTCCAGCAGAAACTTGAGTTAATCCACCTGGATATCCAGAATGACGTGCATATAATTTGTCAGCTGCTTTGTTTCCAGTTAATTTAATTTTCTCTGCATTAACAACAATCACATAATCACCAGTATCAACATGTGGTGTGTAAGTTGGTTTGTTTTTTCCGCGTAAAATTGATGCTACGACTGTTGATAGACGACCTAAAGAAATATCAGTTGCGTCAACAACATACCATTTGCGATCAATTTCAGCTTCTTTAGCCATATAAGTTCGCACTCGTTTTCCCTCCAAAATAATCTAGATTCTATTATTAGTTATTTGGTCTTCGTTCCTTAAGATCAAATAATTTTAATATCAATGTTATAATTTTTTAAGTTTACTGTTTTCTCTCAAGATAAGTTTCCGGGGCTTATCATGGTGGTAAAACAATACCATCCAGTATGATACCTTGAATCATGCATAAAGTCAAGGTTATCTAAGGATTTTTCTGAAATTTATCGAGAGATTTATTGCTCAATGATTATTCATTGTAATGAACTTCTTTTAAGCAAAGTCCATGTGACGCAATCGTTGCACCTGCAGCGTTTCGATCTTTTGCTTCAAGGATTATTTGCATTTCTTCTACTTCTCTACGACCATCTGCTATCTCCAATATTGTCCCAACTAGTATTCGAATCATATTATACAAAAAGCCATCTCCTTCAAAACGAAAGGTCCAGATGTTTGTCTCTTCATCTATCTCTATAGTGGCCCGTTTTATTGTTCGCACTTTGTTTTCTTTGTCGGATTTTGTCGAAGAAAAACTCGTAAAATCATGCATGCCTTCGATTACTTTCAGTGCAGTTTCTACACAATTTTTATCCAACACATAAGGATGATGGTAAGTGTACAGTCGATGAAATGGGTTCGGGATTTTATTATTATCAATCGTATACGTATAAACTTTTCCACTAGATTGATATCTCGCGTGGAAATCAGGAGCAGCTTTTTCCAGCGAGTAGAATGAAATATCTTCAGGGGTTAAACCATTTAGCCCCTTCATTAAACCATCTACTGTAATTGTATTTGGATAGTCAAAATGAAAAACCATACCTGAAGCATGAACACCGGCATCTGTTCGACCAGAAGGATGTATCCGAATAAAATTTCCTTTATTTATTTGCATTAAGGCTTTTTCAATCTCACCTTGAACGGTACGTCCATTTGGTTGAACTTGAAAACCAGAAAAATTCGTCCCATCATAAGCGATCGTCGCTTTGTAACGATTTATTTTTTCCTCGCTCATTTTACACCTTTTCTATTAAATAAACCGAGCTGTCATCAAACTAATTGTAAGAAGTACAAAAGCCCCCAAAGTATACCCATCGATTTTTTTCCATTCCAATTGTCTAAGTTTCGTTCTGTTATCTCCACCTTGATATCCTCGTGCAGTCATAGCAACTGCCAATTGGTCTGCTCGATCAATGGCACTAATAAATAACGGAATAAGTAATGGGACGATTTTCTTCATTCGTTCAAATATATTTCCGTCATCAAATGATACTCCTCTAGCTCTTTGTGCATTCATAATTTTCTCAGTTTCTTGCATTAATGTTGGCACAAAGCGTAAAGCAATGGACAAAATTAATGCAATTTCTTGTACGGGTAAGTTAAATCGTTTGAACGGTTTTAACAGAGCCTCGATTCCATCTGCAATTTCTAATGGAGTAGTAGTTAATGTAAGAATCGTTGACATCGTCACAATTAATACAAAACGAATAATAATAAACAGTCCGTTGATTAGCGCTTCTTGAGTTATCGTAATCCATCCAAATTCAAAAAGGATTGTATCACCTTGAGAAAACAATAATTGAAAAACGACCGTAATCATGATTAAAAAAGTGAGTGGTTTTAATCCATTTATATAGTAACTAAACGGAATCTTAGAAATTGAAACGGCATATAAAACAAAAGCAATCAAAAGAGCATATGTCCACCAATTGCTGGCCATAAAAATCAACACAATAAACCACATCGAAGCAAGTAATTTTGTACGCGGATCAAGTCGATGAATCAATGAATCGCCTGGAACATATTGTCCCAAAATTAATCTATCCATCTTTATTCACCTGCTCATCATCAGTTGACCCCTTTATTCGACCAACAATAAATTGAGTTAAGTCTTCTAACGAAAGAGGTATCTCTTCAAAATGGAACATTGGGTTTTCAGATAATTTTGAAGCAAAGTCGACTGTGTGGGGAACATCTAATTGTATCGATTTCAACCATTCTTTGTTTGCAAAAATTTCTTGAGGTGTACCATCGCCAACGACTCGACCATCATCTAATACAATCATATGGTCACAATAATTAGCAACATCTTCCATTTGGTGCGTAACGAGAACAATTGTTAAATCTTGTTCTTCATGTAATCGTTTAAACAAGCTCATCATCTCTAATTGTCCTTTTGGATCTAGGCCGGCTGTAGGTTCGTCTAAAACTAAAACACTTGGCTCCATCACTAATACACCCGCAATAGCCACACGACGCATTTGTCCTCCAGACAATTCGAAAGGTGAGCGATCCATAAATGATGCATCTAAACCAACCACTGGTAATATTTCTTCCGCACGTTTTAACGCCTCTTCTTCGGATACTCCAAAATTTTGCGGACCAAACGCAATATCTTTTCCAATGGTTTCTTCAAATAATTGGGCCTCTGGGAACTGGAACACAACCCCCACTTCTTTTCGAAGATCTTTCAATGATTTTTCCGAGCGTTTATTTGTAACGACCGTATCTCCTAATCGTATACTCCCTGTAGTCGGTGTTTTTAATGCATTTAGATGTTGAAGTATAGTTGATTTCCCACTACCCGTATGCCCAACAATCGCTGTAAAACTTCCATCCTTAATTGTAAAATTAATATCATGGAGAACTTTATTTTCAAAAGGTGTCCCCGGTTGATACGTATAATTTACATCTTTGAAACGTATTTCCATAACCAATCAACCAACCTTTCTTCAGACATAAAGTCATCTGGAACTTGAATATCATTTTGTATTAATTCTGCTTTTAACTGCTCAACAAAAGGAACAGTCAGCCCTAGATTGATTAAAGCATCGCCCAATTTAAATATTTCTTCCGGACGATCAACATATTTAATTTGCCCTTTTTCTAAGACGATAATTCGATCTGCTTCGGCTGCTTCGTTTATATCATGTGTAATTGAAATAACTGTCAAATTACTTTTTTCTTTAACTGCCTTCACTGTTTGCAATACTTCGTCGCGACCTTTTGGATCTAACATACTTGTAGCCTCATCCAAGACGATAATCTCTGGTTCCAAAGCTAATATCCCAGCAATCGCAACACGTTGTTTTTGTCCACCAGATAAACGAGAAGGTTCAGATTGTTTAAATTGACTCATCCCTACTTGTTCTAATGCTCGATTAATTCGAATGATCATTTCATCACGAGGAACGCCAATATTTTCTAATCCAAATGCCACGTCATCTGCAACTGTTGAGCCGACGAATTGATTATCTGGATTCTGAAAAACCATTCCTACTTTTTGACGAATTGTCCAAATATTTTCTTCGTTAAGCTCTAATCCATCGATTGTTACAGCTCCTTCTTGAGGCATATTTAACCCATTGAGCGTTTTTACTAAAGTAGACTTTCCTGATCCATTAGCACCGATTAATGTAATCCATTCACCCTTTTCGATATCTAAGGAAACATGATTTAATGCATGAAAGTCGTCACTCAAACTGTATTGGTAACTGATATCTTTAATTGATATTAGACTCATATTAATTTCTCCTGTACGTGATGATTTTTACATTTCTTTTAATAAATAGATTGACCATCCTGTATAAACAAAAAATCACTTTTTGATATAAACGCTTCTCCTGAGACTTAGCCCAGGAGAAACTAGAGCTAGACACTTGGATAAACCATCATCATAACGCTCTCTATACATCATTAAAGTGAGTCATTGTTTTATTCAGTTAGAACATATTATTCTTCTTCAGAAGCTTCTTCTTCTTCAACTTCAACAGTCTCTTCTTCAGTAGCTTCAACTTCTTCTGTTTCTTCAGTTGTATCTTCTACTACTTCTTCAGTAGCTTCCGTTTCTTCTGATTCAACAGCTGTTGTTTCTTCTGGCTCTTCTTCTGTTGCTAATTCGTCAAAGTTCACTTCTTCAACAAATTCTAGAATTGCCATTGGTGCTCCGTCTCCACGACGAGGTTCAGTTTTTAGTACTCGTGTGTATCCACCATTACGTGTTTCAAAACGAGGAGCAATTTCGTTAAATAATTTTTGAACAACTGATTCAACAATAATTGCGTCTTCAGTTTCTTCTACTGTTGCTAATTCATTACGCAGTACAGATGCTGCTTGACGACGAGCGTGAAGATCACCTTTTTTACCTAAAGTTACCATTTTATCTGCTAATTTTGAAACTTCTTTAGCACGTGTAACTGTAGTAGTGATACGTTCGTTAATAATTAAGTCTGATACTAAATCGCGTAATAAAGCTTTTCTTTGTGAGCTTGTGCGTCCTAATTTACGGTATGCCATTTAGTTGAATCCTCCTTACCTACAATAATCTATCTTATTTTTATATTTCTTCTTTTAATGATAAATCTAAATCATCTAACTTATTTTTAATCTCAGTTAATGATTTTTTACCTAAGTTACGTACTTTCATCATTTCAGATTCTGTTTTATTCGTTAACTCTTCAACAGTATTAATTCCTGCTCGTTTCAAACAATTGTAAGAACGTACAGATAAATCGAGTTCTTCTACTGTCATTTCTAACATTTTTTCTTTCTTTGTTTCTTCTTTTTCCACCATGATTTCAGCTTCGCGAGCTTCTTCGGTTAAGTTAACAAAGATATTTAAATGTTCTGTCAAAATTTTCGCCGCTAAACTCACACTATCTTCTGGTGAGATTGAGCCGTCTGTCCACACGTCAAGCGTCAATTTATCAAATTGATCACTTCTACCAACGCGAGTATCTTCAACTAAGTAGTTTACTCGTGTGATTGGGGTATAGATTGAATCAATTGGAATAACTCCAATAGGCATTTCATCGTGCTTATTATCTTCCGCACTCACATAGCCTCGACCTCTTTGGGCATTCATTCTAGCGTGTAAATGGCCACCTTCAGATACTGTACATATATATACATCAGGATTAGTAATTTCGATTTCACTGTCATGAATCAGATCTCCAGCTGTAATCACTGCAGGACCTTCAACATCAATTTCGATCGTTTTAATATCGTCTGAATGTATTTTCATTGCGACTTTTTTTAAGTTAAGAACGATAGCAGTAACATCTTCTACTACACCGGTAACAGTTGAAAACTCATGCAATACACCATCTATTTGTAGATTAGTAATCGCTGCACCTGGTAAAGATGACAGCAAAATACGGCGTAATGAATTTCCTAGGGTTGTTCCGTAACCACGTTCTAATGGTTCAACAACAAACTTACCGAATTTCTCATCATCGCTGATCTCAACTGTTTCGATAACTGGTTTTTCAATTTCGATCATAAAATCCGCTTACCCCTTTCAAACGTTCAGTGCTTATAACAGTTTGTGAATTTATTGAAATGCACTTCCTTATTACACACGGCGGCGTTTTGGAGGACGGCATCCATTATGTGGAATTGGTGTTACGTCGCGAATTGCAGTTACATCTAATCCGTTAGCTTGTAAGGAACGAATTGCTGACTCACGACCTGATCCCGGTCCTTTTACTGATACTTCAACTGTTTTCATCCCATTTTCAATTGCGCCTTTAGCAGCAACTTCTGCAGCCATTTGTGCAGCAAATGGTGTTGATTTACGTGATCCTTTAAAGCCTAAAGAACCTGCTGATGACCATGAGATTGCATTACCATGTACATCCGAAATCATAACAATTGTGTTGTTAAATGTTGATCGAATATGAGCAACTCCATGCTCAATATTTTTTCTTTGACGTCTACGTGGGCGTCTAGTTTTAGTTCTTGCCATATCGAATATTTTCCTCCCATCTACTTAAGAAAATTATTTAGATCCTTTACGTGTTCGAGCATTGTTTTTAGTGTTTTGTCCGCGAACTGGTAATCCTCTACGGTGACGTGTGCCACGGTATGAACCAATTTCCATTAAACGTTTAATATTTTGAGAAACTTCTCTACGTAGGTCTCCCTCAATTTTAATTTCGTTAACTTCTGCACGGATTGCATCTAGTTGGTCGTTTGTTAAATCACTTACGCGTACATCTTCTGGTACTCCAGCTGCTGCCAAGATTTGTTGAGCAGTTGTTTTACCGATTCCGTAAATATAAGTTAAAGAAATAACGACATGTTTATCGCGTGGAATATCTACTCCGCCTATACGTGCCATTCATTGCACCTCCTGCTTAATTAGCCTTGTCTTTGTTTGTGTTTCGGGTTGTCACAAATGACCATTACTCGACCTTTACGACGAATAACTTTACATTTGTCACACATTTTTTTAACTGATGGTCTTACCTTCATTTTTTAAACCTCCATGAATATCTGGAATTCTAGTGATTATTTATATCGATACGTGATACGTCCTTTTGTTAAGTCATATGGTGACATTTCGACTGTTACTTTGTCCCCAGGCAGAATCCGGA
>CAZTEC010000010.1:0-26191 GCA_964612765.1 uncultured Carnobacteriaceae bacterium
AACCTGCATAACCGCATCTGAATCCAATCGAATATACCAAGCTGCTGTAATAGCTAAAAATAATATTAAAACGGTAAAAGCAAAGAGTGCAACTTTATCTTTTTTAAATTCACGGATGATGACTTTAAATCCCATTGGTGGAATTGATTGTTCTGCTTGAGAACTAGCTGTTTCCGTGTCCATTCTTGTTTGAACTTCTTCTTTTTCTTTCATTTCTATTTTCAGTCCTTTATCTTTTCTATTTAATCGTTATTAATCAATTCTTATACGAGGGTCAGCTATACTTAAAACAATATCGGATACTAGTGAACCGAATATTGCGATTACTCCATATAATAGAACTAGAGTAATAACAACCGAATAATCTCGACCGGTGATGGAAGTAATAAACAAATCACCCATACCATTGAAAGCGAAGATTCGTTCAATAAAAACTGAACCATTTAATAACCTAGAAAAAATAAAACCAATAGATGATGCGATAGGTAAGAAGGCATTTCTAAAGATGTGTTTGGTATAAATCTTTCCTTCTGGAACCCCTTTTGATCTTGCAGTACGTACATAATCTTGTGTTTTTGCATCAATTACTTCACTACGTAAAGTTTGAGTTGTTGAAGCCGTACCTAGAACTCCTCCAGTAAATCCAGGGAGTATCAATCGATAAAACATATCCCAATAATATTCAAAGGTACCTGCTTCTAATGAAACACTTACTGTTCCACGAGTTGGGAACCAACCTAATCTATATCCAAAGAAATAAACCATGATTAGTGCTAAAACGAATGTTGGTATTGCGAAACTTACATAGTTATAAACCATAACCAAACGATCGAACCAACTATCGTTATAACGACCGGCTATTAAACCAAATGGTAATGCAATAACATACGTAAAGAATGTAGAAACAAGACCTAAGCGAATGGAGTTTGCTGCACGACTACCAATTAAAGTTGTAACTGGTACTTGTTGAGCATAACTTCTCCCAAAGTCTCCTTGGAAAACATTCCCTAACCATCTAAAGTATTGAACTGGCAGTGGATCATTCCATCCTGCTGCTTCTCTAAGTGCTGCTAATTGTTGTGGATCAATGTTTGGATCCAATTGTCCTGTAAAGGGATCCCCTGGCATAAAGTGTGCTACCGTAAATACGATAATACTTAAAATGAAGATTTGGGGAATCATGACTAAAAGTCTACGTACAACTGTTTTCCACATATTAATTTCCCCCTTCTGTCTGTTCTGTTACAAGTGTTTTTGAAGATGTTTCATTCGGGTTTAAAGCGACCCAATGTTGGTCTTCAAATTCTTGTAAATCATAGACACGTCCAGACTCATCGTAATAGTGAATCTGTTGTTCTTGATATTCACTCTCAACTGCTCGACGTTCAGCCATATGTTGTTCACGGTTGACCGGATCAATTTGAGGAATAGCAGATAGTAAGCGTCGTGTATAAATATGTTGTGGGTTGTTAAAGATTTTCTCTTTAGCTCCACGTTCAACGAATCGTCCACGGTGCATAATTGCGATATCGTCAGCCATATGTTTAACCACACTTAAATCGTGGGAAATAAATAAATAACTTAATCCATATTCTTTTTGAATCAATTTCATAAAGTTTAAAACTTGTGCTTGTACAGATAAATCTAAAGCAGACGTTGGTTCATCCGCAATAATTAATTTCGGACTACTTGCAACCGCACGAGCAACTCCTAATCTTTGTCGCTGTCCACCCGAGAATTCGTGAGGATAACGATAAATGGCATCTTCGTTTAATCCAACGATTTCTAATAAGCGAATAACTTCATCGCGCTCTTCTTTGTCTGTGTAATTGAAATAATTACGCATCGGTTCAGCAATAATATCTTTAATTCGTTTTTTTGGATTTAAAGATGATGTTGAATCTTGGAAAATCATTTGGATGTCTTTATTATAGTTACGGTACTTTTCACTACGACTTCTTGCTCTATTCGTAACGTTAACACCTTCGTATAAAACCTGACCTCCTGTAACGCCCTCTAGACCAATCATTGCTTTTCCAATTGTTGTTTTACCAGAACCTGATTCACCGACAAGTCCATATGTTTTACCCTCTTCGATGGTCATGTCGACACCATCAACAGCGTAAACCCAGTCTTGGATTGTGTTAAAAACTCCTCCTCGAATTGGGAAGTGAACTTGTAAGTCCTTTAATTCTAAAAATGACATAATTATTTTTCCTCCCCTTCAAAGTAGAAATGTTTCCAACTATTTCCTCTAACTTTATGGTTCGGAGCAATTTCTTCTAATTGTGGATCTTCATCAAACGCTTCTTCTGGAATCCAAGGAATACGTGCTTTAAATCGATCCCCTTTACGAGGAAGATTTTGTAGTGATGGAACAGTTCCCTGAATAACGTGTAACTCTTCATCCGCGCCTTCTTCCAATTCATGAGGAATTGAGTTCAATAACGAACGAGTATAAGGATGTTTTGGATCTGTAAATAATACTTCTACAGGGGCTTCTTCTACAATTTGTCCCGCATACATAACAGCAACACGGTCAGCAGTTTCAGCCACGACACCCAAGTCATGAGTAATTAAAATGATCCCAGAGTTTGTTTCTGATTGGATATCTTTCATTAAATCAAGAATTTGAGCTTGAATTGTAACATCTAGTGCTGTTGTTGGTTCATCAGCAATTAAAATGGGTGGTTTGTTTGCTAAAGCAATCGCAATAACAACACGTTGACGCATACCACCAGATAATTCATGCGGGTATTGTTTAATTGTACGAGCAGGATTTGGAATACCTACTTGTTCTAATAATTCTAATACACGCTGTACTCTTTCTTTTTCATTTAATGACGTATGATAAATTAGAGATTCTTCAATCTGTTTTCCAACAGTCATCACTGGGTTCAAAGAACCTAATGGATCTTGGAAAATCATACCAATGTCATTTCCTCGAATACGGTTATATAATTTTGTATTCAAATTTGTAAGGTCTAAACCTTTATATAAGATTTCACCTTTAATTTGTGTGTTATTTGGATCATGTAATCCAATTATAGCTGTGGCTAGTGTTGATTTCCCAGAACCAGATTCCCCTACAATTGCAAGAATCTCATTTTCTTTTAACGTGATTGAAACATCATCCACTGCGTTATGATATACATCACCAAATCGAAAACCAACTTCTAAATTGTTAATTTCTAATAAAGTTTCTTTGGTCGCCACTTCTTTACCTCCTATGCATTTTGTCTATCAAGTGATTATAAGAGAGTAAATTAGAATTTTCTAACAAATGCTATAAACAGTTAGACTTTAGAACCAACACTATATTTTATTATATAAACTAATCAAGTTACCTATAATAATATAGTATTAAATTAAAAAATCAAGTCATTTTCTCATTTTTCTTTAATTTTCTCTAATTATTTTCTCTTTTAGTATTGATATTCTATTTAAACTTTTGTTTTGATGTATTCGACAGCTTTTCGAACAGTCGTAATTTGTTCTGCTGTTTCGTCAGAGATTTCCTCGTCGAATGCATCTTCCATTTCCATAACTAATTCTACAATATCTAATGAATCGGCACCTAAATCATCTTGAAAACTTGTTTCATAGGTAATTTTTTCCTCATCTACCCCAAGTCTATCAACTATAATGGCTTTTATATTTTCAAAAATTTCTTTTTCAGTCATATTAGCCACCTCCTCAATTCTACGTTCTTTTTTGTCTAGGCAATATTTTAATAAAACTAATACATTTTACAATTAAATATAATCCATCAAAAATATTGATAAGTACAATTTTAACGCACTATTCAATAAAATTCCATACTTTTCGTGCATTTTAATCAATTGTTTCTCATTTTACTCAATATTTTCTCATATTCTATTTATTATTGAACAGATTCGAATTCTTGTACAATATCATCGATGACATTTGACTGTAATATTTCTCTTGTTTGACGAATTGTTTGGAACACAGCCTCTGCATCTGTTGAACCATGTGTTTTCATTACAGGTACTTTTACACCAAAAAGAATCGCTCCGCCCATTTTTGAATAATCTAAGGCATCTTTTACTTCGATTAAACTATCTTTAAGTAATAAGCCACCTAGTTTATTTTTTATACTTCCTTCTTTAATCGAACGACCTAAAATTTTCATAATGGTTAAGGCAGTACCTTCCATTGATTTCAATACCGCATTCCCTGTAAAACCATCCATCACCAAAACATCTGCTACGCCATTAAAAATTTCGCGAGCTTCCGTATTTCCGATGAAATCAATCTTGTCGTTATTCTTTAATAAATCAAATGCCGCCTTAGATAATTGATTTCCTTTATTATCTTCGGTTCCATTATTTAGTAAAGCAACTGTTGGTTTCTCGATTTTATTGACATTCTTTGCGTAAAAGGAACCAATTGTTGCAAATTGATCAATGTTTTCCGGTTTAGCATCCGCATTAGCTCCAAGATCCAAGACGACCATCCGATTTCTTTCTGGATTTTGCGTTTGAATAGTAGCCATTAGTGCTGGACGGTCTACTCCCTTAATTCGACCCACAAGTAATGTACCTGCCGCTAATAATGCTCCCGTGTTCCCTGCTGAGAATAAAGCATCATTTTCTCCTGATTTCACTGAATTTGCTGCTAGAACCATTGAAGCATTCTTTTTTCGACGAATGGATCGAACTGGGTCATCTTCTCCTTCAATCTTTTCATCCGTATGAATAATTTCAATATTTTGGAATGTTTTTGTTAACACTTTATTTATTTGTTGTTCGTCTCCATACATAACCATGGTCGTATCTGGAAATGTTTCTGCCGCACGCATTACACCTTCAACAATAACTTTAGGTGCATCATCTCCACCCATTGCGTCAATTGCAATTCTCATCTTTTCACTCCTTATAAGTATATCTGTTAAAGATATTAAATATTGTTCTCATTCTGAACTAATCAAGTATATCATGAATTTGACCATCTTCAATCCCAACTATCGTTCGAAGGATTTTATATTGCGATGCATCATCAAAATTAGTCTTCACGATTAACTCGATTGCTTCTACTCTCGCTGCTTCAAGGACCATCTCATCTTCTACAATATCCCCTACCTTAAATTCAGGTAGTCCTGATTGTTTGCGTCCAAAGTATTCTCCAGGGCCTCGCATTTCTAAATCTTTTTGACTGATAACAAAACCATCATTCGTTTCTGCCATAATTTTCATCCGCTTCACGCCGTTTTCCCCTTTTGGATCCGCAACTAAAATACAATAGGATTGTTTTGTTCCACGTCCAACTCGACCTCTCAACTGGTGCAGTTGTGCCAATCCAAAACGGTCTGCATCGTGAATAATCATCATGGTTGCATTTGGAACATCTACACCCACTTCGATTACCGTAGTTGATACGAGAATATCCGTTTGATGATTTTTAAAACGCGCCATTGTTTCTTCTTTTTCTATTGCAGTCATACGTCCATGTAAAAGTTCCACTCGGTATTCTGGTGCAAATTGTAAAGTGTACATTTCAGCTAATCGGGTCGCGTTTTCTAAATCCATTAGTTCTGATTCTTCTATTAAAGGACCAATCACGTAAACCTGTGATTTTTTCTGCAGTTCCTTTTCTATAGTTCCCATTAAATGATCCAATTGTTTTTTACGAATCCAATGCGTTTGAATCGGTTGTCTTCCTGGTGGTAACTCATCGATAGTCGTAATATCCATCTCGCCAAATGCCGTCATAGATAATGTTCTTGGAATAGGTGTCGCGGTCATAAACAAAACATCCGGGTGTTTTCCTTTTTCTCGTAAAGCTCTTCTTTGGTTTACTCCAAAACGATGTTGCTCGTCAATGATAACCAAACCTAGCTGTAAAAATTCGACATCCTCAGAAATTAAGGCGTGCGTACCAACTAAACAATCGATTTCACCTCGAACTAATCTTGCTAATAATTCTCTTCGATCTTTTGCAGTAGTAGAACTTGTTAGTAATGCAATATCGATCTCAAAATTTGCATACGCAGACTGAAGACTGTTGAAATGTTGTTCTGCTAAGATTTCTGTTGGAGCCATAAACGCCGATTGAAAATTTGCTGACTGCGCTGCAACGATTGCACCCGCGGCAACAATCGTTTTCCCGCTACCTACATCTCCTTGAACCAGTCGATACATTTGAATCGGACGCTTCATATCTGCAGAAATAGCATTAACTGCTTTCTTTTGAGCATTCGTCAACTCGAAAGGCAGTTGAGCAAAAAAATCCTTGATCATCTCTAAATTATAATGAATCGCTTCACCTGCACCAATATTTTTATATCTTTTTCTTCGATACTGGATTTTCAGTTGAAAAATTAAAAATTCAAAAAACACAACCGTATTTCTGGCGGCGTTCATCATTTCAGGACTTTTTGGAAAATGCATTGCATAAATGGCTTCTTTTAATGGTAACAGTCGATATTTTTCTATTAACTGCTCAGGTAATATTTCTTTAACATCTTGATGATAGTCATCCCAAGCTTGTTGTACGATTTTTTTAATCGTTGCGTGTGAAATTTCTTTGCTTGAATGATATATAGGTTCAAAATTTTCATTTGCGTTTGTAGATTGGCCACCAATAATCTTAATCCCCGCAAGCTGCATCTTCGTAGCATCCCAAGTTCCAAAAACTTTTATCTTTTCACCAGCTACGACTTGCTTCGCCAAATAAGGTTGGTTAAAAAATGTAACGGGTACTAAGACATGGTCTACATTGATTCGAAAAGATAGTCGACTTTTTTTATACCCATAATATTGAACATGCGCATCAGAAATAGCCGCACCTTCTAATACCACTTTTTGTCGATCTTCGATTAGTTCAATTTCTTGAACGGTTAAATCTTCGTATCTAAATGGAAAGTATGTAAGTAAATCCCAGATGGTTTGGATTCCTAGCTTATTCAAACTATCTGCTCGCTTAGGGCCCACGCCTTTTATTTGATTGACTGTTTCGTTAAATAATTTTTCCACGTATTGATCTTCCCCCCTCTCCATTATCCTATTATAAAAAGAAAACTCATTGGTAAGCGAGTTTACACGTCAATGTCAATATGACATCTAACTAAAAGAAAAACGAACTGGAAATATCCTTTAGAATACTTCCTAGTTCGCAATTGTCTAATTATTCTACTGAAATTAAAAGTGGATAAACAGGTTGTCCACCATCATATGTTTCAACTTCAATATCTGGATACAATTCTTCTAGTTGATCCACTAATGCATCAACTAAATCCATTGAACAATTTTCTCCATATAATAAAGTGACAATTTCACTATCTTCAGTAATCATTTCTTTAATTGTATTTAACGAAGCATTTTCTAAATCAGGATCCGTTACTTTGATATCTCCATCAATTAATCCCATAAAGTCATCTTTTTTAATGGCTAGTCCATTAATTTCTGTATCGCGGACAGCAAATGTGATTTGTCCAGAAGTTACATATTGGACTTCTTCAAGCATCAATTCAGCTAGCTCATTAATCGGTAATTCCGGAGTAAAGGCTAACATTGCATTCATTCCTTGTTGGACAGTTCGTGTTTCAACAACAACTGCCTCTGCATCCGAAACTTCAGTAGCTTGTTTTGCAGCCATGAATATATTGCTGTTATTTGGTAATAAGATATAGCTTTTGGCTGGAACTTCAGCCATCGCATCTAAAAAGTCTTGCGTACTAGGGTTCATCGTTTGTCCGCCTTCGATGACGTAATCTACGCCAAGGCTTTCATACAATTCTTTAATTCCTTTACCCGCAGCAACTGAAATGACCCCGACTTGCTTTTCTTCCTTTTGAACAGGTGCTTTTGGAGCCGCATCATGTGAATGATCTAAAGCAGCATGTTGTTCCCGCATGTTATCTACTTTAATTTTAATCAGTGTCCCGAATTTTTGACCGTAATTCATCACTTCACCCGGACGTTCTGTATGGACATGAACTTTAACAATTTCTTCGTCAGCAATTACTAATAAAGAATCGCCTAATTCACTTAGATAATTACGGAACTCATCATAGTCAAACTCTTCTTCGTATGTTTGACCTTCACCTAATCGAACCATGATTTCTGTACAGAATCCAAATTCAATGTCTTCGGTATTAATGACTTCATGAACATCCGAACGATGATGTTCTGCATTAACTAATTCTTCAAGTTCAATTGTTGTTGATTCAGGAATTTCTTCACCTGTTAATGAAGATAAGAACCCTTCATATACATATACTAATCCTTGACCGCCACTATCTACTACGCCGACTTCTTTAAGTACGGCTAATAATTCTGGTGTGTTATCTAAAGAAATTTTTGAAGCGGACAAAATTTCTTCCATTACTTCAATAATATTGTCTGTTTCTTTTGCTTTTATTTTGCCCGCTTCTGCTGATTCACGAGCTACCGTTAAAATTGTTCCCTCAACAGGTTTCATGATTGCTTTATACGCAGAATCAACTCCCGCTTGAAAAGCTTGTGCAAATTCAGAAGCATTAATTTCATCTTTTGCTTCAATAGATTTGCTGAACCCACGAAACAATTGAGACAAAATAACACCCGAGTTTCCTCGAGCTCCCATTAAAAGTCCTTTAGAAAGGCTTTGACCAATTTTCCCGATACTTGTATTCGGGTTGTCTTTTACGGCTTGTGCACCACTTGAAAATGTTAAATTCATGTTCGTACCCGTGTCTCCATCTGGAACGGGAAATACGTTTAATGTATTTACATATTCTGCATTATTTGCTAAGTGTACTTGACCAGCAGCTATCATGTTCTTAAAATCAGTACCTGTTAATTTCAATAATTCCATTGTCTTTCCTCCCTATGTCACTAGTTTCTAGTGACTCGACTAATCATCGCTTTGTACACGTACACCATGTACAAAAATATTTACTTCGTCTGCTTTGACGCCTAGACTAGCCTCTAGCTGATAGCTAACTCGCTCTTGTACATTTTTTGATACTTCTGAAATTTTTGTACCATAGCTTACAATAATGTAGACATCAACGACTACACCTTCTTCTTGACTAACTACAATACCTTTTGCATAATTTTCACGTTTAAGAATTTCATTTAATCCATCTCTTACTTGGTGTCTACTTGCCATTCCGACTACTCCAGGAATTTCTGTAGCTGCACCTCCAACGACTGTCGCAATGACTTCATTAGAAATCTCGATAGATCCATATTCATTATTTACAGTAACGGACATTTGTATTCTCCTCTCCGTTATTTCTTTTTTGATTAAGTATATAAAATTTACAGCATTTCATACTCTAACAATATTAACCAAAAACACAAAATTTATCAACAGGAATTGATATTGATCTCTATTCTAATAGGATTATCTCATATAATTACAATATAGAATAAAAAAATCCCAATTTACTTATTGATAGTAGATAAGTAAATTGAGATGAATGTATATTATGTATTCGGTTTGTCTTTTATATTTGTATAAATACCAAAACATAAACCAACAAAAGCGATCATGAACAAAATACTCATTGAGCTTTGGAAAAAGTATCTTGGTTCAGTATAACCAATTTCAAATATCCATAATAAACTAATAATGATTGAACAGATGCCTATATAAAAATCTCCCCGTTTCATCGTTTACTCTCTCCTTTCTATAAATAATTTTTCGCTTAATATTTAATAACATTATAGAATTTTAGGCGCATTTTATTTTTTTCTACAAAAGTATTTCTTGTTTTTAAATTTTGAATATGGTATTCTATTCAAGTATGAAAATAGTTTAATCGCTATTTGCAAAGGAGGAATTATCATGGCAAAAGAATGCTATTTCACTGGACGTACTGCTAAAAGTGGTAACAATCGTTCATTCGCATTGAACTCTTCAAAACGTACTTTTAAACCAAACTTACAAAAAGTTCGTGTGCTAGTTGATGGAAAACCTAAACGTGTTTGGGTGTCTACTAGAGCACTTAAATCTGGAAAAGTTCAACGAGTATAATCTATAACCAGATCATATCATAGCGCTGTGTTTACTGAATAAGTAAATGCAGCATTTTTGTATGTATATAAAGAAAAAGTAGCTATCAAATGATGGCTACTTTCCTTACTCTTCTATTCTTTACTATCTCGACTTTGAATCGCAGCAATGATTCCTTCTTCAAAAGATACTATTGCTTTGTCACTAATAAATTGATTACTGATTAAAGCTAAAGGATAATCGTAATCTTGTTGCTCAACTTCATATTTCACTTCTCTTAAAGTCAGCCCTTTAACCACGGTTAAAAGAACATACGATAGGTAATCCATACCAGCAGCTTGTCGTACCACATGTTCTCCTGGCAAAAAGTATTCAATCAAATTATCTTTAGCAATATATTTTATTTTAGACACGATTTTTTCAAATCGCGGATGGAAGACGATCATAAATAAGCTGTGCAAATGATCAATTCTTCCACCATACCAATTATAGACAAAAATATTCTCTACATCCAAATGATCAAGTACATATTCAAACGCAATTTCAGCATCTGTTTCATTTTTCTCTGAAGAATAATTTTTAATGCTAGCTACTTTTTGTCTCATCTGTTCTTTTTCTTCTTCGGAAATCGAATCAAAATCACCTAAAGCTAAATCAACGTGAATATTTTCTTCGAGAGCAAAAATTGCCCCTCGATCTACACCAATTATAAAACCTTCTTTTTGCATGAGCGGCTTGATGGCTTCTCTTTTTGGAGCGCCTAAAATGATATGCACGTTCGTCATTTAATTCACCAAACTTTTTAATGTTTGGATTTGTTCTTCTGGTGATGGTGCGCCAAATACATTCGATCCCGCAACAAAAACATCTGCTCCAGCTTTATGCGCAACTTCTATCGTTTCATTATTTATACCGCCATCCACTTGAATCAAATAGTCGTAGCCATTTTTTGAACGTAGCTCTGCTAATTGTTCAATTTTAGCAACCATACCTGTAATAAATTGTTGGCCGCCTGCTCCAGGATTTACCGTCATTACTAAAACCAGGTCAACCATTGGTAAGACGGATTCAATATAGGATACAGGTGTTCCCGGATTAATCACTACTCCCGCATACACATTTTGAGCTTTTATTTCTTGTAATAAGCGATGTATATTTTTTGTTGCTTCGGCATGGATAGAAATCCCTGTTGCTCCCGCATCAATAAAACTTGGAATCATTTTTTCCGGTTCTTCTACCATTAAATGTACATCTAATGGTAAATCTGTATTTGCTTTCGCCGCAGCGACGACATTTGGACCAAAAGTCAAATTAGGAACAAAATGTCCATCCATCACATCAATGTGTATCCAGTCTGCTCCACCTTGATCGAGCATTTTTAGATCTTCACCTAATTTTGAAATATCTGCGCTTAAAATTGAAGGTGCAATTTTCCCCATTCTTTTCCAACTCTTTCTTCTAAATTCTTAATATTTTGGTTTTCTGTTTTGAATTTCAGTCAGTATTTGTAGATAATTTGTATAACGACTTTCAGCAATTTCACCCGTTTGAACTGCTTCTTTCACGGCACATTTTGGTTCATTCTGGTGAAGACACCCTCTAAATTTACAATCTGCGCTTCGTGCAGCCATTTCCGGGAAGCAACTCGATAATTCCACTGCTTCAATCTCAGAAAATAAAAGCGCACTAAAACCTGGAGTATCCGCAAACAGTCCATCTAATAAAGGTAATAGTTCTACATGTCGAGTGGTATGACGTCCTCTGCCAAGTGATTTAGATGTCTCTCCTGTTTTCAAATCAAATGTTGGATTCAAATAATTCAACAGGGTCGATTTCCCTGCACCGGATTGACCGATAAAAACAACGACCTTGTCTTCAAAATAATCGTGGAATGTTTGTTGTATTTCTACCTTAAGATTTTCTATTTCATCCACGTTTAATAAAATAAACGGGTACCCAATTTTTTCATAAATAGATTTAACCTCTTCGATTTCAGCCTTTACATCTGCATCGACTAAATCGAGTTTTGAAATATAAATAATCGGATCAATCTGTTTATACTCCAGCATGACCAAAAAACGATCCAATAGTTGGGCTGAAAACTGAGGACCGATTAACGAAGAAATGATGACACCTACATCGACATTTGCAATGGGAGGTCGTTCAAGGACATTTTTTCTAGGTTTAATTTCAATGAGTGTACCTTCTTTTAGATTATCACTTTCAAACTTAACGTAATCTCCTACCAGTGGGGTAATTCCTTCATTTCGAAACACACCTCTGGCTCTTGTTTGATACGTTTCGCCTTTTTCATTTGTAATATAATAAAATCCACTTAAAGCTTTTGTAATTTGTCCTTCTTGCAAAATATCCCCCCATTTCTTTGAATCAATTAAGCACCTGGTTGTACAACCTCTTCTATGACCGTTTCTCCATCGCGAACTATTTTGTATCGTGCACTTTCTCCTTCACGAACTATAAAATTTAAAACGTAGTTCGTATCTGTAATAATCGTTAAATAATGCTTTGGTTCGTCATAGGTATTTTCTAAATCTTCTATAAATATCTCGATGTTATTAGGTAATAATTGAGATGTTTCATCTTCTGGGTCTTCTCTTACTGCTTCATAAGGGATCGTAATTTCTCTTGAAAATGGAATTTCGACAACTTCTTCAGGTCCTGTAGAAATGACAACCGTTAACGAATCTCCCGCATACATTTGTGTGTTTGGTTCAGGAGATTGTCGGATCACTAAATCCAATGGCATCTCTTCTGATGCTTCTTCTTCAATTGTTAAGTTTAATTCATTTCTAGTTGCATAATCCTCGACACTTCGTCTAGAATAACGAGTTAAGTCAGTTAAATTCGTATATGGCCGGCCACTACTTACTGTAAAAGTAATTGTTGTATCACTGCTTACAACACTTTCTCCTGGTTCGATATCTTGTGCAATAATGCGCCCAGCCTCAATGGTTTCGTGTGATTCCGGTTCTGTTTGTTCCACTGTAAAGCCAGCTTCATCTAACAGTGCCCTGATTTCATCGAAGTTTTCACCCACATAATCCTCAACCTCATATGGCGCTTCGCCTAAACTGACATATAAATCAACTTCTGAACCTTCTAAGACTGTAGAACCATGATTTGGATTCACTCGGAATACAATTCCTTCTTCAACTTCCTCATTGTTTTGTAAGTTGATATCTCCAACAATCAGACCGATCCCTTCCAATTCTTCAATTGCTTCTTCTTCAGTCAAGCCGATTAAGTCTTCAGGAATAACAATTTGCTGTGGCCGTGAGAGTAAAAAGGCGACAAAAGCCACCACTAAAATGAGTGGTATAAGTAGTAACCACCATTTTCTCTTTTTCTTCGGTTCTTCTTTTGGTGTAGGTTCTAACGGTACAGCTACTGTTTTTTCATCAGCTGGAATATCTGCAATCGCTGCTTCTTCTCTTATTTGGTTCGCATCTAAAACTAATGTATCTTCTTCCGCAATATCAAGTGGAATAAATACAGGTTCACTTCTTCTTGAAGGAGATAGTGTCGTCTGTAAATCTGTTTTCATTTCTTCAACAGACGCATAACGTTGCTTTGGTTCCTTAGCTGTCGCCTTCAACACCACATTTTCTAAAGCTTGCGAGATGCGAGAATCACTTTCTTTTATCGAAGGAATCGGCGTTTGGAAATGTTTTAACGCGATAGAAACTGCCGATTCGCCTTCAAACGGCACACTTCCAGTCAATAATTCATATAAAACAATCCCTAAAGAATAAATGTCAGATTGTTTCGTTACGACATTTCCTCGAGCTTGCTCAGGTGAAATATATTGTACAGAACCGAGTAACGAATTCGTTTGCGTGATTGAATTTTGAGAAAGGGCAACCGCAATTCCAAAATCTGTAATCTTAACCTTGCCTTCTTTATCAATTAGTATATTATGTGGTTTGATATCTCGATGAATGACATCATTTTCGTGTGCATACGCAATTCCACTTAGTATTTGATCCATAATGTCTATTGCTTTTTGATAAGGAATTGGGTGATTTTGTCGAATATATTGTTTTAAATCCATTCCGTCCACATATTCCATAACGATATATGGTTCATCACCTTCTCCAACATCATATATATTTACGATATTTGGATGCGTTAGTTCGGTTGTTGACAAAGCCTCTCGCTGGAAACGTCTCAAGCTATCTTTGTCTTCTTGGAAATCTAAAGACAATAATTTTACAGCCACTTCACGTTCTAAAATTAAGTCATCCGCTAGATAGACATTCGCCATCCCGCCAGAACCCACTTTTTTAATAATCTTATATCTACCATTGACTCTTTCGCCCTGATTCATTCACTCTCACCTACTTTTTCTTTCGTATTCGTGTGCACTTGGTCTAGAATAACCGTTATATTATCCGAAGCATCGTTTTCCAATGCTTTATGTATTAAAGCATCCGCTTTTTCTTCAACCGTCCCATTCATTTTCAGTATGTTTATTATTTCTTCTTCGCTCACTACATTGGAAACTCCATCAGAGTTCATCAAAATAATTTCCCCAGAATCTACCGGTCTCTTAAAGAAATCAACATCTACTCTGCCTTCTACTCCCAATGAACGAGTTAAGGCATTTTTATTATAATGGGAGGAAGCCTCCAAATCTGTTATAGCTCCCTGTCTTTGAAGTTCAGAAACAAAGGAATGATCTTCTGTGACTAATTCGATTTGTTCCTCTGAATAAAGATAAGCTCGACTATCTCCGATATTCGAAAATAAAATATCGTGTTCAAAAACAACACTTGCAACTAGTGTTGTTCCCATCCCCTCTAAATCAGAATACGTATTGGCCGCTTCAAAAATCCGGGTATTTTCTTGATTAATTTTTTCAAGTAACCAATCTTGAACGAGGTCAATATCATCTTTTGTAAAAAGAGTTTTTTCCCAAACATTTCCAATTTGAGAAACAGCCATTTCACTTGCGATATCTCCTGCTTGATGGCCACCTAAGCCATCACATAAAATTGAAAGCTTTATATTTTCCTGATTGAAAAATATTCCCGCGTAGTCTTGATTGTCTTTTCGTTTCCCTTGATGAGTTTTAAAGCTATAACTCATACTTACACCCCAATTTCTTCTTTCGACACTAAAAAGTATCTTGATTAAAACATCGTTCTATTTTTATTTTTCCTTTTTAAAACGAGCAATATAAAAACCATCTGTATGGTATTGATGTGGATAAATAGTCAGTGAACCATCTTCACTTAATTGCAACACATCATTTGTTTGTTCGATTCTAATTTGCTCAAATGAATCATTCTCTTCAAGGAATTGTTTTACAACGTCCTGGTTTTCTGTCTGTGTAATGGTACAAGTCGAATAAATTAATTCACCACCAACTTTTAACGATTGGCTAGCACTATTTAATATTTCTAACTGTAACTGCTGTAATGAGAGAATATCTTCTTTTGATTTGTTGTAACGAATTTCAGGGCGTCGTCTCATTAGACCTAGACCTGAACAGGGTGCATCAATTAATATACGATCAAATACTTCTACTCCAAAAACATTCGCAACTTCCCTCGCATCTAATTGTTTGGCCTCTACAACATTTTCAACTTGTAATCGATTGGCATTCGATTGAATGAGTTGAATTTTATGTTCATGAATATCCAAAGCCGTTACTTTCCCTTGCTTGTCAGCCTCTAAGAAACTCGTTGCAATATGCATTGTTTTACCACCCGGTGCGGCACATGCATCTAACACTTGATGATGAGGTTCAACATTTAGCGCTGGCGCTACCAACATCGAGCTTTCATCTTGGATAGCAAGATACCCTTCTTTAAATAAACGCGAATGAACGGGAACTCCTTGATGAATAATAATGCCATACGGCGAAATTTCGCTTAACGACGCATCAAAACCTTCTTTTTTCAGTTCTTTAATGGCATCTGTTCTCGCTATTTTTTTCGTATTTACTCGTACACTTAATTTTGCTTTATTTGAAAAGGTTTGAGCTAAAGCCTCGGTTTCTTCCGGTCCAAGTTGTTCTATAAATTTGTCCACCAACCATAATGGGAGACTATATTGAATACTCAAACGCTCATTGGTTTGTCTTATCTTCGTCGGATCTTTTACGCCTGTTCGTTGGATATTTCTTAATACCCCATTGACTAAACCAACGACACCTCTGTGCCCTTTTACTTTCGCCACATTCGCTGCTTCATTAATAATGGCATGGTCTGGAATGCGATCAAGTAAAGTCATTTGATAAAGCGATAAGCGCAATAGTTGTTTTACCCAACTTTCCATTTTCTTCTGTTTTTTAATAAACGGTTCCAGTTGATAGTCCAACAACAAGCGGTTTTGTAATACGCCATAAACTAATTCCGTCAGTAGATTGCTTTCTTCTTTCGAAATTTCTGTCTCATTAATTACTTCACGGAGGAGCAAATTACTGTAAGCACCTTCTTGTTCAATTTGTTCTAAAATGTCTAATGCTAAGTAACGGCTACTCTTTTTTATTTTGTTTATCTTTGCCATACTAAGCACCTCCTCCTATTTAATCATCAAATTTACTTATACTCTACCCATTATATGGATTTAAGTGGATAAAATCAATTTAAAACCGAAGTATCAGCTTTCGCCAAAGCGATCGTCTGCTTCTAATTCAGTGCCTGCTAGATAATTTGAAATCGCCATTTTCTTTTTACCTGCGGGTTGCACTTCAGTAAGTGACAACACACTTTGATCCCCACAAGCTACAAATAATTCTTCTTTATTTATTTTTAGAATGGTCCCCGGTTGTTTTTCAGTCGTTTGTTCTACAATCGTTGAGCGCCAGATTTTAAAACGGTCGCCATTTAATAATGTATAAGCTCCAGGAGCTGGACGCAAAGCTCGAATAAGATTTGAGATTTCGACGGCTGAAAGCGTCCAATCAATTTTCTCTTGTGATTTTGAAATCATTGGAGAGAAACTAACTTCCGCCTCATCTTGTTCGATGGAATCATTTTCACTTGAAAAAATTGCAGGTAACGTATCCATTAATAAGTCTCGACCTAAAAGACTTAATTTTTCAAACAAACTACCGGTATCATCCGTTGAGAGAATTGGAATTTCTCTTTGTGCGATGATGTTTCCTGCATCCATTTCTTTTTCCATATACATGATTGTAACACCCGTAACTTCATCTCCATTCATTACTGAATAATGGATAGGTGCTGCTCCCCGGTATTTTGGTAATAACGAAGCATGGACATTAATAGCTTTGTAAGTCGGGGCTTTTAATAATTTAGTAGGGACATACTGTCCATAGGCGGCAGTAATGATAAGATCTGAGTTCAAACTTAATAACTCTTCCATTTCAGCTGATCCGGATAATTTCTCCGGCTGAAATACGCTTAAATTATTTTCTAAAGCGAGTTTTTTAACTGGCGGAGGTGTAAGTATTTGTTTACGCCCAACCTTTCGATCTGGTTGTGTAACAACTCCGACAATATCTAGTGTCTCATCTTGGATAAGCGCTTCTAATATAGGTACAGAAAAATCAGGTGTCCCCATAAAGATTATTTTTTGCATATTATTTTAACCCTTTCGTTCGATTATTTACAAGAATTGATTTGGTTGTGGATCGATTCGGATACTCAATCCTTGTGCTTGTTCTTTTTGTGTATTCATTAATAATTTGTGCAGACAATCATTTAATTTCTTTTCATTTTTATATTTAATAATCAATTGGAAATGATATTTGTTGTGCGTTCTTGCCACGAATCTAGGGGTTGGCCCTAATACAATCGCTTGCTCACTTAAGTGTGGCTTAATAAATTCCGCTAACTGCTGAATTCGTTTGGCTGCTGTCACTTCATTTTCATGACTGACTTGAACACTTGTTAAAAAATAATATGGACTATAATCACTTAAGTGACGATACTTCATCTCTCTTAGGTAGAACGTATCGTAATCATGCGTCTGGGTAAGTTGAATAGCATAGTGATCGGGATTATAGGTTTGTATAACAACATCGCCTTTAATTTCACCACGGCCCGCTCGACCACTTACTTGTGTAAGAAGTTGAAATGTTCGCTCTGCTGAACGAAAATCTGGTAAACCTAATGCCGTATCCGCATTAAGCACGCCAACAAAGGTGACGTTTGGAAAATCCAAACCTTTCGCAATCATCTGTGTCCCCAACAAAATATCCGCTTCCTGGTTCTCAAAAGCTTGTAATATTTTTTCATGGGCGCCTTTCCGACGAGTCGTATCAACATCCATTCGAATAATTTTCGCTTCAGGCATCAGCTGTTTTAATTCTTCTTCCACTTTTTGAGTCCCTGTTCCAAAATAACGAATCTTAGAACTTCCACAGGCATGACAAGTTTTAGGCACGCCTTCTTCATGCCCGCAATAATGGCATTTCATTGAATGTGTATCCATATGTAACGTTTGAGAAATATCACAGTTTGGACATTTCAATACGAAGCCACAATCTCGACACATCATAAAGGAAGAATACCCTCGTCGATTTAACATCAATACAGACTGTTCTTTTTTCGCTAGTCGATCTCTTAACGCATTTTGGAGATCTGTAGAAAATAGACTCGCATTGCCTATTTTAATCTCTTCACGCATGTCCACTACTTTTACTTTTGGCAACGGTCGTTGATTCACACGTTCTTTTAACTCAATTAAATGATAGACATCTTTTGAAGCTCTTGCTCTTGATTCCAAGGAAGGTGTCGCACTTCCTAAAATAACGGGACATTGATGTTTTTTTGCTCGCCAAATAGCCACATCACGTGCATGATATCTTGGGGATTCCGATTGTTTATACGTCGATTCATGTTCTTCATCGATGACAATGATGCCAATGTTTTCAATTGGCGCAAATATACTCGAACGCGCACCAACAACAACTTTTGCTTCCCCTTTTTCTATTTTACGCCACTCATCATATTTTTCGCCATCCGAAAGTCCACTATGTAAAACGGCAACTAAGTCACCAAATCGACCTTTGAAACGGCGAACCATTTGTGGAGTTAAAGCAATTTCTGGAACGAGGACAATTGCCCCTTGTCCTTTTTTAAGTGTTTCAGCAATTGTTTGCAGATAAATTTCTGTTTTTCCACTCCCAGTGACGCCTTGGAGTAAAAATACATCATGCGAATCATTTTGGATCGAATCATTGATTTGATCAAATGCAGCTTGCTGTTCCTTGTTCAAGGTTAAAGCCTTTGTTTCTTTGATCTCTACTTGGGCATAAGGATCTCTGTAAACTTCGAGCTCTTCAATAGTACACCACCCTGCATCGACACCGTGATTGATGACTGTCGTTGAAATTCTTAGTTCTTTTGTAAAAAAGGTTTGATCAATCGTTTCGCCATCTGGAATTCCCATCAGCTGCTCAACGAATTGCCGCTGACGGTATGCTCGCGTATTAATCGTTGCTTTCACTTCTTCTAATTCAGCAACTGTTCGCTCTCTTCTAATTACTTTTTTCAGTTTCTTCGTCGCTTGATCATTCACAAGATAATTTACATCTACTTTATTTTCACTTTTAAGTTTCAGCATTAAGCTAGATAGATCATTTGCTTCAACATCGTCCCAAGACAAATAATTTTTCCCTCGAAACACTTGATATAACTCATCATCCGCTAAATCTCCCGTCACTTTAACCACTTTTTGATAACGAGCGCGTAAAACCGCAGGCAACATCGTTTGGTAACAACTTATTCTAAAACTGTATGTCGATTGTGCCATCCACTCCCCTAAATCCAGAAGTTCTTGATTCAAGACCGGTTCTAAGTCCATGACGTCAATAATTTCTTTTAGTTCGCCCTCAAAGTTTTGATCAGCTTTAATCGACGTAATGAAGCCTTGGATTCTTCTATCCCCTTGACCAAAAGGAACAATGACGCGCATGCCAATGGTTAGCTTGTTTAAAAGTTTATTTGGTATTTTAAATTCATAGGGAATGTTGGTTTGTTGAACCGGCACATCCACAATGACCTCAGCAATATTTTGCACGTTTTTCTTCCTTCCGCATTCTTATTATTATTTCTCTAATTCCTCAGTAATTTTTTCAATTAATAATTTTGCGATCTGTCGTTTTGATGTTTTTGGGATTTCAATTCGTTCATCATGGTTCGTCAGAATGACAACTTGATTATCATCTGCATCAAAACCAGTGCCTTCAATGCTCACATCATTTGCGACAATCATATCTAGATTTTTCTCCACTAATTTCGTTGCCGCATATTCTTCTAATCGATCCGTTTCAGCCGCAAAACCGACTAAAAATTGATTCTTTTTCTTTTGTCCCATTGTTTTTAAAATATCAGGATTTTCTTTTAACTCAATCGTAATCGTATCGGAATCATCCGTCTTTTTCATTTTAGATGTGGCGACATCAGCTACTCCATAGTCAGAAACAGCCGCTGACATAATTAAAATATCTGTGTCAGCAAATCGTTGATTAATAGCTTCAAACATTTCATCTGCTGAAGAAACATGGATGGTTTTCATTGCTTTGGGTGAAGTTAAATCACTTGCCGTAACTAATGTCACATCTGCGCCAGCTTGATAGGCTGCTTTTGCGATTGCGTGTCCTGTTTTTCCTGAAGAATCATTTGTAATATAACGAACAGGATCAATACGCTCTTTTGTCCCGCCTGCACTAACCATTACTTTTAAACCTTTTAATGGTAGATCATCTGTTTCTTGCAAAATAAAATGTTCCAATTCTTCTAAAATTCGAATATTTTCTGGATATCGACCTTTTCCTTCATACCCTTCTGCTAGGAAACCAATATCTGGTTCCATCACATAAATTTTTCGATCAATGAGGGTTTGAATATTTTTTTGTGTCGCTTTATTCTCGAACATATCTGTATTCATTGCAGGAACGACAAAAATTGGAGAAGCAGTAGCTAATAATGCAGAGGTTACAAAATTATCTGCTAAGCCCACGGCCATTTTTGCGATTGTATTTGCTGTCGCTGGCGCAACTACAGAAATATCTGCCCAGTCGGATAAATCAACATGTGCAACATGTGAAGGATCTTTTTCTTGAAAAGTATTCATGTGCACCTCATGACGACTCAGTATTTGAAAGGTTAAGGGAGACACAAACTGAGTTGCTGACTCTGTCATCGCAACTCGAACAATCGCACCTTCTTTAATAAAACTACGCATTAAATCGACAACTTTATATACTGCAATTCCACCGGTAACATAGAGTGCAATTTTTTTATCTTTTAACATTTTCCACCAATCCTTCACGTATTATTTCTTCTATTTTATCAGAAATGTTGAATGAGTGTTCTATAATCATTCTTTCTGTTGAAATTGTTCATAACATGACTAGGATAACATAATATGGAAGCTAGACAATGGATGCAAACTTATATTTTCTTATATTACGAAGAAAAAGCCTCTCTTAAACAACGACATGCATTGTCAAAGAAAGACTTTCTGTTTGTATTATAAATGGTTGTGATCAATACTATCTGGGTTAATCACTAAATCTCCAGAAGCAATTTCTTCTAATGCTTGACCTACCAGAGAAATAGAACGATAATGATCTAATAATGGTTTATGATTTTTATCTTCTTCATTTTCAATTTGGTGTGCACGTTTCGAAGCTAAAATAACTAATGAATATTTAGAATCTACTTGCGTTAACAATTTATCGATTGATGGTTCAACTAACATTATTTCATCTCCTCAATAATTTTTGAAAAACGTTTAATATTTCGTTCAACTTTTAAATGTTCACTTTCAATAATACTACGAATTTTCCTTGCCGCTTCGTCTACAGAATCGTTCTCCACAACATAGTCATAATATTTAATTAATTGCAATTCTTCAACGGCTTTATCCATTCGTTGATTAATTACTTCGGGAAGATCTGTCCCACGAAGTTTAATTCTCGATTTTAACTCCTCTAAATCGGGAGGCGATAAGAAAATAAAAATCCCTTCCGGCATCCGTTTTTTAACTTTTAGTGCACCTTGGACTTCGATCTCTAAAAATACGTCTCGACCAGAATTAAGTGTTTCACGAACGTAATCAATTGGTGTCCCATAATAATTCCCTACATAGTTAGCATATTCTAAAAGTTTATCCTCTTCAATATACTGCTCGAACTCTTCTTTAGTTTTAAAGAAATAGTCCACCCCATCTACTTCTCCTGCACGTTTTGTACGTGTAGTCATTGAAATAGAAAAGTCAAAGTCATTATTATAATGATCAAATAAATGCTTGCGTACTGTTCCTTTTCCAACTCCAGACGGTCCAGAAAGTACAATTAATAATCCTTGCTCCTCCATTTTCATTTCCCTTCTACTACAGATACCCTTCATTATAGCATCTTTCAGTTAATAATAACATACTTTCTTCATTTGTGAAGGTATTTTAACAATCCCCCTCTAAACTAAGAGGTTCATAATATAAATAAGAGGTAAAGACCGTAATGTCTCCACCTCTTACATCATTTATTCACTGACTTAATCTGCAAATTGGGACTGATATAAATCGGCGTAGAAGCCACCTTTTGCGATTAATTCATCATGGTTACCTGTTTCAATAATCGTTCCTTGATCCATTACTAAAATTAAATCTGCATTTCGAATAGTAGACAAGCGGTGAGCAATAACAAAACTCGTACGCCCTTCCATGACTTTATCCATTGCTTCTTGAATTAATTGTTCCAGTCGAGTATCCACGGAACTTGTCGCTTCATCTAAGATTAAGATATCCGGGTCACTAATCACAGCTCGAGCAATGGTTAATAGTTGTCTTTGTCCTTGTGAGATGCCGTCTCCATCTGGATCAATCACTTGGTTATATCCATCTGGCAATGTGCGGACGAAGTGGTCAACGTTAGCAATTTTCGCTGCTGTGATCACTTCCTCTTTTGTCGCATGTTTATCACCAAAACGAATATTTTCAGCAATAGTATCTTTAAACAACCACGTATCTTGTAAGACTAATCCCATATGTTCTCGAAGATTTTGACGAGAAATATTAGAAATGTCTATACCATCAACTGAAATCGAACCGCCCAACAATTCATAATAACGCAATAATAAGTTGGTTAAAGTCGTTTTTCCAGCACCCGTCGGCCCAACAATCGCAACTGTTTCACCAGGTTTCACTTTAAAGTTAATATCTTCCATTAATATGTCTTCTGCTGAATAGCCAAATTTGACATGCTCAAAAACAACTTCGCCTTTGACTTTTTCTGGAAGAGTTTTTGTTTCATTTGAAACATCTTCTTCTGTTTCGTCTAATAATTTAAAGACTCGGGCACTTGCGGCACCTGCACTTTGCATCGGGCCACTCATCTGTGTAATTTGACTGATGGATTGGTTAATTTGGTTGACGTACTGCGTTAAAGCTTGTAAATTCCCCAAAGTAACCACACCTTGAAGCACACGATAACCTGAAATTAAAGCCACACCGATATAAGCTGCATCTGAAATCAAACGGGTTCCTGGCATGACTAAACCTGAACGGAAATTGGCCTTCGCACTTGCTTCTGCTAGTTCATGGTTTCTTACTTTAAATTGTTGAATCGATTCTTCTTCTTGGTTATACACTTTTAATTCTGTAAATCCACTTAAATGTTCTTGCGATAATGCAAATAGACTACCTAAAGCCGCAGCTTGTTCTCTCCATACAGGTTGTCCCCATTGCAAGACGATTCGAGAATACACAAGAAGTAGGAATATCATCACTAAAACAATGATCAAAATCTGTGGTCGAATATAAGTAATCATCACTAGCGCAAAAAGAATTTGTAACAGACCAATCAATGTAGCTGAGAATGTTTGTGTGAAAAAATTAGATACGGATTCCACATCACTTGTCACACGACTTAAAATATCCCCTAATTTATGCGTATCAAAATATGACACGGGTAATCGATTCATTTTATTACTTAAATCATTTCTCAATTCAAACATCGATTTTTGGACAACGCCTGAAATAAAATACGTTGAAAAATAGCGACCAACCATATTTAATAATGCACGTATTCCATAAATAATCATGACTCGAATAATGTAAGGATAATTTATCGAGGCTCCTGGTACACCTTGTAAAATATCTGCCGCATTATTTCCAATTTCAGTAATGGCAAAACCTAGCACAAAGGGTTCTAGTGCAGCAGTAATTGCCACTAAAAAAATCATTAAAATTCCAACAAAGAATTGACCTTTATACTCACGGATATATTTCCATACACGACGTAACTCTATAATATCTTTCATCCGTATAATTCCTCCTCACTTAATTGTGTACGAGCAATTTCTTGATAGATTTCGTTAGTTTCTAATAATTCTTTATGGGTTCCGATACCCATAATCTCACCCTCATCAAGCACAATAATTTGGTCAGCATTTGTAATTGAACTGACTCGTTGCGCAACAATAAATGTTAATGATTCAGATGTTTCTTCCGATAATAAACCGCGAACTTTCGCATCTGTTTTAAAATCTAATGCAGAGAAACTATCATCAAAAATATAAATTTCTGGGCGGTCAATAATTGTACGAGCGATGGCCAAACGTTGACGCTGTCCACCAGATAAGTTTGACCCACCTTCCACAATATCCGACCCATATTTATTATCGAGTCGATAAATAAACTCGTAGGCTTGCGAGATTGTTGAAGCATGATCGAAGTCTGATTGATTGGCTTCTTCTTTACCAAAACGTAAATTATCAGCAATCGTTCCGCTAAAAAGTAAAGATTTTTGTGGCGTATACCCCATCTTTGCTCTTAACGCTTTTAAATTATAGTCTCTAACATCGACACCATCGACCAAGATACGCCCTGATGTTACATCATAAAATCGTGGAATCAATTGAATAATTGTCGATTTCCCACTACCTGTCGAACCAATAAAGGCAACTGTTTCTCCTTTTTTCGCTTTGAACGAAATATTTTTCAAAACAGGTTCATCTGCATCAGGATATTGAAAATATACATTTTGAAATTCTACTTCTCCACGTGTTTCTGTTTGTGTAATCCCTTCTTTATTTTCTGAAATCGAAGGGTTCACTGCCATAATTTCTTTCAAACGATTTGCACTAACTGCTGCACGTGGGTACATAATAAATAACTGAGCAAAAATTAATAACGAAAACAGGGCATGGAAACTATATTCAATAAATGCCGTTAACACACCAATTTGCATAGTACCTTGTTCAATTTGCTGTGATCCTAAAATTACAATAATAATAATCATCGCAATAATAATAAATGTAAACGCTGGATCTGTTATCCCTAATGTTCGGAAAAGTTTTAAACTATTTTTTCGATAAGAGGTGTTTACTTCTTTAAAACGGTTAAAGCGATTCTCTTCTTGTGTAAACGAACGAATAACACGTGATCCCTTAATGTTTTCTCTAAAAATACCATTGATACGATCTAGATTTTTTTGTTGTTTTTCTGAAATTGGTCGCACAAATTTTGCTAAAAAATAAATAACTGCTATTAATAATAATAAAGCAGGTGCTAAAATGAGTGCTAAGTCAAAACTAATACTAAACATGAGGACCACACTAGATATCACCATTAAGGGAGCCATTAACCCCATACGCAAAATAGAATCTGCAAATTGCATGATAACAAAAGCATCCGTAGAAATACGTGTTGTTAAAGAAGCAACGCCAAATGTTTTATATTCTTTATGACTGAATGCAGTCATACGTTCGTAAACATCATTTCGTATATCTTCTGTCATAAAAGAGGTTGCGCGAGCACTTCCATATGTACTAACTACTCGTCCAATAAAACCAATAATTGCTAACCCCAACATCCACCATGCTATTGTAATCGCATGATCAAAATCTCCTGGAACTAACGCTGTATCAATCATAACACCTAATAAAGTAGGTAAACCTGTCATGACAGCGACTTTACCAAAGGTACCAACCAAGCTAATAAATACATACCATGGTTGTTTCTTTAGATATTGCCAGATAAAGCCCATTACTAACCACCATCCTTCTAAAATACTATTTTTTTGAATGACGTTCAAAATTAATAGCAATACTACTATTTTAACTTGTTATTCCTTAAAGTCAAAGTCTATTGCCTCAAACAAAACGTTTACACAACAAATAATTTCTTATGAAATCTTATTCTTTTATTCTATATCCATTTCTTCAAATAATATGCTTTAAAGGCATCCTTCCATAAAAGATAAGTATTTGTTTGAATGGCTTTC
>CAZTEC010000010.1:26291-38716 GCA_964612765.1 uncultured Carnobacteriaceae bacterium
ATATGCTTTAAAGGCATCCTTCCATAAAAGATAAGTATTTGTTTGAATGGCTTTCATTTGATACGATAATTGCAACAAATGATAAAGGGTGATTATTTTGAAAACTTGGTTTATTACAGGTGCTTCGAGTGGAATTGGTTTAGGAATCGCAAAAGCCGTACTCAAACGTGGTGACAATGCCGTCGTAACCGCAAGAAATATTAGTAAGTTTGACCAGCTAAAAAAAGAATATCCAAAGAATCTTTTCCCCGTTTCTTTAGAATTATCTGATAAAAATAGTATTTACGTCGCCGTTCAAACTGTACTTGAACAATTTGATTCAGTGGATGTTTTAATAAATAATGCAGGACATGGGTATCTTTCTGGGGTGGAAGAAGGAGATCCAGAAGGAGTAGACCGTTTATTCAAAACAAATTTCTTCGGTGCTGTTGAGTTAATCAAACAAATTCTGCCTCAAATGCGTAAACAAAAATCAGGCGCAATCGTCAATGTTTCTTCCATTGCAGCCGCACGTTCCGCTGTAGGATCAGGATATTATGCTGCATCAAAAGCAGCCCTTGAATTAATGAGTGATGGACTTAGACAAGAAGTTGGACCACTAGGAATCAAGACCATGATTGTTGTTCCCGGTTCATTTAGAACTCGATTTTATGACGATTCACTCAAAGGAACGAGTATAAAAATCGATGATTACGCAGAAACTTCTGGAACAAGACGAATTGAAAATGCATCAAATCCTGGAAATCAACCGGGTGATCCAGATAAAGCCGGTAAAGTCATTGTTGAAACAGTATTGCGCGAGGATTCACCATTTAGATTACTTATCGGAAGCGATGCGGTAAGAGTTGTAACAGATAATTTAAATGAACGATTAAAAGAAGTTGAAGCATGGGCAGATATAAGTGCCTCAACTGATTTCGAGTAAAAAAGTAGACAAAAGCAGCGGAAAAGTGACATGCCATTTTTTTGCTGCTACTTTTATGCTTAATTTGTACCAAAAAATCATTTATTAAAGAATGGCTTACCTATGCGTTTTATGGAACGTACGATCGGTACGTTTTATCTTTTTAACTCGAATTCAGCGATTTCTGTGTGTTTTTCGCTAAAAAGAGGTCTTGTAATTCGCATTTAGCGACTTTTCTATGCATGGTTCCCCATAAAAATGTTTCTCGAAGCGCTCTGTGCACCACTTAAATCGCCTAAAACCTCTACAAACGCTGTTAAATTAACGTTTAAAGAGGACTTTTCATCAAAAAAACAGCAGATCAGAATAATCTGACTTGCTGTTTTTGCTTTAATCACCCATATCTTTCACTTTTATTAAGCGAGTGATTTCGGCACGCTCTTTTTCTTCTAGTTTCATTTCGATAAAATAAATCGTTTCTTCTAATTGTGGAATCGTCATATGTTCGAGTGCATTTACTCGACGACGAGTTTTTTCAATTTCATCTGCCATTAACTGACAACGTTTCTCTATTTCTGCCAGCTCTAACATTCGAGGCATGACTTCAAATATCTGTTCAATCGCAGAATCAAGTTCACTATTTGAATTTAAATAACCATAGTAAATATCACTCACTGCGTCCGGAGTATTTTCGTAATTAAAATTCATTTGCGGGACGCGAATATTCATAATATTTTCTTGGTCAATACTCAGTGAGATACTTTGCGATGGGGTTGTTAGAACTTCCCCAATAAAATTATCGTGCAATAATGCATTCGCAATCGAATAAGATTGCATGCCGGCTTCAATTTTATCTTCCACTTCATTTCGAATTTCATTATTCTCTCGAATCAATGAAATAAACTGACGCATCAACTCATCTTGTTTATCTTTAAGTAGCTTATGTCCTCTAGATGCTAGAGAAAGACGTTCTTTTAGTCGAGATAATTCCATTCGGGTAGGATTCACATTCAGTCTTGCCATGGTATCATCCTCCTTTAGGTAGATACTTGTCTAGCATTTCATCACGTATACGTGTGAGATCTTCTCGTGGAAGAATTTCTAACAATTCCCAACCAAAATCAAGAGACTCTTCGATTGTACGATTCGTGTAGTTGCCTTGATCCACATATTCTTGCTCAAAGCGATTCGTAAATTCGACATACTTTTTATCTGAATCGGTCAAAGCCGCTTCACCTAAAACAACAGATAATTCTTTCGTTTCTTTTCCTTCCGCATAAGCCGCAAAAACTTGGTTCATCGTTGGCGCATGATCTTCACGCGTTTTATCTGGACCAATTCCATTATCTTTTAGACGAGATAAGGAAGGCAATACATCAATTGGTGGTTCAAATCCTTGACCATTTAATTCTCGAGATAAAATGATTTGTCCTTCTGTAATATAACCTGTTAAATCCGGGATCGGGTGCATAATATCATCTTCTGGCATCGTGAGCATTGGAATTTGTGTCACTGAGCCATCCACACCATCTAGTCGGCCGGCGCGTTCATATAACGAAGCTAAATCTGTATATAAATATCCAGGATAACCTCCTCGTCCTGGAACTTCTCGCCTAGCAGCAGAAACTTCTCGTAAAGCATTCGCATAGTTTGTCATATTTGTCATGATAACTAACACATGCATATTTTTTTCAAATGCTAAATATTCCGCAGCAGTTAGAGCCATCTTAGGGGTCGCGATTCGTTCAATCGCCGGATCATCCGCTAAATTAATAAAAACAACCGAGCGATCAATCGCCCCAGTTTTTCTAAAATCATCTAAGAAAAATTCCGCTTCATCAAATGTAATTCCGATAGCCGCAAACACAACCGCGAATTCTGCATCCGAATCTTTTACAGAAGCTTGTCTTGCAATTTGTACAGCTAATTCATTATGTGGGAGACCTGAACCCGAAAACACGGGTAACTTTTGTCCTCGAACTAAGGTATTCAGATGATCAATCGTTGAAATCCCTGTACGTATCATCTTCATCAAATGCATTTTGCTGTAAGAAATCAATTCGAATCATTCGCGCCACAACTAATTTCATGCGGTCAGTATCCGATAGTGATTCCACTCCAACTAAACGGACAATTTCTTCTAACTCTGATTCGTCTTGCAGTAATATTTTCGAACGATGAATCAATGAATCCCAATCAACATTTGATTTTTCCCCGATGGTTGCATTGATCGTCGATGAATATTGAGAGTAAGAATCTAACCAGTTAATGGCTGGAAAATGTCTTCTTCTGGATAAAGAAGCATCCAAGCCCCAGAAAACTTTCGCTACTCGTAATGTATTTTGAGTAACTGGTTCCGAAGTTTCCCCTCCAAGAGGCGAAACAGCACCGATTGCTGTGATACTTCCTTCTCGCTCACTATCTCCAAGAGCAATGACACGACCTGCTCGTTCATAATATTCAGCCAAACGACTTCCTAGATAGGCAGGATAGCCTTCATCCCCTGGCATTTCTTCTAATCGTCCCGAAATTTCTCGAAGGGCCTCTGCCCATCTTGAAGTTGAGTCTGCCATAACTGCCACAGAATAAGCCATATCTCGGAAATATTCTGCAATCGTAATTCCTGTATAAACAGAAGCTTCACGAGCAGCAACTGGCATATTTGATGTATTCGCAATTAATATCTTACGTTCCATAATGGAATGACCCGTTTCTGGATCAACTAAAGTTGGAAATTCATTAATAACTTCAGTCATTTCATTCCCTCGTTCTCCACAACCAATATATACAACAATATCTACGTCGGCCCATTTTGCAATTTGTTGTTGAACAACTGTTTTACCTGCTCCAAATGGTCCAGGTATTGCAGCAGTTCCCCCTTTTGCAACTGGGAATAATGAATCGATGACTCGCTGTCCTGTAATTAATGGATCTGTTGGATTAATTTTTTTCGAGTAAGGACGACCACGACGGACTGGCCATTTTTGCATCAGGGTAAATTCTTGTTCCCCATTTTCTGTTTCAATGACATAAACCGTCTCATCAATACGAAAAGTCCCATCTTCAATAGCTGTAATCGTACCGCTAACGCCATTTGGAACCATAATTCGATGTTCGATTATTGGTGTTTCTGGGACAACGCCCACAATATCTCCCGCAGAAACGACTGTTCCAACTTCTACTTTTTTAGTAAACGCCCAATCTTTTTCTCGGTCAAGAGGATCCACTTCTGCTCCTCTTCCAATTCAAGAACTTCTTCTCGTGCTTTTTGTCTTTCTCTTAAAATATAAATGTACTCTTCAGCTAAACGTAAATCATGTAATAATTGATTATGTTCTTCCCTATGTTCTTTTAACTCTTCAATTTGCTGTTCAACTGTTGCAACACGTTGTTTGATTCGTTTAAGTTCTTCGGAAGGAAGTTGATCATACTCATAACTAATTTGTTCAAAACGATGATGGATCAACGTTTGTTCCACATCATGTGCTTCTTCTGCTGAAACAATGACCAACAGGAGTATTTCTTCTTCTGAATAATGAAGTGTTTCCAAATAAATTTCACTAAAATGGCTCAATCTATTTTCGAGTTCATCAAAACATTCGGTATCTATAGCACCGACAAGTGCTTTTGTCATTTTAAATGCATTGAGGTCTTTTGGGTTGAAGTCTAGTGGTGCCCATCTTCTTAAATAGTCTAGTTCTTTTTCAAGGGAATTTTTTTCTTCTCTTAGCTGATTAACTTCTTTTCTAAACAATTGCGCACGCTTAACGAAAGTAGAAATATTATTCTTTTCAATATAGTCATTTAATTCATTTAGAGAAAACGTTTCTTTTTCAGCATTGAGACTTGCAAAAAATCCAGGTTTAGGTAAAATATCTTCCAGAAATTCAATACTATCGGTAACATCATCTAACTGACTCGATGTCCGATTTATTCGATTTCTTTGAGATTTCAATTGAAATAATTCTTCATTTTCTTCATTTTCGGTTGACTGATCAAAATATTCACTTATTAACTTATTTTGAATAGCGGTATCTGTTGGGATAATTTGAACCGCTTGGTAACTTTGAAGGGATAACATTACAGCTTCCAAATATTTCTTTTCAGCTAATAAGGTATTTTTTTCATTTTACTTACTGCCATATTGCTTTAACACCTCGCTAACAATGTAGATTGCTAATTCTTCTTTTTTATTGTTGTAAATTTCTTGATATTTCTCAGCTATTTGTTTTACTTCTTGCTGATGAAGAGAAACTTTTTCTGCTAATTTAGATTCGAAAAGTTGTCGCTGTTCTTTTTTAAAAGCTTGAGTGTCTTCTTGAAGCGTTTTATTTATTTGACGAATGTGTTCTTCTTTTTTGTTTTGTATTTCCTCAATCTCTACAGCTGCATCTTGCCGAATCTTATCAATAGTTTCTTCCGTCTCCATGACGTGTTCGATCGCTTTATTTGCCAAAAAATTCACCTCTTTCTAAAAAAAGACATAATTTATAAGTCCCCTTTATTAAAAATAAAGGAAAGGCTTAGAAACTATGTCCTATCACCGTATTCATTTTTATGGATTGCTCATTTATTTTACTTCATAGTCTTAGCATAGAAATGGTTTGTTTTCTAGGTTTAAAAACTTTCTTCATATAAATATTACAAACTTATGCAATCTTCATTAAAAGAAAATCATTTAGTCATATGATATTCACATCTATTATTTTTTGTTTTTTTATTGACATTCGAATATATGTTCGGTATTATGTTTATACAAACATTTGTTCGGAGGGGTTCAAATATGGAAAGAACAACAGAATTTAAAACTAATGTATGGGTTAATCTTTTAGATAATGTAGAAGTTGTCAGAAACCGTCCAAAATTTAAAGTATATCCGCAAATGCCAGGAAAACAAATTCAACATTTTGTGGCTAAAGCCTCAGAATCTAAAGTACAAGTTGCCGTTCAGTTAAATGAATCGCCATATAAAAAAGAATTCGTAGAAGTTATTGGTACGTTAAAAGTATCGCCTAAAAGTAGTCATGTCATATTAAGTCAACCGATGAATAATGCCGTTCACTTAATCCAACCAAAATATATTCGACACATTCGTGTCCTTTAATCAAACAGCGCAAAAAGAGCAGCTATCGATCCCCTACTTAATCGATGGCTGCTCTTTTGGATTTTCTGATTTTATAATATGGGTGATAGCAAACGGCTAAATTGTTGTTTGAATCGATCCCAGAGTGAATATTCCTGAATGATACTTTGTGTTAATAGGTAGGAATTTTTTATATCTTCTTCATAATATCTCACTTGTTCCTTAGCGGTCTCTTCATCATAGACAAAAGCATTCACTTCAAAATTTAATTTAAAACTTCGGATATCAAAATTTGCTGTACCTATTGATGTAATCTCATCATCTATCACAATCGTCTTAGCATGCATAAATCCTTTGTCATATATATAAACTTCTCCACCAAGATTCATTAATTCTTCCGCATAACTCAAAGTAGCCTGGTAAATGAATGGATGATCCGGTTTATTTGGTATCATTAATCGGACCTTTACGCCGGATAAAATAGCCAATTCGATTGACTCTTTCATCGCATCATCAGGAATATAGTACGGTGTTTGAATGTAAATATAATCCTTGGCTAAATTAATCATTTTGATAAACCCTTTTTTGATCGGCTCGGTTTCAGAATCTGGTCCACTTGAAACAATTTGTATTTCTTTTTCTCCACTAGTTTCAACCATCGGAAAATAATAAGGTTCATAAGCAATCGATTCTGATTTTTTCGAGGCGTTCCAGTCAATGAAAAATCTTTCTTGTAACTGGTGAACGGCACTCCCTTGAATTCTTAGGTGTGTATCTCGCCAATACCCCATATGCTCGTACTCACCAAGATAATCATCCCCAACATTAAAGCCGCCAACATAACCAATCTTCCCATCAATAACCGCTATTTTTCGATGGTTTCGATAATTCAATCGAATATTTAACAGATGAAATTTCGAACCAAAAGACGTATCCGTTTCTCCACCGTATTCTTCAATCGTTTTGAACAGGGATTTTTTTAGCGTTCGGGCACCAACTGGATCATATTGCACACGGACCTCCACGCCTTCTTTCGCTCTTTCTTCTAACGCTTTAACGATGGCCTGACCCAATTTATCGCCTCTAAAAATATAATAACTAATATGTACATGGTGTTCCGCTTTTTTTATATCTTCAATCAGCTGATTAAATTTTTCATTACCGTCTACAAAATACTCTACCGAGTTATCTAAAGATACAGGTGGCTGATCCAGTCGCATAAACATTTTGGCAATTTCATAACGAGTATTATTAGGATCTTTAAAATCTTTTGTCTTTAAATAATCTAACTGTTCGATTTTTATATTATTTTGAATATCTAGATATTCTGGCAAGCCAATTTTTGATTGCTCTCTCAAATTAAAAATATCTTCTTTTGAAATCTTTCTCCCTAAAAACAAATAAATAATTAATCCAAAGCCGGGGAAAAGAATTAAGACTAAGAGCCAAGCCCAAATCACAGAAATATCTCTATTCCGATCAGAAAATACGGTTAAAATGGATAAAAATGTATTAATAAAAATAAATATAGCAAAAAAGAGTTGGAAATATTCCATCTAAAAACCTCCTTATAAATCAATTTAATAATAGAAAAGTTTCCCCCTTCTTCTGTGTTTGTAAGCAGGGGGAAACTTTGTTAATTTCTTTTATTTCGAACTTCCATGATGACAGGTAAGATAATTGGACGACGTTTTGTTTCTTTAAAAAGATAGGATCCTAATTCTTCACGTACATTTGATTTTAACGTATTCCAAGCAAATGACTTATCTCGAATTGTTTCATTCACTACTTTTTCAACGATTTTATTTCCTTCGTCAATTAAATCCTGACTTTCTTTCGCGAACACAAAACCGCGTGTGACAGTATATGGTCCAGAAATAATTTTCTTCTGATTACGGTCAATCGTACAGACTGAAACGAATATTCCATCGTCCGCTAAAATTCGACGATCACGAAGAACGATATTTCCAACGTCACCAATACCAATCCCATCGATCAATGTATTTTCTGCTGGGACTTGACCCGTCTGACGTAATTGTTTGTCCGAATACTCTAACACATCACCATTACTTACAATAAAAATATTACGATATGGAATACCTGTCTCATGAGCTAAGTCGCCATGAGCAGCTAACATTCGATATTCCCCTTGAATTGGAATAAAGTATGTCGGATTCATTAAATTTATCATCAATTGAAGATCATTTGGCGTCGCATGACCGGAAGCTTTCAGATTATCTGAAATAGACTTCACCGTACCGCCCGCACGATACACTTGGTTTTCTGTTTTCGCAACGGTTACTTCCATTGATGAAGAAGGGCTCGTTACAATATAAACCAAGTCGCCTTTTTTAATATTCACTTGTTTATGCAAACCTCTAGCCATTTCATCTAATGTTCGAATCGGCTCTCCAGCTCCACCTGTTTCAAGAATAATGATTTCTTCATCTTCGTAATCATCAATTTTATCTACAGGGACAAAAATATCTTGTTCTGGCAAGGTTAATTTATTTAAATCAATGGCAATCTGCAAAATAGATTCCACATGACGACCTGTTATAAATACTTTGCGACCAAATCGACTCGCAGCATTTAATACTTGTTGAATCCGCAAAATGTTACTTGCTACAGCAACAACAATAATTCGACTTTTTGTTTCTTGGAACGTTTTTAGCACTTCTGCTTGAATATCTGATTCTGGAACATTCTCAGAAACACTTTCAGCTTCCATCGAATCACTTAATAAAGCTAAAACACCTTCACGACTAATTTCATTGATTTGGTTATAATGCGTTTTATAATAACCCGTCGCTGTTTGGTCAAACTTAAAGTTCCCAGTGTAGACAATATTTCCTTCATCGGTACGAACAGCAATCCCCATTGAATCCGGAATCGTGTGTGTTGTTCTAAAAAATCGAACAACTGTCCCATCAAAATCAATTTCTACTTCTTCATCCACAACATGATATTCGTCAAAATCAATATCCAAACCTGATTCATCGACATACCATTTGGCTAAAGCAATCGTTAGTTCTGAACCAAATACAGGAACGTCAAATTGATTTAATAAATAAGGAAGTGCGCCTACAGCATCCTCATGTCCATGTGTTAAAAACACGCCAGCAATTTTATCTGCGTTTTTCTCTAAATAAGTAAAATCCGGAATGACCGCATCTATACCATATAATTGATTCTCAGGATAAGCTAGCCCACAATCTAAAATAAATATAGCGTCTTCCACTTCCACGACGTACATATTTCGAGCATTTTCTCGGACTCCACCTAATGGAATTATTTTTAGGTTACTCAATCAAAACCACCTTCTATATTTCATATTACGTTCATTTTATATTGTCTCAAGTATAGCATAATATTTTATATTTTTGTACTCACACTATTTTAAACCATATTGACAAAGAAAAAATAGCAGACCTTCTTCCTCTATTTGTTAACAAAAACAATAAAGAATTCGAATGACCTGCTATTTTATTTGTCATTACAAGTGAATGATTAAGCCTCTTTATCTTGCAAAACAGCTTTGTGTGACAAGTTTAAACGACCGCGATCGTCAATACCTAATAATTTAACTTCTAATCTGTCACCAACCGAAACAATTGATGACGTATCTTTAACAAATTTATCTGAAATTTCAGAAACGTGGCAAAGTCCTTCTGTTCCTTTGAAAATTTCCACAAAGGCTCCGTAAGATTCCACACGTTTGACTAAACCATTGTACGTTTTACCAACTTCTGGTTCTTCTGTTAACTCTTCAATAATTTCACGTGCACGAGCTAGCATCTTAGCATCTTGACCATAGATGGAAACAAATCCTTCATCGTTGATATCGATTTTAACATCTGTCTCATCGATAATCGCATTAATCGTTTCGCCACCTTTACCAATAACCACTTTAATTTGATCTGGTTTAATAAAGAATGAATCAATTTTTGGCGCATATGGGCTCATTTCTTCGCGTGGTTCAGCTAATTCAGCTTGAATATTATCTAAGATCACCATACGTGCTTTTTTTGCAGAAGCTAACGCTTCTACTAAAATATCTGTTGTAATTCCTTCAATCTTAATATCCATTTGTAAGGCAGTAATCCCCTCACGAGTTCCAGCCACTTTAAAGTCCATGTCACCCAAGTGATCTTCTAAACCTTGAATATCTGTCAAGATCGTATAAGCTTCCTCATCATCCATCACTAACCCCATAGCAATCCCGGCAACTGGTGCTTTAATTGGTACTCCAGCATCCATAAGTGCAAGAGTTGCTCCACAAATACTTGCTTGTGAGGATGAACCGTTTGATTCCAATACTTCAGAAACGACACGAATCATATATGGGAATTCTTCTTCATTTGGAATAACTGGCACTAAAGCTTTTTCACCTAAAGCTCCGTGTCCAATTTCACGACGACCTGGTGCACCAATTCTTCCTGCTTCACCAACAGAGAAGTTAGGGAAATTATAGTGGTGAATGAAATGCCTTTTTTCTTCACTACCTAAGCCATCAATCACTTGATACTCACTAAGCGGAGCTAAAGTAGCCACAGATAATGCTTGCGTTTGTCCACGAGTAAATAATCCAGAACCGTGTGTTCGAGGTAAAAGTCCAGCGACTGATTCCAATGGACGAATTTCTTCCGTTCCACGACCATCTGGGCGAACTTTTTCCTGTGTAATCAAGCGACGTACTTCATCTTTTTCAAGATTATTCATCACTTCTTTTACATCCGCTAATAATAATTTCAGATCGTCTTCTGTGATGTCTTCATCTTTATAGCGAATTTCATACGTATCGACAACTTCTTCTTTTAACGCTTCCGTTGCCTCCGCACGTTCTTGTTTATCAAAAATTTGAATGGCTTGTTTCATGCGGTCATTGTACACAGCCGAAATTTCTTCTTCTAATTCTTTTGGAGGAAGTAATAATTCCACTTCCATTTTTTCTTCACCAATTTCAGCAATGATTGAGTCTTGGAATGCATTTAATTCTTTTACTGCTTCATGTCCTAATAATAAAGCTTCTAATAATTCTTCTTCAGAAAGTTGCTCTGCACTACTTTCAACCATGTTAATGGCTTTCTTCGTGCCGGCAACTGTGACAAACAAATCAGAATTTTCTGTTTGCTCGACCGTTGGGTTTAATACGTATTCGCCATCCACACGTCCCACATTAATTCCAGCAATTGGACCATTGAAAGGAATTTTTGAGATGCCTAATACTAAACTCGAACCAAACATTGCGGCCATTTCTGGTGTATTATCTGGATCAACAGATAAAACCGTATTAATAATTTGAACTTCATTACGGTATCCTTCTGGGAACATTGGTCGAATTGGACGGTCAATCAATCGAGAAGTTAACGTCGCATGCTCTGATGGTCGGCCTTCACGTTTAATAAATCCTCCAGGAATTTTACCTACTGCATACATTTTTTCCTCGTAGTTCACTGTCAATGGGAAGAATGGTAAAGTAGATGGTTTTTCGCTACCCACAACAGTAGATAAAACAACCGTCTCACCATATCTTACTAATGCCGCAGCTGAAGCTTGTTTGGCTACTTCCCCAATCTCAACCGTTAATTCTCGTCCTGCAAATTGCGTCGTATACACTTTTTTCTCAGACATATATTTTCTCCTTTTAAAAGAAACAGGAAATCTACTACTAAACAAATGTCAAATTTCAAAAGGATTGAAGTCTCACATTTGAATAGTAGTCGTATTTTTCCTGAATCTAATGCTTATTTACCTTTTATTTTCTCTAAAAAGAAAGCGAGATTCAAGAGAATCCCGCATTTCATTCGAATACTTAAGTCGATTAACGACGTAAGCCTAATTTTTGAATTAAATCACGGTAACGTGTAATGTCTTTTTTACGTAAGTAAGCAAGTAAATTACGACGGTGACCGATTTTTTTCATTAAACCACGTTGTGAATGGAAATCTCCACGGTGTGTATGCATGTGGTCGTTCAAATTGTTAATTTCGTTTGTTAACAAAGCAATTTGTACTTCAGGAGAACCTGTATCTCCTTCATGACGTGCATATTCATTAATGATTTGTGTTTTTTCTTCATTTGATAAAGTCATGTTTTTCACCTCTCTTATTTGTTGAATCCAATTACCGAGATATCGTTGGTGAATCAATATCCAAGTAATGGTCTTAGTGTTCTTTCAAACACCTTAGTTAATATACAAGATTTCCTTCAAATAATCAAGTATTTCAGATGAATTAAAGAAAATCACTTCTAAAATTTTCTCTACATATTCCCTTGCAGTTCTAACATAGCATCGCGAATTTGTGCTGCTTTTTCAAACTCGAGATCTTTAGCCGCATGGCGCATCTCTAACTCGAGCGTTTCAATTAATTCACGTTTTTCTGCGCGCGTTAATTTACTAATATTTTCGATGGAGAAGTCTGCATCCATATCTTC
>CAZTEC010000011.1:0-38172 GCA_964612765.1 uncultured Carnobacteriaceae bacterium
TTGTATTACTTTGTTCAGTTTTCAAAGATCTATAAATTCATTAACTAACTAAATTACTTGTACAAAAACACAATAAAAATATATAGCGTAAGCGCTTATAAGCTTTTTAGTCAGCTTACATATTATACTTTTAACTTTTCGTTTTGTCAACAAAAAATTTACAATTTAGAAAGTTATTTTTCGCGCTTGTCATAAACAAGCAACGAAGAATATAATATCATCTATGTAAAAATATGTCAACAGATTTTCGAAAAAAAGAAAAGATTTATAATAAAAAAACATTCAAATCCTTTAACAACAATCTTCTGTCGATTAATAACATCTATATATTTAGCACCTGTTAATTTAATTTTCATTTCTTTACTTGCTCTATATTGCATAAAGAATATATAAAATAATTCTACCAAACAATCAAAATACTATAAAAAAAGAACGTCTGTGAAATTTACACACCAACGTCCTTTTTATTTCTACTATAGTAATATAAAAATTATTTATCTAAACGAGCTTGCAACTCTTTTGAAAGTTCTTCGAAACCTGGTTTACCTAATAATGCAAACATATTTTCTTTGTATGCTTCTACTCCAGGTTGATCAAATGGGTTAACTGCGTTTAAATAGCCCGAAATACCAACGGCAATTTCAAAGAAATAGAATAAATGTCCTAATGTATATGCTGAAGTATCTGGTGCATTTAAAACAAATGTAGGTACTCCACCATCAACGTGAGCAAGTAACGTTCCTTGGAAAGCTTTGTCATTAACAAAGTCAACGTCTTTACCTTCTAAATAACCTAACCCATCTAAGTCTTCATCTTCAGATGGAATATTAATTGAACGAGCTGGTGTTTGAATATTAACTACAGTTTCTAATAAATCACGACGCCCATCTTGAACATATTGACCTACAGAGTGTAAGTCTGTTGAGAAATTACCACTTGTTGGGTAAATTCCACGGAAATCTTTTCCTTCAGACTCTCCATACAATTGACGCCACCATTCATTAAAGAAACGTAAACGTGGTTCATAGTTTACTAACATCTCAATTGTTTTTCCTTTACGATATAAAACATTTCGTAAAGCAGCGTATTGATAAGCTTCGTTGTCTTTTAAGTCTGAATTTGAGTATGCTTTACGAGCATCTTGAGCTCCTCGCATTAATTCATCGATATCTCCACCTGCTACTGCGATTGGTAATAAACCTACGGCAGTTAGAACAGTAAAACGACCACCAATATCATCTGGAATTACAAATGTCTCGTAATCTTCTGTATCTGCCAAAGATTTTAATGCGCCTTTTTCTGAATCTGTAGTGATGTAGATACGATCTTTTAGTTGATCTTCACCATATTTTTCAGTTAACAATTCTTTAAATAGGCGGAAAGCAATTGCTGGTTCTGTTGTAGTACCTGATTTAGAAATGACATTAATTGAAAAGTCTTTATCTTTTACAATATCCATTAAGTCCGCTAAATATGTAGAACTGATATTATTTCCAGCATAATATATTTTTGGTGCTTTACGTGTTTCGTTATCTAACTGATCTACAAAAGAGTGAGATAAAAAATCAATTGCTGCACGGGCACCTAAATAAGAACCACCGATTCCAATAACGATTAATATTTCTGAGTTTGTTTGGATTTTTTTCGCCGTTTCTTTAATTCGATTATATTCATCTTTGTCATAGTTTTCTGGTAAGTCGATCCAACCTAAAAAGTCGTTCCCAGGTCCAGTACCTTCACGTAGATCTTTATCTGCTAATGTTACTTGTGATTGAATATTGTCAAGCTCTTCGTTGCTGACATATTTCCCCACAACATTTGAATAATCAAATGATAAATGTGTCATCTTTCATTCCTCCAAAATTATCTGAATAGTCTAAAATATATTGGCTTATAAATTCAAGTGTTATAAAAACTGCTGTTAAAAGCCATAAAAGTTACCTTCTATACTTTATTAATAAAGTTTAAAAGTGTCAATAGTAAATATTAAACGTCTTAATCAAAATAAGGTACGCCCGAAATTTCATATTTCTTTAACGTTTCGGTAAAGTTGTCAGATACTTGCCAACTTAATGAAGATTCGTCTGTAATAATCTCTTCTAACGCTACTTCTAAATTATCGTAACTAAATACAAACAGTGGGATTCTTTTGTTATCAATAACTGTATTAATAAGTTCTGATAACTCTAACTGTTTGATCTCAATAACTAATTTTTTCTTTATTTTATTGATTACTGAAGCTAAAGCTGTACATGATTCTTCATAGTTTGCACTTGGAAAAGTATACTCTTTATTCATCTCATCCACTAAGAACATTAACTTTCCATCTGTACGTTTTGTAATTATCGTATATGCAATTACTGGTTGATCTGTCCCCATAATCTTTATCTCCCTTTATTCGTCTCTCCACGTGTTGCAAATGAAGTGTTATTCATCTTGTTTATTTTGAATACGGTCTAGAGCTATATTCATCCATATCGGCAACTTTTTTTCTAATGTTTCAAAATTTAGTCCGATTTGTTTCCCATATCTAGGAACTTTGTACCGATTTGAAAAAGGATGAAATTTGGTTTTCTGTAATGCGCGTAGTGATAAGCTCACTCGCCCATCAAATTCATCGATATCTAAAACCTTCGCTTCTAGTTCTTCGCCTAATTCAAATAAATCTTTTAACTTTTCAACGTATCCATGCTTTACTTCTGAAATATGAATGAGTCCTTGAGTTTCTTCATCTAATGTAGCAAATACACCGTAGGGTTGAATTCCTGTAACTGTCACTTCTACAATGTCACCAATTTTATAATCTTTATAGCCCATTCTTTCACCTCTTTGCGTAGCGAACATTCTTCGCTAAATTCAAGAAAGTAAACGTCTATACCATTGTAACACTTTATCATTCTTCTTTAAAAGCTTTTAATCAATGATTACGTTTTCGAGAGACTTTTCCGTGAAAAGAAATATTTCTACAGTATTCTTAGCTCGCTTTTATATCCTGATTATTCTCTCAATTTATTGAAAAAATAGATACCCCAAAATACTATTTCAGGATATCTCTTTTACGGACTATATAGCTGAGAGTGCTCGCTTTGCCAGTAGTAAACTTCCTTTAATTCCACTTTCTGTACCTAAACCAGGCGTGATGATATATTCATCTAATACTGGAACTTGTAGGTAGTTATTCAACAGTTGTTCAAATTCTTCTCGTACTTTCCCAATGAGGTGTGGTTGATTCATTACCCCTCCACCAAATATAATACAAGATGGACTTAAAATTGTTGTGTAAGTCATAGCTGCTTGTGCTAAATAATAAGCTTCGATTTCCCATGCGAGATGATCACTTGGTAATTCTTCCGCTTTTATGCCAAATCGTCCTTCAATCGCTGGACCTGCTGCCAATCCTTCTAAACAATCGCCATGGAAATCACAAAATCCTTCAAAAATATCTTGCTCATGGCGTTTTAGATGGAAATGTCCCATCTCTGGATGTCCAATTCCTAATAAAGGTTCACCATTTACAAAAGCGCCTCCACCAATTCCTGTTCCTACGGTGATATATACACAAGACTCTCTCTCCTTTGCAGCGCCTAAAGTTACTTCACCTAAAGCAGCAGCGTTAACATCCGTATTCCAACCTACTGGAATTTGATAGCGTTCTTTAAATACACCTAAAAAATCAGTGTCTTGCCAAAGTAATTTAGGTGTTGACGTAATATAGCCATAAGTTTTTGATTGTGGATTGGTATCAATCGGACCAAATGAACCGATGCCTAAAGATTCTAATTCAAAACGATCGAAAAATTCAAAAACTTGTTCGAAGGTCTCTTTAGGTGAAGTCGTTGGGATTGTTACCTTTTCAATAATATTTAAATCATCATCACTTACCGCACAAACAAATTTTGTTCCACCTGCTTCAATTGCACCAATCATTCAATTGAACCACCCTTCTATTTCCTTTTAACATTTTATTCTGAGATCTCAATTGACTCGATAACAACATCTTCTAACGGACGGTCAGCTGGATTTGTTTCTGACTTTTCAATGGCATCGACAATATCCATCCCTCCGACCACATGGCCAAATACAGTATGACGTTGGTCTAACCACGGTGTACCACCATTTTCAGTGTAAGCTGCGATGACTTCTTCTGGATAACCCGCACCTTCCATTTGTCCTAACATTTGAGCAGGTACTTGTCTTGCTGTCACAATAAAGAACTGACTTCCGTTTGTATTTGGTCCAGAGTTTGCCATAGATAACGCACCTCTTAAATTAAATAAGTAAGGGGTAAACTCATCTTCAAATTGTTCTCCAAAAATACTTTGTCCACCCATCCCTGTACCAGTTGGATCTCCACCTTGGATCATAAAATCCGAAATGACTCGGTGAAAAATAATCCCATTATAGTAGTCTTCTTTTGCTAATCCTAGGAAGTTTTCTACTGTTTTAGGTGCTAATTCTGGATAAAGCGCAATTTTAACATCACCTTTATTTGTGTGCATCGTAACTTCTACGACTTCTGTTCCATTATTTTCGATTTGCGGGAATGTACTCATTTATAATTTCCTCCATTAAATATCTTTTATTTACTTATTCTACATGATTTTAAAGCTCTTTCAAAATCAAATTACGGAAACAGCTTTAATTTTAGAAATTCTTGATTTTTTTATTCCGATTCGCTTTTAAATGACAAGTCACTGTTTTAAATGTTAAGATTGTATCAACTTTATTAGAAAAGAGATGCTTACATGTTTGGTTTGAATAATTATCCCTTAGTTGCAGCTATGGCTTCTATCTTCATTTCTCAAGTAACAAAAATACCCGTGGCATATTTTTTAAATCGTCCAGTGACAATTAATTTAATGTTTTCGACTGGCGGGATGCCTAGCTCACATTCAGCTGGTGTAACCGCATTGATTACTGCAATCATTATCGAACATGGGATGAATTCACCCTTAACCGCCATTTCAATGACCTTTGGGATTTTGGTGATGTTTGATTCGATGGGTGTCCGTCGACAGAGCGGTGAACATGGAATCATCATTAACGAGTTGATTCGTGATTTACAAAATCTATCAACCTTTTTGACTTCGAAGAACGAAGAGCTACCACCTAATTTTGAAGAAGATTTAGAAAATGAAGGGTTGCATTCTAGCGAATTTTTAGGTCACAAACCGGTTGAAGTATTTTTTGGTATTCTTTATGGCATCTTTTTATCTACAATTATTTACTTTATATTCTATGCGGGACGTTAATTTATTGGAGGATTTTTTAAATGCATACGATTGATTTATTCGATGTAACAATTATTGGAGGCGGACCCACTGGAATGTTTGCTGCATTTTATGCGGGGATGCGCGAGTTAAAAACTAAAATAATTGAGACGATGCCTGTACTTGGTGGTCAGGTAGAAATTATTTATCCAGAGAAAAATATTTTTGATATTGGTGCTTTTCCTTACGTGAAAGGGACTGACTTGATTGATCAGCTTGAAATACAAATGCAACCTTTTGATCCTACCATTTGCCTGGAGGAGACGGTTCTTTCTATCATCAAGAAAGATGGTATTTTTAAAATTGAGACAACTGAAGGGATGCATTATTCAAAAACAGTTCTTGTCACTACTGGCCAAGGTTCTTTTGAGGCGAGAAAGTTAACTTTTGAGTATAATGAAGACTATGAAGAGACGAATTTACAGTATTATGTACGAAAATTGGAAAGCTATCGCGGGAAAGAAGTTGTGATTTGTGGTGGGGGTGACTCTGCAGTGGATCTTGCTTTAACGTTGGAACCAATTGCAAAAAAAGTAACGATTGTTCATCGTCGAAATAAATTTAGAGCCCACGAAGCATCTGTAACTAAAATGAAAAATTCTGCTGTTGAAATTGTCACGCCCTTTATCCCAAAAGAATTAATTGGAGACGATAACGTTGCGCATAACATGCGATTTATTGAAACACGCGGGGATAAGGAACAAACAATTGCTGCCGATTATTTTATTGTGAGTTTTGGTTTTGTATCCGATAACCGCCAGTTAATGAAATGGGGATTGGATACGGAACATAGCAGTGTAAAAGTCAATCAAAAAATGGCAACAAATATTCCTGGAATATTTGGCGCAGGTGATGTAACAACTTTTGATGGTAAAGTGAAGCTTATCGCCACTGGTTTTGGCGAAGCACCTACTGCGATTAATAGCATTATTCAGTATCTTAATCCAGAGAAATTTATTCAGGCGCCTTTAAGTGCGGATGCTGATATGGCGGTTAAGTTTTCGTCTCATTTCGAAGAAAATTCGAATTAGTTATTTTAGTAAGCACTGAAGAGAAAAGATAATAAATGTAGAGAGGAAAATAAACATGGTAGAACCAACTTCAAAATTACAAAAAGCAGCATTAGCTCGATTGAAAGAACGTGGCGTGGCCATCGAAGAAATCGCGGAACTGGTATATGATTTACAAACACCTTATAACGATACCCTCACGATGGAATATTGTATCGAGAATGTAAAAGCCGTGTTACGTAAAAGAGAAATTCAAAATGCAATATTAACTGGAATCGAGTTAGATGAATTGACTGAAAAAGGATTAATTTCTAGTCCATTACAAGAAATTATCGCAAATGACGAAGGTTTATTTGGCATCGACGAAGTCCTAGCTTTGGCTATTGTGAATGTGTACGGATCTATTGGATTAACAAACTTCGGTTATTTAGATAAATTAAAACCAAAAGTAATTGAACGATTGGATTCACATAAAGGCGACAATGAAGTAAATACCTTCTTGGATGATATTGTTGGCGCGATTGCTGCAGCTGCCGCAAGTCGAATTGCCCATGCTGTTCCTGAGGCAGATGACATTGTAGAATAAATGCTTAAAAAATGAATACTAAAAATCCCTGAAGACTGTACTCTGATATGATCAGACAGAAACTTCAGGGATTGTTTTATTTATATGCTTTCTTTTTAAAATAAAAGTAACCACCGACAAACGATGCTTCGATTAACGTAAAGGCTAAAATAAAACAGTACATAAAAAATTCTTGGGGTAAGACCGTAATAATTGGATCAGTAGTTGCATTAAAAATCCAAGCATCGTTATTGAAAATAATTTCGTGGAACATGACGAACATCCAATCAAAATCCATTGCCAAAATCAATAACAAAATAAATGGGACAAAGATCGCAATCTTGAAAGGTTGGACTAGTTTCCAATATGCCTTTGCCTGATTCAATGCCCGTATATAGAAAAATGTGCCCACAGCTGACAAAAATAACAAGCCATAATTCAGATAGAATAACAGCTTAACTTCATAAAAATGAAAAGCTCCACTCGCAGAGACTGGAAAATCTGGCATTACTAATATATCTACCCATGGAAGATGTAAATATTCTAGTAACACAAAATAATTTTCCATGATTTTGTCGTATGACATGCCCACTTTTTGTGGAATATCCAAATGCTGTAACGAAAACTGAAACAGTGGAACTGCCCAAATCGTTAAAGTTATTGCCAAAGTGATAATGAATACAAATATACTTAATAACCCTAAAAAATCTCGAAATTTATATGTCATTCCATTCTCCTATCGAATGTTCCAATTAGCTAATGTATCCACCACATATGTCGCTGGGGTCGGTAAATTTGGGACATGCTCTTTTTTAGTAAAGCCCGTTAGAACCAACAATGTATCAATTTCATTACGGATTCCTGCCTGAATATCCGTGGTATAATTATCGCCCACCATTAGCACTTCATCTTTGGAGAGACCTAAAGTTTTTAATGCCCCATCCATAATAATCGCCTCTGGCTTCCCAATTACTGTCGGTCGTTTCCCAGTTGATACTTCCAAAAAGCCAAGTAAAGCGCCATTTCCAGGAACCAGTCCTCTTTCTGTTGGCATATTAGAATCCGGATTAGTTCCAATAAACTGTGCACCTTCACGAATCAATAACGTAGCTGTCTCAAGTTTCTGATAGGTAACCTGTGTATCCAAACCAACTACGACGGCATCCGCTTGCGAATCCACTAATTCAAATCCTGCTTGTTTTATCCCTTCAATCAGTCCTACTTCGCCAATAACAAAGACACGTTTTGCATCATTTTTATGCAGATAATTTATTGTCGCTTTTGTACTGGTGTAAACTTCTTCCGGATAAGCAATCACATTTGAAACACGCTTTAATTTTGCGCTAACATCTGTTGGGTTTGCGGTTGAATTGTTCGTCAAAAACAAGAAAGGTTTATTTTCCTCTCTTAATCTTTCGATAAAATTCGCTGCTTCCTCAATCTTTTCATTACCATTGTACATCGTTCCGTCAAGATCAATTAAATAGCCCGCATACTTTTTTTGCATGTGTAATACCACCTAATCTGTTTTCTTTCGAATTTTAAAAGATACTTTTTCTTTACCTTTATTTTTTGTTTGTTGATTTTTATTCGTTTGGCTATTTTGACGGGTTTGCTGATTCCCATCTACCTGCTGTTGCATTTTAGAATTTTTTTTCTTCACTTGAAAGCTTTGAGCATCCTTTTGTGTATTACTCTGTTGATTCATTTTCTTATTTTGATTACGTGATTGTTGTTCATTTTTATTTTGCTTATTATTTCTTCTTTGTTTATTTTGACGATTCGATTGTTTTTGATTTGAACGATTTCCGCGTTCATTTCGAGTGTTCGATTTTTTCTTAAAGTAAGATTTCGGATCATTCTCATCCTTCTCTAAACGCTCAAAGACAAAATATTGACAGCCAAAACTACAATACTCTACTAAGTAATCTTCCAAATTCGAAATTTTCATATCAATTGGAACACCGCGTCTATGATCATCGTAAAAACCACGTAAACGAAGTTTCTCATAAGAAATATCGCCCACGATATAATCATATTTTAATAGATAATCCGTGTAGCGATTTTCCATCATCTCTAAGTCAAAAGCATCTTTATGATTTTCAATCAATTTATATTCGACCTTCGTAAAAGCAAAACGTTCAGAGTCTATGCGGACCACTTCTTGGTTTTCGCTTGGCAGTACGTCCATATCATTTAATGCCTTATCAATTTGATCGCCTGTTACTTTTTCTAGTGTATCAGCCATAAGCTCACTCCTTTCTACTATTATCAATTGTGTACTTTAATCTAATTATTTAACGAATTTCCCGTACACTTTAAATTTTTACAGGAAATTTCTTTTCAAGATAGTTCCCAACGACTATGCGTAAAAAATCTGGAAACAATGTTTCTTGAGTGCTGTAAGTATTTAGAATATCAAAAAATGGCAGAAAAGAGAAGTAGTCAATTGTCGCAATTGTATAAATTTTCTCCGAATCAATAGCTTGGTTATTCCAAAGAAGCTGTCCTCTTACAATGCTCATGCCCTTTAAGCACAGTTTCCCAAACACTTTTCCACGAAAGCCAAAACCTTTCACCGGTCGATTGATCATTTTCACATCAATATTTTCTATTTCTTCAACTAATTTTTGTAAATATTTCCCTTGAATCTCGCACCGCATCAAACGGATTGGGTGAGGTAAAATTCGATGTAAATCGTCCGCCGTCACTAAACCTTTCTTCAAATCCCCCATTAATAGCCCCGCATTTAAGATAGCGGCATCGGTACCTACGAAATCTGCGACCGCATCTAATACTAGTTCAATTAAAGAAGTATGTTGCAGCCAATCTGCTGGATAATCTTGCGAAAGATGGGCAATCTTCTTTTGGCGAAGTAAACGGTGGCCATGCTGCTGATATTCTTTCACCATGGCTACCTCATCATTAACCGATTGAATGTCCTTCTCGGTATTGATGAGACGAACATTTTCTATGCCTAATCCTCCATGACCAGCACTTATGACAATTTCACCTAGCCAATGCCCAAATTGCCCAGCACCTGCCAGAGTGGAAGCGCCAGATTTTTCACCATTTAATAAGACATGGTGACTATGTGCCCCTAAAATGAGTGGGATTGGAAATAATTTCGACAATAAACGATCTTCATGTAATCCTAAATGACTAAGTAAAATCCAAAAATCAGCTTCCTCTTGATGGGCTTTAAAGAATTGTTGCGTTTGTTGAATGGGATTCGTCACTTCCCACCCCAATTGTTTATACGTTTCTGTAAGTGGTGCAGTTAAACCGAATACCCCAATTCTCTTTCCTGCAGGTGTTTCAATAATTTTATAAGGTGCTAACCATTTTGGCACCTGCCCAGTTTCTGTATCAAATAAGTTCGTTACAACCACTTGGAAATTGGCGTTATCATATAATTGGTTTAATTCCTCTTTCGAATTCGTTATTCCTTCATTATTCCCAATCGTTACCGAATCAAAATTCCCTTCATTTAATAATTCCGTGATCGCTTGGCCATTTGTCGCTTCTGTTAAAGGATGCACTCGATCCGAAGCGTCGCCAATATCAAAAGCCAGAACGATATCTCCATGCTCTTCTCGAATCATTCTTTTCTCACGGAGCTCTTGTGCAATCCGTGGCCAATAAGTTAAATCGGAATGGAGATCATTTGTATGATAAATATAAATTTTCTCATTTGGCATTGAATGTCCTCCGCTTGGTTCTCGATTTTAGTCCATTTTTATTTTAACACATTTTTTCTTTTCATTTTGTAAGGGTTCGATTAATCTTCAAACGCTACAATTTTTGTCCCGTGAAACTGATTCGTAGAAATTCGCTCATTCAGATCCTGCCAGTTTTCATGTGTCACGCCACCACCCACTAAAACTTCAATACGCTTATCTGCAAATTGAATAAGTTCTTCTAGCCATTCGAGATGATCATAAACTGAGCCTCCCAATCCGCCATGCGTTAAAATTCTTGTGACACCCTGCTCGATTAACCAAGTCAAATCTTCTTTTTGGTGTTCTTTCGGAATTGCATCAAAAGCCATGTGAAATGTCGTTTCCAACTCACCGCTTAAATCAATTAATTCTTTTGTTCGCTCACGGTCAATACGATTTTCTTTTGTCAGGACTCCAAAGACCACACCATGGGAACCCAGTTCTTTAATAATGGCTAAATCTTTTTTCATCATTTCAAACTCGATATCCGAATAGATAAAGTCACCACCTCGAGGACGAACCATCGTCACCACTTTTGCTTGATGATTATTTACATATTTTACCGTTTGTTCGATTACAGCATATGATGGGGTAGTTCCACCTTCTGCCAAATTATCACATAACTCAATTCGAGTAGCACCTAATCGAATGGCTTCTGGAACTTTAGTAAAATTTTCTGCACAAAATTCTAATAACATATTCTCTTCCTTTCAAGATTTACTTATGTATTTCCATTTTCTTTTAATTAAATTGAGGCCTCATTTTTAAGAAACGCTCGACACCTCTGTGGTATAATTGTATTACAAATAGGAGGTTCGTATGAGTAAAAAGTATTACGCAGTCAAAAAAGGGCGTCAACCTGGAATTTATAACACCTGGGATGAGGCAAAAAATCAAGTACACGGGTTTCCTAATTCGGAGTATCAGTCTTTTAAAACACGAGAAGAAGCCGAAAATTATCTCGGAAGTCATCTGACCAAAAACCACATGACCAAACAAACAAGTCCAGAGACAATTGAAGCCTATATCGATGGCTCATACCATAAAGCGACAAATCGGTACAGTTTTGGTGCGGTCCTATTAAAAAATGAGGAAATCATCACTACCCTCCAACGCGTCGGTGACAACCCTAGATACCAAGGAAGTTGGCAGATTGCTGGTGAAGTTTTTGGTGCCCTGCATGCGATTCATTGGGCCATAAAAAATGGCTACAAAAAAATCATTGTATACTACGATTATCTCGGCATTGAAAAATGGGCTCTCGGAGAATGGCGCACAAATAAACCGGTATCCCAAGATTACGTCGAAACTTTTCAAAAGCTGGCTCCAAAAATCGACATCGAATTCGTTAAAGTTAAGGCGCATTCTGGTGTTGAATTTAACGAAATGGCAGACCAACTTGCTAAAGATGCTTTTCATTCGGCATCTTAAAACAATTGACTTTTTATTAATCAAAGCAAAATTCCCCTGTTTGGAAGATGAGTCTTCCAAACAGGGGATTTATTTTAAAGATCCATCTCTTCAAGAATTTCTTTTAATGCTTTAATTTCTTCGTTAGAAAATGTCATCCCTTTACCCATTTTTTCGTGATCAGGACTCCAGTCGCGTATATCAAACTTAGCAGGACGATCATTCCAGCTGATTAGATTCAATTCTTTCGTCCATCCATTTTGATTCGTTGATAACACAGCTATTTCTTCCATAATTTCATATTTAAAATCTGCCATCATCTCACCTCGTTTTATTTATATTCTACTTATCTTAAATGATTTTCTTCAAGTACTTCAATAAGTAAATCAGGATAATCAGACATAATGCCGTCTACTTTTTTATCAATCAGTATCTGCATGGTTTCACGGTCATTAATTGTCCAATAGTAAACCGACATATTTCGTTTCTTTGCGCTACTTATAAGGTTTTTTGTTGTTAAATCAAAGCCATCACTTTCAATCGGTAATTGTAAGGAATCGACATTCGATTTTGCTAAACCATTTAAATAAACGACATGTTTTGTTGCAAAATCACGGACAGCTTCTTCACCAGCACCTATAGGGATTTCTCCCCAAGTGACTTCTTCAAATCGTTCATTAATGGAATGAGTAAAGCTTCCTACCATCACATTATCTTCCATATTATAAGCCTGGATGAGATGCCACAATTCTTGGATGACATCTTCATATAATTCCGGCGCATTCGTATCTTTTAGTTCAATTAGATGGCGTATCGTTGGATATTTTTGAAATACTTCTTCAACGGTTGGTATATAAACACCCTGATCTTTAAATGGCTGTTCGCCATTTTGATCCACAAAACGGTATCCTGCATCGAGCATTTGCACTTCTTCAAGCGTCATTTCATTAACCAATCCGGTGCCATTTGTCGTTCTATCCACACTGGGATCGTGAATAACAACCAGATGACCATCACTTGTAATGTGTGTATCATATTCAAACATATCTACGCCCAAAGCAGCAGCCTGATCAAACGCTGCCATTGTCCCTTCTGGAGCAATCCCTCGACCTCCTCGATGTGCAATCGCTAAAACTTTTGGATCCTCTTTTCGGTAATAAGCACGGTTAGGTCGTTTTTTGACTGGCAATAAAAAGATCGCTAGCCAACCTCCGATGATGAGCGAAATGATTCCAACAAGGACTTTCACTATTTTCTTCATATATGTAATCCTCTCTTTAGTAGTTCCTCTTTTTATTTTCCTATTCACACAAGGGCTGCGATTAAGCCGTTTCCACCAACTATGATGAACGCAACCAACATGTGACACAATACTGCCGCTTCGAAATGGAACTTATAAAATAGCCAACCATATAAAATACCATCTAAAGCATGTAATAAAAGTACACGTAAAATAAGAATAAAACTCAGCTCCGTAAGAGACGTCATCGAACTAAACTGTGCAAAGGCAAGAAGAACCGACGTAAAGATGATACCCACAGTATAATTGACTTGCGAGAGCTCGCGCCCTTGTGAACTTAATACATAAATAATAGTTGTCATCACACCCCAACGCAATAATATTTCTTGCCCGAAGCCTCCGTAAAATATATTTGCTAGTATTTGTTGAATGTTTGGAGCAACAAAAGTTGGTTGGTAAATTTCCGGCAACCAATTTTGGAATACAATATCGAAACCTAAATTCAGTACCCCTAAAAGGACAGCAAAGATAACGACAAACGGAACACTGTCTTTTAAAATGTATAATCTTTCATTTGGACGAAATACTTCTGGATAGCCTAGCCACTCATTTGTGAGGGAACGTAAGTTGACACGGTTCGCGAATCGATGCCCTGCATAAATAGCAATAATTCCTAGTAGCAACGGTTGTACTAATGCTAAAGCCGCAAATTCATTTGCGGTGTAAGTAGCTGAACCACCCATAATTTCCAGATAAATTTCGGATTGGGCTAAGGTCACCGGATATTGTGTCCCTACCACAACTAAAAAGGCAATGAAGAAAACAACAAAACCTTTCCAAGAGTAAGGTCGTTTCTTATTTTTTTGATTTTCTACAGTTTCGTTATTCTTCATAAGACATCTCCTTGTTTAGAGTTTCATTTTAACATTTTATCGCAGAATACTCCATTATCAAGGAATACAAAATAAGCCCTACCCGGAATGACCAGTTTCTGGACATTCTGAATAAGGCTTTTGTTTGATTGAATGGCAATACATTTAAATATTAGCGATAGTTGGAACATTTTTCGTTGTACGAACAACTGATTTTAGGATTATAACTGCGCCGATAAGTGTTGTACCAATGCCGATAAGTAAAGTAGTATTAACTCCAATTTGATCGATTAAAATACCACCTAATAAATTAGCAAAAACACTGCTTAATGTGGTGCCAATAGTAAGTAGTGTCTGACCTTTAACTAAATCTTTTGGTTCGACGATTAAATTCACATATTTAACTAATGCTGGATAGGCCAAGGCATATGCACCAAATTGTAGAAACTGTGCGAAATAAATCATGAACATGCTTGTGGCTAAATACGTGAATATATTTTTAGCAACAAAGAAACCAAGCGACAATTTGAGCCAGAATTCAACGGGACGCTTTTCAGATAACCAATCAAAACGCATCATAACTGGAAACTCGATTCCTGCCGCAATAAAAACGGCGACTCCCATCTGTGCACTATCACCACCGATTGGCGTAATAATTTGAATGAAGAATGAACCAATCAATGTTTGGGAGAATAATAAAAGAACGACACCTAAGACAAGTAAAACTAATCGTTTATATTTTCTAACAAAATCTGTCATCGACAAATTACTTTCTAGTTCTGGCTCTTCAAATTGAGGTTCATAGTTTGTCACTAACTTAGCAATTTTTTCATCCTGTTCTTTTGGTAAATGATAACCACGGACAGCAATTAAGAAAATCAAACTAAATAAAACATAAAATGCAGGGACACTATTGGGTGATGTTTGCTCAATTATAAAACCAAGGATCATTGTCGTAACAGCATAAGCTAATGAACCTAATCCTCTTGCCGCACCATATTTTATATGAACACCTTGCTCTTCATAGATGAATGCTAATGAATTAACAAGTGGGACATTCGATAAAATGAGCGTAAAAATAAGTAATATCAGACCTATCACGAATAAAGGGTTAGAAACAAAATTCAATAGAACAGATCCACCAATAATGAGCAATATAGTAACAGACATTACATCTTGTAGTTTGACCTGTTTGTGGGTATCGATAACATTTGCGATAACCGTTTGTAGACCAATCGAAAGTAAACTGCACGTGGCTAAAATAAAACCGATTGTTGAATTGTCAAATCCTTTATATAATAGATAGACCGAAGCGAAGGCTAACGAAGCAGCTGTGAGTGTTGAAAACCAGAATTGATTCATTGCATATTTAAAATTGAGTCTTTTTTCCATATTTATTCCTTCTCCGACAGTTTACTGTCCTACATATATTTTTATCCATTAAGAAACTCTCTAAGTCATCATTTCCGACAAGGACCATCGAAAATAATAACTTAAAGAGTCAATGTATTGATTTATTCATTTTTAAACCTTTTTTATTCTTGTAACTCTGCAGATTCAATCGGTTTTTCACTGGTATCCTCAACCGCTAAGAAAACAACGACTAACCCAATAGCTGTTGTAATTACTCCAAGAAGCAAAGTATTCGAAACGCCAATCGCATCTAACAATCTTCCACCTAAGAAACTTGCAAACACACTACTTAAAGCCATCCCAACTGTTAAAAGGGATTGTCCTTTGACTAAATCTTTTAAATCTACAACAGAATTAATATAAGCTACTAATGCAGGATAAGCAAGAGCAAATGCACCGAATTGTAAAAATTGCGCAATATAAATAACAAACATATTAGGCGCGAAGTATGTTAAAGCATGTTTCGCTAAGAAAAAAACCGAGGCAAATTTTAAAATTTTGCTGACAGAAAACCGTTGTGCAATCCGATCAAAATTTAACATTGCTGGCAATTCAACCATCGCTGCAATAAAAATCGCCGTCCCCATCGATCCACTATCTCCACCAATTGGGGTAATAATTTGAATGAAAAAGTTATTGATTAATGTATGAGAGAACCATAAGAAAACAATCCCACCCATCATAATGAATAAGCGCTTATATTTAGCAATAAATTCTGTAAAAGTTTGTTCAACAGCTGCTTGTTCAGCTAAACTCTCTTCTTCTACATCTTGAACAATCACTTGTTGGTCTTCTGGGAGGAAGAATGACCGAATCGAAACCACAAAAAGGAGCCCAAATACGACATAAAATAATGGCAAAATATCCGGCGTCGTTGCTTCAACAAAATAACCCAGTCCCATTGTAATCACTGCATAAGCTAATGATCCCATTCCTCGAGCGAAACCATAGTTGATATGAATCCCATATTTTTCATACACGAATGCTAACGAATTGAGTAAAGCTGTTATCGATTGAGAAAGAGCAAAAATCACAATTATTAATCCAAGAATAGCTATTTCTAGCGGCATAAAATATAAAATTGCAGAAGAGACGACTACAGTCACGACAACAACAGATATCACATCTTGCATTTTGACTTCTTTACGTTTATCGATAAAGTTTGCGAGCAACGTTTGGATTCCAATTGAAGAGACGCTTGTGATTGAAAGAACGGTTCCTATTGTTGAGTTATCAAACCCCTTATGTAATAAATACACCGAAACAAATGCAAACATAGAGGCAAACATTGCAAAATAAGAAAAAGACGCTACTGTGTAACGCTGGTTTAATTTTTTCTCCATTTCATTTCCTTCCTTCTATCATATAGTAGATACTGAATTAAAACGCTTTTATCTTACATTAATTATAGCAGATAACATTTTAGAAACATACGAGTATACGTGAAATATCAAACTATTTATTTAACCATGGGTTAAGCGGGGTGGACGCCTCTTTAAAAAAGGTGTTAATAAATGTTTTAACTACATCTATTAACACCTTGTTTTATTTTTTTATAAATTAGTCACTTGCTGGATTTAAAATAAATTTTTCAATGACTTCTGCAATCGCATCTTCATTATGATTGGCTTCTGTTACATAATCCATTTTTTCTTTCAGTTCTGGAACCATATTCGAAACACCTACAGCCAATCCTGCAGTCTCTAACATTGGCAAATCGTTAAAGTTATCACCAATCGCAATCGTTTCACTGATATCAATACCTAAATGATCCGCTAAGAATGTTATACCGGCGCCTTTATTTACACCTTTGAAGTTAAATTCGATATAACGATTACTTGAATAACTGACATCCGCCTCTGTCGTTACATCTTCTAATTCTTTCGCAATTTCTGTTAAATAGTTACGATCTTCGTTCATATAAAGGATTTTAATGATCGGTTCATCCTTTAAGAAATCTAAGTCTTCATCGGTAAACTTAATCACATCCATCATGCCTGATAAATGCGTCCGTTCAGATTCATTCATGTTATAAACGTAGACATCTTCTTTTGTATACACATGCATGACCACATCATAATCTTTTCCACGCTTGAAAATTTCTGATGCAAAATCATGAGAGACCCCTTGAATATGCATCAAACGATTATCTTTATTTTCAGTAACTGCCCCACCGTTAAATGAAATCACATATTCATTTTCTAAATTATGTAGCCCAATTTCTTTTAATGTTTCTTGTACAGTTGCAAAGCCACGTCCAGTTGCTAATACAAATTTAACACCCATGGCATCCGCTTTTTGAATAGCTTCAATATTTTTTTCAGATACATTTCGTGTTGAAGTGAGTAGCGTTTCATCTAAATCACACGCGATTAATTTATACATATACAGCCTCCATTAATAAAGTATTTTTCACCTTCATTTTAGCATGAAAGCAAACGAATACAAATTGTAAGCTGCGGCCAGCCAAAAGAAAAAGGATAACCGACTGGCTACCCTTCTATTTTCCCTTTAATTATTTTGCTAACTCTGCAAGAGTGTCTGCTTGTTCTTTTTTCACTTCGGCTAAAAGTTCAGGATGCTCTAATAATTCTAAAGCAACGAGTGTAATTCCTGCTGCCGCATGGACTAATCCATCTTTACCGTCTTCAGAAATGGTTGCGTCTCGTAACTCAACCGTATGGCCACCAACATGTTCAGGTACAATTTTAATATTCCCTTGAATCGTTGGACATTTGTAACTAACGGCTCCAACATCCGTTGAACCTGCTCCCACTTCATTCACTGGCTTAACATCTTCTACACCTAGCTCTGTATATTTTTCCGTCAACAATTCGGCCAACTTATAGTTAATGACCGTATCTTCATATGGGCATTCATACACCGACGTTTTTAAAGTCGTGCCATTTGCTTGACTGATTGCTTCGGCGATAGCTGTCGCTTTTTCGCTTACTTCTTTCGCATATCCCATTGTCGGAGCTCTGAAGTAATACTCTAAAGAAGCATAATCCGGAATAACATTTGCCGCTTCTCCACCATCTTTAATAATCCCTTGAATGTAGGTATGTGGTTCAACATACTGTCGTAACAAATTCATTTGGACAAAACTCATAACAGCTGCATCCAAAGCAGAGATTCCATCTGCTGGATGAGAAGCATGGGCTGTTTTTCCGAAGAACTCAAACTTCAAAGGCATCAATGCATTTGAACATCCGCCTACTCCATTTTCATTGCCCGGATGAACCATTAAGGCAACATCCACATCATCAAACACTCCAGCTTCAGCCATCGAAACTTTTCCACCAAAATTTTCTTCTGCTGGTGTTCCGACTACTAAAACTTTTCCGCCATAATTATCAATGACAGACTTCAATGCTTCGCCAGAGGCTACACCAATTGCGGCAATTAAATTATGCGCACAACCATGCCCAATGCCAGGCAAGGCATCATATTCACACATAAAAGCTATGGTTGGCCCTGGTTTTCCAGTATCATAAGTACCTAGAAAACCTGTTGGAACAACATATCCTGCTTCCGTTTCAAAACCAGCTTTGTCTAAATATTCAACGAGCAAGGCCATTGATTTAAATTCTTCGTTTCCAATTTCAGGGTTATCATATAATTCTTGGACGATACCCATGTATTGATCAAGGTTCTCATGAATTGAATCCATTATTTGTTGTTTTGCATCCATACTTTTCACACTTTCATTCGAAGGTTCTATCCTCAGTATTTTTGATTATTCTACAGCTTCTAATGATAATTCTTTTGCTTCATCTTGCCATTTTGCATAGTCGCCATTTTCAGTTACTTCTGCGATGACTTGATTGGATACTTCGATTAATGAAGCATACTCTTCGCCATTAGGGAAACCAATCATAACTTGTGCATATTTTTGTTCAGGATCTAAATCAAAGTTGTCTTGCGGTAGAATCACTAAGTTCGGGAATGTCGTTAACATTGGTTCTGCTGAAGATGTGCTGACGACCATTGCGTCAATATCTCCTTCGTTTAATGCAGAGAACCCAATATCTAATGTTCCATATTGTTTAACATTTGATGCATCCGTTAAACTCGTAGCTAATTCAAATTGGATCGATCCACCTTGTGCACCAAAAGTTAAGCCCGCTTCTTTTATTTCATCTAAAGAGCTATATTGTTCAGCTATTTCTTTATTCATCAAGATTCCTTGGTATCCTAATGAAGATTCTTGTGAGTACCCATCAGAGAATTGCATGACTTCTGCACGTGTTTCTGTAAATGTAAAACCAGAAATTCCCATATCTACTGAACCTGTTTGAATATTTGCGATGACTCCGTTGAAGTCAGTTGCAGTAATATTTAATTCCACACCAATTTCTTCAGCAATGGCTTTTGCTAATTCGATATCACTACCAACAATTTCACGTTCGCCTTCTTCATTTAATACGTAGAATTCCATTGGCGGATAATCTGGAGATGTTCCAATATTTAATACGCCTGCTTCTTTAATTTGTTCTAACTTATCTGTTGAATCATCTGATCCAACATCATCCGAACCTCCACAAGCTACGAGCACCAATCCAGCAAATACAGCAACTACTCCGAATAAAAATTTCTTGTTTAATTTTTTCATTTTCTTTTCCTCGTTTCTTTTTTTTAGTAATCTATTTTATCTAAAAATACTTTGGTTCTGTCATTTTTTGGATGATGAAAGATTTCATCCGGCGTTCCTTCTTCTACTACAACACCTTCGTCAATAAACATGACGCGTGTGGCAACATCTCGAGCAAAATTCATCTCATGAGTTACGAGGACTATTGTCATCTGACTTTCAGCTAAACCTTGTATAACTTGTAGAACTTCTTTAACCATTTCTGGATCGAGAGCTGAAGTTGGTTCGTCGAACAACATCACTTCTGGATCCATGGCTAAGGCACGAGCAATGGCCACACGTTGTTGTTGTCCACCAGAAAGATTATTTGGATATTCATCGCGTTTATCACTTAAGCCAACGGATTCTAATAATTTTTCTGCTGTCGCTACCGCTTCTTCTTTGGTCATTTTATTTCGTTTGACCGGAGCTAGCGTAATATTATCGATCACTGTTAAATGTGGAAACAAATTAAATTGTTGGAAGACCATTCCGATATTTTCACGTAATTTATCGACGTCTGTTTCTTTTAACTGTTTATCATTAATCTGTGTGTCTTTAAAATAAACTTCCCCACCTGTAGGAATTTCCATTAAGTTCATACATCTTAAGAGTGTAGATTTTCCTGATCCAGATGGACCGATAATTGCAACAACTTCTCCTTTTTCTACATTTGTCGAAATACCTTTTAACACTTCGTTCTCGCCATAACTTTTTTGTAAATTATTTATTTTAAGCATACGTATTTAACCTCTTTTCTAGTTTACCCATTAAGTAAGTCAATGAATAGGTCAGTATAAAGTAAATAACTCCAACTACAATTAATGGTTCAAAGATGGAATAGGTCGATGCTTTAACAATATTACTGGTGTACATTACATCGAACACCCCAACCGTTGAAACAATCGAAGATTCTTTTATCATCGTCACAAATTCATTACCTAAACCAGGGAGTACTGTACGAATGGCTTGAGGAATAACAATTGAAAACATGGTTTCACTTTTACTTAACCCTAACGCACGTCCCGCTTCGATTTGTCCTTTGCTTACAGCTTCTAAGCCACCTCGTAAAACTTCACTGACATAAGCACCTGAGTTAATCCCCAGAGCTACGACTGCAGTAATAAATTCTCTTGAGCCATATGTGCTTCCTAAGAAATCAATTCCTGAAAATGTGATGCCAATCATTGGCAAACCGTAAAGCCACAGGAATAATTGCAGCAACATCGGTGTCCCCCGAATAATATTCGTATAGATATTTGCACATTTATTTAATAATTTTGACTCTGACATTTTTAGTAGGACAACAAACAGTCCAATGAGTGAGCCAAGTAGGACCGTTGTTAATGAGAGAACAATCGTCACGATTGTTCCATCTAAAAATGTGGGCATCCATTGCCAAATTTTTCCAAAATCAATATTGATTGAGCTAAGTATTGTCATATTTTTCTCCTGCTTTCTGTTTTGTATAGATCTTGTTTGCAGTTAAATTGTTTATCGAATAAATAAAAAAAGTCCCGCCACTAGCCATAAAGGCATAGAGGCGAGACTTGTCCCACGGTACCACTCTAATGAATCTCCATGTAACACCGTAGTTTTAATCTACTCGTTCATTTTTAATTCACTCTTTTTTTAACCGCTTAGATAGCGGGGTTAACTACTGACGTTAACCAGTCTCATAAGTGCGGTTCAATAATGTCTGTACGGTAAGCTTCCACTCTGTCTTACCTCGCTTAGAACATTCATTATCTACTCTCTTAATCTTTGACGAAATATTAACTTGCATGAAACTTTACCACTCTTTAAATCATCTGTCAAATGTTTTTTCATTTATTTTTAATATTTCATGGTATTTTTAAAGAAATTATTTATACAAAGAAATTTTCACATTTAATCTTTCAATCGTTTCATCAATTTCTTGACGTTTTTCAATCAATTTTTGTCTTTCTTCTGACAACAAGGTTTTTCTTTCTTCAACTGTGCTATCTCCCTGACGATACATATCTGTGTAGTCTTTTAACGAATCGATCGACAAGCCCGCACTCCGCATACATTTGATGAAATCTGCCCATTCAACATCTTCTTGCGTATATTCTCTAATACCACCATAGTCACGATCAATCGAAGGAATTAATCCAATCTTCTCATAGTAACGAAGAGTCGATGCATTTAAACCGGTTTGTTCAACAACTTCTGAAATTTTCATAATGACTCATCCTTTCGCAAGTGTCATTTAATTGGCATTAATGTACTTGAAATTTTAGTTAAAGTCAACTTTAAGAAAAAATCTTAACAACTTTTACTTAACTGTTGACTTGAAGTTCGCTTTAACTGTTATAGTGACTATAACTTAAGAAAAGGATGGTTGCTTATGCGAAATATCAAAGATAAAGTTATTGTGATTACTGGTGCTTCGAGTGGAATTGGTGCCGCTGCAGCGAAACAAGCCGTGGAATTGGGTGCTAAAGTAGTGATAGCTGCTCGTCGTGAAGAACGTTTAAAAGAAATCGTTGACTCTCTACCTGATGCAGAAATTTCTTATATGGCGCTGGATGTTACGGATAAAGATCAAGTTCAGGCATTGATTGACATTGCGGTCGAACGCTATGGTCGAGTCGATGTCCTATTTAACAATGCTGGCATTATGCCACAAGGACCGATGATTAAAGCCCAACATGAAGAGTGGCAACAAACCATTGATATCAATATTACTGGAGTACTAAACGGTATAGCTGCAGTCTTGCCAGTTATGCGAGAACAAGGAACTGGACATATTGTGGTAACTTCTTCAGCAGCTGGCGTTCATGCTTTCCCAGGTGGGGCTGTATATTCTGGGACAAAATTTGCCGTTCGCGGAATTCTGGAAGCATTGAGAGAAGAAGAAAGAGACAATAACATTCGTACTACTGTATTAAATCCTGGAACGGTTGATACCGAATTGCACAACACCATTAGTGATCCTGAACGTCGAAAATGGACAGAAGAATTACAAGAAGATATTGGTTTAACAGCAGATGATGTAGCTGATGCATTTATTTATGCCATTAATGCCTCTGACCGAGTAAACGTAAGTGAAATTTTACTTGTTCCTACTAAAACACCTACTACCCCATTTGAATGGACGGACTAAAATCTTTTAATATTTCATCAGAAATCAAAGTTGCTTTCCCAGAAAGGAGAGCAACTTTTTTATTTAAATCGAGCATTCCCGAACCCTTTACAAACCGCATGAATTCAACGTTCAAAAGAGGATTCAAACTATGAATAAATAATGATTGACAGATACAAAATAAGGTGTTATTTTTTACTAGCCAAGAAAACATTCTTGGTTCAAAATATAATAGAAAGGAAGATAGTTATGATTCGACAAATTACCATGCAAGACTTGGATGCCATTTACGAATTAAACGCTCGAGAATTAGGAGCTTCTACTGACTACGACTCGCTACGTGAGACATTAGAACGAATTATTCTTCTTCCACAACAACATTATTTAATCGGTTATGAATATAACGGAAGGCTCGTAGGTTATGCACATGCTCAGTTATATGAAATGCTCTACAGTGAAAATATTTTGCTCAATATTATCTCTATGGCTGTTAGCGGTGAAGTACAAGGACAAGGTGTTGGTCGTCAATTAATTCAGGCCGTTGAACAAGTGAGTTATCATCTTGGACTAGATGGTATTCGAATTAATTCTGGATACAACCGCGAAGGTGCACATGTTTTCTATGAAAAATTGGGCTATGTTTCAACACGTGACCAAAAACGATATGTCAAACTTTTTAAGAATGCACTCCCAGTTGCATAAGCCTGCTTTAAATATATAAACAAAGATGTAAAGAGCGTAGTGAGAATTTTTCCTACGCTTTTTTTATTCTATTCATAACCTTTTTCAACTTTAAATGAATACAAGTCAAAATAAGTAATTGAAATCTCTTGATCACAAGTTAGAATAGGACTAGATTCATCATATACTCTAGCCGTAAATGTTTTTTCTCCTTGGTTAATAAATATTTCGATTGACGAGGCATCATAAAAAATAACCAATGTGTGGATAGTTTCAATCTCCACATGTTTTTCTGGACGACCATACCCATTTTCTAACGTAACTTTTAAGAGCCTTCCTTCGAATGCAAGATTCACAGTACCAAAAGTTAATTTAAAATCTCCAGCTAAGTTGCTAAGATGGACTTCACAGGATTTAGAGGCGCAATCGAATTTTTTTCCTGCTGTTAATGACATGTATAAATCATTTCGACGTAACTTTTTAAGTTCCTCGATCGGCGTTTGAATAATTTCTCCATCTTTTATCGTTAATTCTCGAGGAATCGTTAAAGCATGTTGCCACCCATTTGCTACAGTTGGATTTGAATAAGGAATATCTGGTAAACCCATCCACCCAATCTGAATGGTCCGATTGCCATCGATAAAACTTTGTGGCGCATAAAAGTCATGTCCATAATCAAGTTCAACGAAATCTTCTAAGTATTCTTTTTCAAATAAACTTTTCCCTAGTTTGAAATAGCCATTTTGATAGACGGCTTCGTATTGGTACCCCTCTTGTTCAACTCCTTGCGGGCAACAGATCAGAAAATATTCATCTTCTAGCTTAATGAGGTCCGGGCATTCCCACATATAGCCAAATTTTTCTTTCGTTTGATAACGGTGAATTTGTTCCCAGTCGATTAAATTTTTTGATGAAAAGAGTAAGACACAGCCAATATCTTCACTTGTCCTTGCTCCCAGAACCATGTAATATGTATCGCCTTCCTTAAGAATTTTAGGATCTCGCACATGATTACTCATATCAGAACCATAATCCTCGTTCTGCAGAAGAAGTTGTTTTTCCGTAAAATGAAAACCATCTTTAGAAGTAGTCAAAATCGTATTCTGTTCTCGTCCGGCATGATCATAATCATAGTCTCCTTCATACATCACATTTCCAGTATAGTAAAAGTAGATTTCACTATCATCTTTCGTATAAGCACTTCCTGAATAAACCCCATCTTGATCAAATGATTGATCCGGTGAAATGGCGATATCATGTTCTTTGTAGTTAATAAAATCTTTCGTTGTATAATGTCCCCAATATTTTAGCCCACCCTCTGGTTCATTCGGTGAGTACTGATAATAAATATGATAGGTATCTCCAATTTTTACCAAACCATTCGGGTCATTCATCCAACCATTTGGTGGCATTAAGTGATAATTTAATCGAAAAGCATCTTGCATTCTTCCTGCCTCCTTAATTCTTATTCATTCCATTATACAGAAAGTGTAACCGCTTTTAAAATTATATTTGAAATTTTTGACGTCAATCCTAACCGTTCATGCTACACTATACTCGCTAAAGAAATGAAAGTTGGAAGTGAGTGAGTACCATTAAAAATAAAAGTGTATCGAATTTTACCGTAACTGAAGAAACAACCCTACTCCCTTTTTTATTAGAGAATATCCAAAAAAGTCGAAATTCAGTGAAGTCAATGATTACAAGAGGTCAAGTTAGCGTGGATGGACATATCATCAAGAAGCAAAACTATATGCTTAAAGCTGGGCAAGAAATTAGTTTACTAAGTAACGAAGCCTCTCTCCGTTTATCTGACTTAAATGGGGTGACGATTATCCATGAAGATGATGCCATCATTGTCATCAATAAAGAAGCAGGAATTTTATCTATGGCAACTGGTCGTTCGAATGATTGGGATGCCTATCGTCAAATCACCGACTATGTGAAAAAAGCCGATCGGAAGAATCGCATTTACATTGTTCATCGCTTAGATCGAGATACTTCTGGTGTAATGATTTTTGCGAAATCTGAAGACGTGAAAAATAAGTTGCAAAATAATTGGCAAGACATGGTGAAAGAAAGAATGTATACAGCTTTAGTTGAAGGAGCTGTTGAAAAAGAAAGTGGCACGATTACTTCTTGGCTGAAGGAAAATGACGCAATGAAAGTTTATTCAACAAATGACAAAGAAAATGGCAAAAAGGCCATTACGCATTATAAAAAATTAAAAAGTAATGAAGAGTTTTCTTTGGTCGAATTGCAATTAGACACGGGTAGAAAAAATCAAATTCGTGTACATATGCAAGATATCGGTCACCCGATTGTTGGCGACAAAAAATATGGTGCGACTAAAAATCCAATTCGACGTTTAGCTTTGCATGCAACAACTCTTTCTTTCATTCATCCGCTGTCAAATCAACTTGTTACGTATACCGTCAAACCACCGCGTGTGTTTGCGCGATTGGCAAAATAATTTCAGTGGCAAAGAGGTCAGAAAAAATCTGATCTCTTTTTTAGTTTTTAATTAAATTGGACGAATAAACGAACTCTCCAGTCGATACCCCATCATAATAAGCTTGCTTTTCATCAATAAAAGCAAGTGACTTTTCAATTCTAGTTCTCTCTTCTTCCAATTTTTTTCTAGTGTTCTCTAACATTTGTTTTCTTTCAGGAACGGAAGCGATCCCATCAAAACACAGTTCCATATATTTTTTCATGTCACTTATACTCATACCGCATTCTCTCAATTTAACTAATCCTTTAATCCAGCCAACATCTTTTTCATCGAAAATTCGGTAATTATTACTATCTCTCTCGTGATTGGGCACAAGCCCTTCGTTACAATAGAATTTTAAGGTTTCATAAGAAAGACCCACTTCCTCACAAACTTCTCGCATTTGAAATGTTTGTATTTCTAACATAATTTCCCCTTCTTTACTTGACCGGTAGTTACTCCCGTGCTCTACACTATATATTATAGTATATAAACACGGACTCATCAATAAAGGATGTGGTTTTAACATATTTTTTAAGACTTTTTATAAAAAAACTAAAATAATGGAGGAATTAGTAATGAAATCAGTGTATCTTATTCGACATGGACAAACACTCTTTAATAAGCAAAAGAAAATTCAAGGTTTTTGTGATTCACCATTAACAGACGTTGGAATCAAACAAGCTAAAATTGCCGGTGAACATATCAAAGAATTAGGCTTAACTTTTGACAAAGCATTTAGCTCAACATCAGAACGAGCTTCCGATACGTTGGAATTGATTACGGACACAACTTACGAAAGAATTAAAGATTTACGTGAATGGAATTTTGGTTCATTAGAAGCTGAGGGTGAACATTTAAATCCACCCTTACCTTACCGCGACTTTTTTGTACAATTTGGCGGAGAAGATGAATTTGAATTCCAAAATCGTATCAACCAGACGATCACTCAGCTAACTAAAGAATCTGACGGCGAAAACATTTTAATGGTATCCCACGGTGCAGCGATTGCTCAATTTTATAAATACTGGGAAGAACATAGTGAAGTCAAACGACACGGACGGATTCAAAATTGTTCAATTTTACATTACCACTTTGTAGATGAGGCGTTTGTCTTACAAGAAATTATCGAGCATGATTTTAGTACGTTAGATATCTAACAATTTAGGAAAGGAAGATTCATATGAAAACTATTCAATTAAACAATGGTGTTGAAATCCCAATTTTAGGTTTTGGGACTTTTCAAATTACTAACCCCGAAGAAGCTGAACAGGCAGTAAAAAATGCAATTCAAGTAGGATATCGTCACATTGATACCGCACAATCGTACATGAATGAAGAAGCCGTTGGTCGTGGCATTAAGAATTCTGGTGTACCTAGAAAAGAGATATTTTTAACTACAAAAATTTGGGTAGAACATACGACATATGAAGGAGTCCATTCTTCATTTGAACACTCACTTACACGTTTAGATACGGATTATGTGGATTTACTACTCCTTCACCAACCTTATAACGATTCTTTTGGCGCATGGCGCGCAATGGAAGAACTTCTCGAACAAGGAAAAGTGCGTTCGATAGGAGTCTCAAATTTTTCAATTGATCAAATTACAAACTTGGCTGCTTTTAATAAGGTTCAGCCACAAATCAACCAAATCGAAGCGAATCCTTTCCATCAACAAAGAGACTATCTTAAGTATTTGAAAGAAGAAGGCATTACTCCAGAAATTTGGGCCCCCTTTGCAGAAGGAAAGAATAATATCTTCACGAATGAAACATTAGAATATATTGCAAAGAAGCACAATAAATCCATCGCTCAGGTCATCTTGAGATGGTTGGTCGAACAAGATGTAGTCGTTCTTGCTAAAACTGTTCGTCCAGAGCGAATGAAGGAAAATTTAGATCTCTTTGATTTTTCATTAGATGCTGAAGACAAAGAAATGTTCCAGTCTCTTGATGTAGGTGCTAGTCAGTTCTTTAATCATAAGGATCCAGAAATTATAAAAAATATGTCAACCAGAAAATTAGATTATTAGAAGTAAAGATAATTTAATCGTCTTTATTATTTCATTATTTATTATTTGGATAAGAATTCGTTTTCATATACAATTGAAATAATTTAATAATCAATTTGAACGGGGTCATCTTTATGAAAAAAATACTCGCACTCACTTTAATCGGCTTCGTCCTTGTTGGTTGTTCGATTGATGAGGTATCAACAAAGGCAGAACAAACAATAGGGTTAGAAGAATTAACTGCTGAAAATGAAAAACTGAAGGAAATAAATTCAGCGTTAGAAAAAGAAATAGAACAGCTCGAGAATTTTTCTTATCTCCAAGATTTTTCTACTGATGAAATACAGGCATACGAATCTTTTCTTGAAACTGGTGATGTGAATAATTTAGAAACTTTTCCGCCTGAGAAAGTATTATTGCTTTACTACCATTCATTATCTATAGACGATACTGAAACGATTTATGCGATAACTTTTGATGACGGCACACTTCCTGACTTTGCAACTTTTTCAGATCAAATGAATACGAGCAATTTTATGCAAAACGAAAAACAATCTGTACTTCTCTTTAGACATTACGACTCCATTCAAATACGAGAAGAAAATCAGACGGAAGATCATGTAAATGTTGAGCTAAGTATTTCTTATGGTTCACATCAACACACACGAATTTATGAAGTGCAAAAAGAGAATAATCAATGGAAGATTGTGCTGCAACATCTTCTCTAATTTTAAAAATAGAAAGCCTCCAAAAGTTAGCATGTATGACTAACTAATTGGAGGCTTCATTTAATTAAAATATATTATTCTTTGATGTGAATGAAGAAGTCAAATTCTCCCGTGATAACCTCTGACGTTTCTTCTAACGCATTAACAATCACTCGAACTTCTACTTGGTCATTTTCTAGAAGAATGGTTGCCTCTTCAATCGTCAACTGTTCTGAAATATTTCCTTCTACATTTATATTTTCTTGCACTTGCTCAAAGATTTGCTGTGAATCAAGCGTAAAGATTTCTGCCTCATCTGCTCCGATTATTCGCCACACATGGCCATTTTCGTCCACTGATTTTTCAAAAATATAGTCGGTCTCTTCTACTGTAAATTCTACTCGTTCCACTTCAACGTCTTCATCAATATGATACAACGATTGGTTAATCAACACATCATACCCTGCTAGCGGAACCATATATGCGAACTCTTCTTCTAAATAGTAGAAGACAGACAAATCTTCAAAATCCGTTCCGGTCATCCCCGGATAAGTCATATCGAATCCGAAAACTTGGCGGAAATCATTATACACCTGGAAGTCATTTGGAAGAAAGTCTACTTCATCTGTATAATCCAGATTCTGCAGATACATCATCAAATTAGTGATTAAAATGCGGTCTCCATCAGACACTTGAGTTGATGGGATAATTTGTGTGCCTTCAAGCATTTTATTTTCGATTAATTTTTCTTCAAGCAAATTTATCTGATGATTTTTACTAATCGTAAATGCATCGACAGGCGGAACAATCGAAAGAGTCGAAAGAATTAACAACACAGCTGCCATGTAGCCGTTATATTTTGGTTTATTCCAACTAAAGAGAATGCCAGTTATCGCTGCAAAAATTCCAAATAAAATCACGAAATATCTGCCGTGCGTAATACCCATTTCACCAATTTTCAGAATAGACGCTATGGTTTGGAAGATGACAATCGGCACGAGAATTTTAGGAAAAATCAGACGAAACATTTGTGTGAATCGATTATCGACATTGCAAGCTAGAACATAAACCACAATGACCACCACGGCATACGATACCAGCAAAGGCTCTAGTAAATTATCCGTCCAAAAATCGCCGCTGATATTCAAAAGGACATATAACACTAGGATTACTGTGTAAATACCTGTCAAAGGAATGATGATATACGAGATTAAAACATCTAGAAATTTCGGAACGGTAAATGCATGTTGGACGGATTGCATCGCCCCTTCTTCTTCTAAATTCTCATTCGCTTGTCTGCCTTCAATTGGAAATAAGGGCGTGAGCGACAAGAAATAAATCGGTGAAAAAAGCAATCCTATCAGATTGAATAAATGAGCATAGACATCTGGGTCTAAATTAAATAGTAACAAGTTAATCGCTGTAATAATCGCCGAAACTCCGAGTACGAGAACCAGTGAAAAGATTACGGTTGTAAAAAAGGCTTTAAAAGCTGACAAAAAACTTTGATGAAAGGCGACTCGTTCATTTTTGATGGACGGAATCCACGTAAAAGTAATGAACAAAGCAAATAACGCCACACTTGTTTTTACCATCGCTTGAAGATCAAAATCCGATTGGAAACCAATGGTGAAATAATATCCCATCGTCAAAAGAGTAGCCCCACCCATTAACAAATATCGTTGACTCGACTCAGTAAAAAATCGCTCATAAATCATCTGTGCAACAACAGTTAACATAGTCCCAACAAGGAGCGTAAAAATAATCTGCGTATATTCAAGGTCCGAGCGTTCAATCATCAAACCCGTTAAGATAGTAGAAACGATTAAAAATAGAACAGATAATGGAAAACGACCTACTGAGTGCCTCATTCCAGTTGTTACGCGCGAAAACAATTGATTCATTTTCATTTTGAACACCCCTTCAATACAGCTGTCTTTATTAAAGATTTAAGTACTTACTTCTCAAACAAATTATACCCTACAATTTTGAAAACACCATTTACTTTAAACTAAAAGTATACGAATATACAAAAATCAATCAAGTGCCCAAACAAAAGTCACGGTATCATTTGCCTCAATGTCTTCTGGAACAATATGCGGACTTGAACGAGCTAATGAATAATTATCCGACTCCATCAAATCATAATTGGTCGATGAATAAATATTAATTTCGCCCCAATTATAATCAATACTAAGTAACTGACCCAATTTTGTACCAGCTGCTTCGGTCATAATTTTAGCTTTTCTCAAAGCATCTTCTGTCGCATTTTGCAAAACGATATCTGTTAGTGCTTCTGGGTTACTTAAGGTAAACGAAATATTTATATTCGGTTCGATAGCCGAATCACTGAGACTTTGAATGATTTTGCTGAGCAGTTCAAAGTCCATCCTAAACTCCAATCGTAACGATTGTTTACATTCATAGCCTAAAAAATGTGACGTATAATTGCCATTCTTATCTTTTACGTTTTTATATTTTGTGGTTACATCAAAAGTTGTCGTTTTTAGTTCTTCCTCTTTAAATCCTAATGCTGTGACCATGTTTAATAAGCTTTGACTTTTTTTACTAGCCAACTCCATTGTTCGTTGGTACTCTACTTTTAAAGTCGATAAATTAAAGGACAAAACGATGCGATCAGGCGGCAAACTAGCTGTACCTTTTCCTTTAACTGTAATTTTTCGCTCCATATAAATCCCTCTTCCATTGATATTTTCAAGTCAATCATTCGAATTCGTTTTTATTTAATCTAAGTGTACACTATTTTCCAAAAAGGCTCTGCATTAAAAAGAATTATCCAATGGATTTTCGAGCAATTTTATAAATAGGAATGGTACACTAAGAATACAAAATGAATAAAGGAGCAAGCGAATGAAACAACCACATTTAGAAACGCGCGTAAAACCACTGATTGAAGTGGATGGCTTACGGTTTAAAGATCTGAATGGCAACGGAAAACTCGATCCTTATGAAGACTGGCGTCTCTCTCCTGAAGAACGGACAGAAAATTTATTATCCCAAATGACGATCGACGAGAAAGTCGGCATGATGATGTTAACAACGGACACCATGGGAAAATCGCAAGAAAACCCAGAAAAAACAAGTCATAATGGCGTGTTAGACGAAGCGGTTATTGAAAAGGGAACGAATATATTTGTTTCCGAAAAGAAATATGGCTCGACTTATAATATTGAAGAACTCCAGTTGCATCATTTTATCTTGCGTGATAATTGGAGCGCGAAAGAAATTGCGATTTGGATTAATATGATGAATGAAGTGGCAGAAGGCACCAGGCTTGGAATTCCTGTCCTTATTACGTCCAATTCGCGAAACGAAAATGCTGAGCGGACTTTTGGGATGAATGATGCGGTCGGTGTTTTCTCAACTTGGCCAAGTACTTTAGGGCTTGCAGCGGCAGCTTTAGGCGACCAAGCAAAAGATGGCGATCTTTCATTATTTAGCGAATTTGCTAGTACCGCTCGCGAAGAATGGACGGCAACTGGAATCCGAAAAGGTTATATGTATATGTTAGATACTCTTACTGACCCTAGATGGCAAAGAGCTTATGGTACGTTTGGTGAAAGTACTGAATTAATTTCCGATGCAGCCGCCCGATTAATTGAAGAATTTCAGGGGGAAGAATTAACTGGGGACAGTGTGGCTTTGACGATGAAACATTTCCCCGGAGGTGGAGCTCGTGAGAATGGTTTTGATCCACATTATGAAGAAGGTAAATTTAATGTGTATAAAACGCCGGGAAGTTTAGAAAAATATCATTTGCCTCCATTCAAAGTAGCGGTTGAAAAAGGTGTCAGTTCAGTTATGCCTTATTATTCTATTCCGGCTGCGGATAAAAGTGCGCCACAGTCTTATAATGGAGAAGAAATTCCGTTTGAAGATGTTGGTTTTGCATTTAATCAAACGTTTATTGACGACTTACTGCGAAAAGAATTTGGTTTTGAAGGGTATGTCAACTCGGATAGTGGAATTTTGGATAATATGAGTTGGGGCGTGGGACATTTAGATAAGGAAGACCGCGCGGCTGCAGCGATAAATGCAGGAACAGATATTATTGCGGACACGAATCAAGTGGAGTGGATTCAAAAAGCCTACGATAGTGGGAAAATTTCGGATGAGCGGGTTGATGAAGCAGTAGGACGTTTATTAAAAGAGTTTTTCCAACTTGGTTTGTTTGATGATAAAACATATGTGGATCCTGACCATGCGGAAAAAGTGACAAATGATCCGAAAAATTGGGCGAAAGCGTATAAAGCGCACCAAAAATCAACTGTCCTTTTGAAGAATCAAGACATACTTCCTTTAAAAGCTGGAACAAAAGTATATCTTGAATATTTCCATAAAGAGGCAGAAAAAGCGGATGAATATACAAAAGATGCACGAGAGAAGTTGAAGGTACATGGTTCTTTTGAGTTAGCGGAAACGGTAGAGGAAGCGGATGTGGCATTTGTTCTACTCTATCCAAAGAGCGGAAACTATTTTTCAGCAACACCTGGTTTGTTAGAACTCGCAATCTGCGAGAATAAAGTCAATCAAGCCTTAGACGGAACAGAATATACCGAATCAACAATTCAAAACTTGGACAGAGTTTTTGAAATTGCGGAACAAATTCGTGCTCAAGATGGAAAATTGATTATGAGTGTTAATTCCACTATGCCTTGGTTGTTTGGAAATATTGAACCTTTAGCGGATGCTTTTATCGCGAATTTCGAGACATTGATTGAGGCACAGTTAGATGTACTGGCCGGAATTGTGGCACCTACGGGTAAACTTCCTTTTACTTTCCCTAATAACGAAGAAGTAATTGCTGTGGACGGAGACGGTGAATGTGTTTCGAGAAATGATGTTCCTGGTTACGATAAGGATTTATACCTACCCGAGGGAATGGAATATGCTTATCGCGATGCAGACAACAATGTGCATACCCTTGGCTTTGGTTTAACTTATTAAAATTGGATAGCAAAAACTGGCTCCTGTATTTTTGGGGAGCCAGTTTTTATTACTTTCCAATTTCAAATGTGTATTTGTGTCCTTGCGACATGCTGTGATAAAATCCTTCACCTTCATACAGTTGAAACACCTGAACACTTTGGCGATCGCTATCTTTTGGATATACTCGGTCCACGTATTCATTATTCTCAAGTACTCGTTCCAACATTTCACGCCCCACTTCACGAACGCGTCCTGTTATTCGAATCACTTGAACCAAATAACCCTCTTCGTGAAAACCAGTAATCGCAATTTGTGGATTGTTTGTTAATTGTTGATAGAAATTCGTCTTAGGGCTTGTCATAAAAAAGACCCCGTTCTCATCCGCTACCCCAATATTAATATGACGCGCATGCGGTTGGCCAGAATCATCCACCGTAGAAATTACCGCAACTCTCATATCTTCTTCGAGAATTTTCATAATGTCTCTAATTTTCATTTCGTTCGCTCCTTAAAAGAATCTGTCATGTGATGTTCTTCATTAGATTTCTTTTAGTATACCAAATCGAACGATGGTAATCGAGAAATTCTCTTATGCTCAACGTATTTTCTAGACTTATTATTTTTTCGGAATATATCGAATCCAAATTGTGCCACTATCTAATTGTTCCACTGCTTTCACCTCAAAGGCTCGTGGTTCAATTTTTGAATAGGGTTCTCTAGCTGTAAAGAAACGATGACCTTTAGGATCCGCATTCGCTATTGGCGCAAGAATCATACTAATTTCATCTACTAACCCATTTTGTAAAAATGACCAATTTAGTGTTCCGCCACCACCGACCATCATCCGTTCAATTCCAAATAAGGTATAGAATTTTTCAAGCATGATCTCATAGTCAATCGCCTCTTCTCCCGCAATAATATACGAAATATTTTTGCGACGTAAGAAATCTTTGTACGCATTCGTGGCTTGTTCGGTTAAAATTTCCACAATATGTGAAGACACATTCCCATATTCTGAAGTGTTCGTCTCAAAAGCTAATTCTCCGCGAGCATCAATTGAAAGATAATACATCTGAGCATCTTCGACAGCTATAAAATCCCCCGCTGGAACTTCAGCCGCATCTTCATTTACTTGTGGCGTCTTATAAAAAGTCATATTATCTTCTGTGGTATATTTACCATTCAAGTACCCTTGCACATTTAATTGTTGTTTTTCTGGATCTAGCGCAATTTCTTGGTATTGGCGACTGCCTTCCCTAAATTCATGTAGATCCATAATATCGATATTTCCATCAATAGCCGTATGTGTATGAATAATTACGTATGGCCTTTTCATAATGATTTCCTCCTTATGTCTTTTCTTATCCAATTTGTTCCCTAAAACATACCTTATCAGTTAAACCTTAGTTTAAGTCAACTCTTATGCAATGAAAAAATAAAAAGCTCCCTCTACTAGAAAAATAGAGAAAGCTTAACAACTTATTTTATTCCTGCTTTAATTGTATCAATTAATTTTGCAACATTTAATGAATTTTTTAACGTCATGACCGGACTTTCAACTTGTTCATTCGTTAGACATTCCACCACATGCGCAATTTGACCATAGAAATCATCCACTTCATAGGGAACCTCAACAGATTTCATTGTTCCTCTTGTTTGTAAAATATAACTCGTCGGACGATGAAAATCTGGAACAATAATCAAACCCTTTGTTCCTCGGATAACGGCTTTTGTTTCTGTTTCACGATCAAAAGCAGATTCCAAAATCACTTCGACATTTCCTGAAGTAAGTTTCGCATTCGTATAAATTTCTACGCCATTCTCATGCATTTCATAATCGATTGCTTCCAATTCAAAAGGCTCCGTTGTGAAATCTTCTATGACTGCAGCATTATACACACCCATGTCTAATAAACAGCCGCCTTGCTCCGGTTCAAAATAATAACCTGAATTATTTTGAGGAAATACACGACAAAGGGAAGTGAACACACCAAGAATTTCACCAATTTCACCTGTATCAACCAAACTTTTTACTTCGCGATAAGCTGGAGTAAAGCGACTCTTCATTGCTTCCATGAAGAATAATTGTTTTTCTCTTGCGAGTTCTATAATTTCACTCATTTCATCTTGATTCAAGGTTGCCGGTTTCTCACACAACACAGCTTTTCCTGCTTCAAAAGCTTGCTGCACCCATTCCAAATGATACTTGTGTGGCAATGCAATATATACCGCGTCTATATTTTCATCCGCTAATAATTCCGCATAACTACCATATGCTTTCTCACATGGATGGCTCTCTTGGAATTTTTCTGCCTTTTCAATCGTTCGATTTGAAACAGCATATAATACAGCACCATTTACTTTTTCTAAACTATCCGCAAAACGGTGCGCAATATTTCCAGCACCGATGATCCCCCATTTAATCATGACATCGTTCCTTTACTTTTCCTTAAATTTGACAATAAAATCATGCTTCTATTTAAAATACGCGATCTGTTTCATTATCATATCTTCTCTAGTTGCACACGATTATTTAATTCCCCATTAAATAATTGATAGTAGGCAATATATGCTACAAAACCAAATTCATCAAACGTCATCCGTGTTTCTTTTTTCTTATTCAACAATTGGTGCAACTTTTTTGTAACGTCTTCGTCGTTTAAGTAAAAAGTTATTTGGAAAGCTTTCTCGACTTTGAACTGCAAAATGTCATCATTATTATCAGAAATTTTTAAACGATCTTTCGCAAAAATTTTCACTGTTTGGACAACAGCTTCTGCTAATGCATCAATATCTCGATCGTAAGGAATAAATCGGATACCACTGAAGACTGTTGCAAAATATGGATTCGTCGTAAATAACGCACGGACATAGGTATGGTCATGTTCCACTCGTTGCAAGCCAACGTAAGTATAAACTTTCATAGTGGCCGGACGATTCGAATACAACTCTAAATCAAAATCCATCGCTTGTTTAAATTTATTTTGTAGCGCAATTTTATTTGGTTGCGTAACTTCTTGTGTGACTTCTAATGTATTATTTATTTTTACTTGTGCAAGCTCTAGCATTTTCTCGAGAACTTCCGCTTTTAGTTCCGTTTCAATTGTTGCGGATGGTGGCATTTGTGTGAAATGGACGATTCCACCTTCGCTCTCCTTGGCCTGCTCAATGTAAAGTTGTCCATTGTACCATTTGACTTTTAATTTAAACGTACCGCCATTAATATCTATAAAGTCTTGTAAAACATTTAAATTTAAATGATTATTCATTATTTCCTCCAAGATTAAGTTTTCATCTTTTTTATTTTAGAGGAGATACCTTTTTATAGCAACGATTTATTCTTTTGGCAACTTTACACCCGTCACCTTTTCCAATTCCTGAATGAGTGCCTCTTGCTGTTTTACATCGTGGACAGCAGAATGGATTCGTGCCACTGGCTTTTTGTGGTACAAATATTGGCCGGTAACATTTCTTGTTTCAATTAATTCTACTTGTGTTTGAAAACTTTCTTCTAAACTATCTGGTGCACTAAAATTACTCATTCGCGTAGGCACCCACCCTGGATCAATCGCATTAACTCGTACATTTTTCCATAATCGACTCAAGCCCATCGCAAAAGTTAAAATTTGTAGCTTGCTATCGCTGTATGAAATATTTGAATTGGCTTTTTCCATTTCATTTAATTTCAACGAACCAGATGTATGCATATCTGAAGCCAAATAAATAAGTTGCTTCGGCTTGTCCACCAAAGCGGTTAACAAATACGGCGATAACACATTCACATTGAGAAGTTCTTTTGCAGAAGTAGCGCTTACTCCAGCATTATGAATAATCGTATGAAATCCACCAAAAGAAATAATATCTTTTGCCATTTTCTTCGTTTGGTCTAAATCACTTAGATCCCCAATCACAATTCCTTTTATATTTGGCAATTCCTTTTTGATATTTTCTGCTCGCTGCTCATTTCTTGCGTGAACGACGACTTCGTTTCCATTCTTTAATAATTGCTCCGCGGTTAATTTCCCAATACCCGTCGTTGAACCAGTCACTAGAATTTTTTTACTCATTGCAAAACTCCTTAT
>CAZTEC010000012.1:0-36149 GCA_964612765.1 uncultured Carnobacteriaceae bacterium
GCTCGATTATAACCGATACGCAATCTTCTCTGTAAGAGCGAAATGCTAGCCGTTTCTAATTCGCGAACAATGTTCAACGCATCCTCGTATAACTCATCGCTACCGCCACCATTTCCTACTTTTGGTTCCTCGGTTGGAATCATTTCTTCAACATAGTTGGGATCTTGTTGTTCTCTAACATAATCTGTAATAGATTGTACTTCTGAATCTGAAATATATGCCCCTTGAACGCGAAGCGTTTTATTTGCTCCCATCGGTAAAAAGAGCATATCTCCTCTACCAAGTAATTTCTCTGCTCCATTTTGATCTAAAATCGTACGTGAATCTGTTCCACTAGAAGTAGCAAAAGCCATTCGAGATGGTACGTTAGCTTTGATTAAACCTGTAATGACATCGACGCTTGGTCTTTGTGTCGCAAGAATCATATGAATACCTGCAGCACGAGCCATTTGCGCTAAACGGATAATTGAATCTTCCACTTCTTTTGCGGCAACCATCATCAAATCAGCTAGCTCATCTACAACAACAACAATAAACGGTAATTTTGAAGGAACATTCTCTTCACCCGAATCTTTTAATAACTGCACATGTTCATTATATGATTCAATATTTCTTGTTCCACTCATCGCAAATAGTTCATAACGATTTTCCATTTCTTCCACAACATTTTGTAACGCTCTTGCTGCTTTTTTAGGTTTCGTCACAACTGGTGTTAACAAATGTGGAATCCCATCATACGTATTTAACTCCACCATTTTCGGATCAATTAACATCATTTTTACTTCATGTGGTTTTGTTCGCATCAACAAGCTTGAAATAATGACATTTATTGCCACTGATTTCCCTGACCCTGTCGCACCTGCAACTAATAAATGCGGCATCTTAGCAAGGTTGGCTACCACAACATTTCCGCCAATATCTTTCCCTAAAGGTACTTCGAGCGGATGTCCCGAACCAATGCTACCTAATTCCCTCATCACTTCATTGTAATACACAATAGTAATTTCAGTATTAGGCACTTCAATTCCGATTAATGCTTTTCCTGGAATCGGTGCTTCAATCCGGATATCTTTTGCAGCTAATGCTAAGGCAAGATCATCAGTTAAGCTTACTATTCGACTAACTTTAACGCCAGTTGCTGGTTGAATTTCATACTTCGTGACTGCTGGTCCAAGATTGGCCTTTACAACTGTCGCATCCACGCCAAAGCTTTCAAATGTTTCTTCTAATTTTTTTATATTTTGTTCAATAATTGTATATTCGCTTGATTGATCTGGAGCCGTACTATTATCCAGTAGTGAGAATGGTGGTAACCGATAAGCTGTATTCTCTTCATCCGAAACAAAATTAATCTCTAGTCCTTCTGTGTCATCTTCCGGCTCTTCCTCTTCATCATCTACTTGATCATTAAACTGGTTCAGATCACCAATAGGTAACGATGTTTGCTTCATCCCTTCAATGGGTACAGGACGCGGTCTTTCTTCTTTCGTTTTTTTCTTAACTGACTCATTATTTGTACGTGTGGATTCGGCTGTTATATTTTTCTTAGATTGTTCCGGTTTTACAGAACTTTCTTCATCTAATCCAAATTGAATATTCGATTGAATCAGATTTTTTATTTTTACTGCACCATTTTTCAAAACGGTTAAACATATTTTCAATCCATCTTTAATTTTAGAGAATAAGGTCTTGTAAGAAAATTGACCAATGTTCATCACACCAAAAAAGGTTAATAATACTATAAACATTACAGTTCCAATATTTTCAAATAAAAAATAACTCATAGCGTAAAATAAAGCACCAATCATGCCTCCGCCAACATCTGCAGTGGACGTTTGCGAACTAAATAAACTTGAGATATTCCGCCATGTAGCTGATACAATATTTACTTCAGCTGACATGATTGGGGCGAAAACCTGTAAATGAAGAAACACAAGCACAGATACAAATAATAAAAAGGCTCCACTAAATCGTTGTCGATTAAATTTTGGTGCGCGACTTCGAAATAAATAATGCAATCCAAGCAAACCAATAAATACAGCTAAAACAACTGCCATATCTCCTACGAATACACGAAGAACATTTGCAAAAAATCGTCCTACGAATCCAAATTCACCGATTGCTAGAACGCTGACAAATAATGTAATAATCCCAATCACTTCAACGGAATATCCTTTATTTTTCTTACGTCCTCTTTTTCGTGTTTTACTCATTCCAATCTCCTCAATCTTTCTTAAGCTTACTTAGTTAGTATAGCACGAATGTTCTTCTTATTTAAAATTTCTATCCAAAAAAGATTATCAATTGACGTTATAACTTTTAAACCGTTAATATAGAATAAACAAATCGAAAGGAGTTTTCTTCATGAGTTCAATTTTTAATGATTTTTTTGAAAAAAGACAGAATAATAAAAAAACAGGTGAAATTAAATATAAAAACGAACAACCGATCAATCAAGATGTCATAAAAATAAAAGCGAAAGTCGAAGGCTATGTTCAAGGTGTCGGTTTTAGATATACGACAGTACATGTCGCCAAAAAAATAGGGATTGATGGGATCGTTGAAAATAAAAATGATGGTTCTGTCTATGTAGAGGCGGTAGGGAATAAAGAAGAAATAGAACAATTTATTTTGGAACTAGCTAAAGGTCCTTCGCCTAGTGCAACAGTCGACAAAGTAACAATAGAATATGACGATTCTGTGAAAAATTATAGAGGTTTTGGTCAACGACATTGAAAAAGCAAGTCTATTCCTGTATTATTGCTATGTTAGAATTATGTAGAATGGACTGAAACAATGAAAACGCAAAAGAAAAATTCGAAACTTAAAAAATATATGCTTATGGGAACTTTGATGAGCACAGTACTTTTCCTATCTGGTTGTATGAGATTTGATGTTGATACAGGAGCCCCACAAGGATTTTTATCCGAAATTGTTTATAACTTTTTGATTGTCCCATTGGGTCAACTCTTAAACTACTTAGGTGATTTCTTAGGAAGTTATGGATTAGCTATTATCATTTTCACTTTACTCTTCCGTTTAATTTTATTCCCTATGACATTAAGACAACAACGCTCAACGGTTGAGTCACAAGTTAAGATGGCTGCAATCCAACCTATTACGGAAGAGATTCAAGCCGAATTAAAAGCGACATCAGATCCTCAGGAACAGCAAGCTTTAAATATGGAATTGATGGAAGTCTATCGAGAAAACGACATTAATATTGGAAGCCAACTTTCATCTGGATGTTTACCACTGTTACTGCAAATGCCTATCTTCGTAGCGATGTTCCAAGTATTACGTCAATCAGAAGAAATAGCGAATGCAACATTTTTAGGTATCTCTCTTGGTGAGACAAGTTTATTATTAGCTGGTTTAACCGCAGCCATTTATTTCATTCAATCACGAATTATGGTAAGAAACATGCCAGTAGAACAACAAAGAACAGCCGGTTCAACAATGTATATTACTCCAGTAATGATGTTCATGTTCTCCGCAACTGGACCAGCAGGAATTGGATTATATTGGTTAGTATCTGGGATCTTCTCAATCGGACAACAATTATTTAATGACTACTATTTCAAACCTAGAATCGAAGTAGAAGTTCGTGAAAAAATGGGTCCTGTTAAAAAAATAGATCGTCCTCGAAGAATTCGTCGCGATGTGACACCCGAAAATGCAAATGACGAAACTAATGAAACACAAGAAAAGAAAAATAGAAATCGTAACGCAGGAAGACAACAACGAAAATAATATGAAAGACTAAAAGTCTGCTTTGACTTGAATAATGAAAATAACCCATCCATTTTATTTTGATTAATAAATGGATGGGTTATTTTTATATTATTTGGAATCTTTGTACCCTTCTACTATTGGAAGAAATACACGAAAAATAGTTCCATGATTAAATTGACTACTCACATTCACTCTTCCACCATAGCTTTCGAGCAGTTCCTTTACTATCGGCAATCCCAAGCCAGTACCACCTTTTTCACGACTTCGTGCTTTATCGACACGATAGAATCGGTTAAAGATTTTTGGCAAATCATCTTCAGTGATTCCTGTTCCAAAATCTTGGATGGCGATATCGACTTGATTCTTAGAACGTCCAAAAGAAATATGAACTTCTTTACGTTCCATCGAATATTTTACCGCATTATCTAGGATATTCACAAAAACTTGTTCGAGATGATTACGATACATATTCACGTATACATCTTCTTTTATTTCACTATCAACTACAAAATCATATTCTGGGTATAACATTTGAAAATTCGAAATTAATTGGTTGAGTAATTCAATAATGTTCGTTATTTCATTTTTATAATAGACATCTATTTCCTGTGTTCGCGATAAATCGAGCATTTCTTGAACTAAGGTTTTCATCCGCTGCGTCTCGGTTAAAGAAGCAGTGATCGACTCCTCTAAAATTTGAGGGTCCTCTTTACCCCATCGATCCAACATTTTCAAATGCCCTTCAACAATGGCGACTGGTGTTCGAAGCTCATGAGACACATCTTCAACAAACTCTTTTTGATTTGCAATATTTTCTTGCATTAAATCGACCATTTCGTTATATGTTCGAGCTAACTTAGAAAACTCATTATTACTTGTCCCCTCATCCAAACGAACATCAGACTCAAGGTTTTTCTGAATTGATTCCATGGCAGAAGTTAATGCAGTGATTGGCCGAACGAATGAATTAATTAATAACCAACCAATAATCGAACTAAAGACCAAAGCAATCGCACCAATTATAATAATCGATTGACCCACATCATCTGTCATCTCATGGTAGCTTTCTAACGTTTGCAACACTTGAATATATCCAAGCAGTCGTTCACTATACTTTGAATAAATAGGTTGAACCATTGAAACAGATATTCCATGTGGACCAGAAACTTCTTGAACTTTTCTTTCTGTCGTGGGTAAAAAACGAAAGGCCGTTTCGTCGGTTTCATAAATAAGATTTTCTTCGAGATCATAAGCCTTTACGATGATTCCACCTTTAGTTAAAGAAACAGGTGGAACAAATTCTTCTTGTTTCTCTAGACGATATTGCGGAGCTGGGATTGGACCTAGCTCTACTTCAGGTTCCTCTAACATCGAAATTGTTGATTCTTCTGTTAATGGATAATAATGGGTACTAAACCGATCATTTAATTCGTCCGTTAACTCATGCATCTCGTTAACCTCATTATTTAAAACAACTCGTTGAAACGTATTTAATAAAATATATGCAAAAATCATAAATGTCAAAAAGATAACGGCCATTGTTAACAGGGTCCAACGTACTCGAATCGTTGAGCCATTATTTTTTCTTCGATTTAAGACATTTCTCATGTGCGCATCACATACCCCATCCCACGAACGGTTTGGATATAGCTATCTTCACCTGGTTTGTCTAATTTATTTCTTAAATAACGAATATATACATCGACGATATTTGTTTCAGCTTCTTTTTCATATTCCCATACGCGATCTAATAAAACTTCACGAGAAAGTACAACGTTTAAGTTACTCATTAATTCAACTAATAATTCATACTCTCGTTTGGTCAATTCAATAATCGCATCCTCACGACGTACAACGCGATTCTCTTTTTCAATCACTAAATCACGATATTCTAAAGTTGTTTGTTTCACTTCATTTTTTTCATTTTCAATATTAATACGACGACCTAATGCACGAACTCGTGCAAGCAATTCTTCAATCGCAAATGGTTTCGTAATATAATCATCCGCTCCATGATCAAAACCTGAAACACGATCAATGACTGAATCTCTCGCTGTCATCATCATAATTGGTACATTGCTGACTTGACGAATACGACGAGCTACGTCTAACCCATTTAATTCAGGTAACATTAAATCTAGAAGAATTAAATCCCATTCTTTTGATTCATCCAAAGCAGCTTCCAACCCTGAACGGCCGTCGTAATAAACTTCCGTATCAATGCCTTCATGTTTTAACTCGAGCTCCACAAAACGAGCTAAGTTTTTTTCGTCTTCAATGATTAATATTCTTTTCATTTAAATCCCCCATTGTTTATTAAATTCCCTTTAAATCCATTTTAAAATTCAGACTAATAGGACTATCATAGCATATTTACCCTATGTTTGTAGCGTTTTTTCATCAAATGTTATTCAAAATCTGTTTGTTTACTTATTCTTCTCAAATTTTACCATAAAAAAAGAGCGTTTCCTCATCAAATACTAAGAAACGCTCGATTATTTATTCATAACTATTTAATCTAGACGGATTAACTCCAGTCTTCTTCACCATTTTCTCCATACCAGTCAAAGTGGTAAGAGCCTTCTTTGTCTACACGCTCGTAAGTGTGCGCACCAAAGTAATCTCTCTGTGCTTGGATAATATTTGCTGGTAACCTTTCTGAACGATACGAATCATAGTACGCAATCGCTGAAGAGAATGCTGGGACTGGGATTCCTGCTTGAACTGATAAGCCAACGATGTCACGAACAGATTGTTGATAATTCTTCGAAATGTCATTGAAGTAATCATCTAACAATAGGTTTGCTAACTCTGCATTATTGTCGTACGCATTTGTAATATCTTGCAAGAATCTTGCGCGAATAATACAACCCGCACGCCAAATTTTAGCAATTTCACCATATTGTAAATTCCAATCGTATTCTTCTGAAGCCATACGCATTTGTGAAAATCCTTGTGCGTAACTCATAATTTTACTGAAGTACAATGCTTGGCGTAATTCTTCGACTACTGCATCTTTATCAAGGTCTACTTCTTTTTTCTTAGGTTTCGCTAAGACTTTGCTGGCCTCGACACGTTCGTCTTTCAATGCTGAAATGTATCGGGCGAATACAGCTTCCGTAATTAATGGTAATGGTGTACCTAAATCAAGCGCACTTTGAGAAGTCCATTTACCTGTTCCTTTATTTCCAGCACGATCTAAAATAATGTCTACGACGTGTTTACCTGTACTTGGGTCAATTTTTGTTAAAGCATCCGCAGTTAATTCAATTAAGAAACTGTCCAGTTCGCCTTCGTTCCATTCTTTAAAAATAGCTGCGATTTCATCATTTGAAAGCTCCAATAATTCACGCATAATATGGTAAGACTCTGCAATCAGCTGCATATCTCCATATTCAATACCGTTATGCACCATCTTTACATAATGTCCGGCACCATTTGGACCAATATATGTTACCGTTGGCTCCCCATCTGCAGGTGCTTTTGCAGCGATTTGTTCTAAAATGGGAGCAACTAAATCATAGGCTTCTTTTTGTCCACCAGGCATAATCGATGGGCCTAAAAGTGCGCCTTCTTCTCCACCAGAAACGCCGGTTCCAATAAAGTAGACACCAGATTCTTCGAGTTCTTCATTTCGACGCATTGTATCTTGGTAGAAAGTATTTCCACCATCAATCAATACATCTCCCTTATCCAAGAAAGGCAATACTTCTTGAATGACTGCATCTGTACCTGCGCCTGCTTGAACCATTAATATAATACGACGAGGTTTTTCTAATGAATCAACAAAATCTTCTACAGTAGTTTGAAGATGTAAGTTTTTGTCCGAATGCTCTTCGATGACCGCCTCCGCACGAGAAGTTGTTCGGTTGTAGATAGAAACAGAATAGCCTCTACTTTCGATATTTAAAGCTAGATTTTTACCCATTACAGCCATACCCATAACACCAATTTGTTGTTTGCTCACTGTATTCTCTCCTTCACTTTTAATTACTTTACTATAATAACAAATATCAACACATTTTAAAAAGAAAAATGGTATTCATCCTTGACAAGTTTTAGTTCGTCACCTACAATTTTAAAGAATAGAAAAAGGTGAAAAAATGTCTTCGAATAAAAAAAGAAATAATTTTGCAAAACTGATTATCGTACTTGTTGTCATCGCAATGCTGTTACCCGTTTTATCTGTATTATTTAGTCTATAAGAAAAGCGAACTTGTTTCGCTTTTTATTTTTTTCCACTTACTTCTTTTCTCAATTCTTTCGCTGCTTGAATGGCTGCTTTAGAAATTTCGCTTCCAGATAACATGCGAGCAATCTCTTCGATGCGTTCTTCTTCAGATAAAATGACCGCTTCCGTGGTCGTTTGTCCTTCATCTGTTGTTTTCTTTACATACAAATGATTGTTTGCCATTGCCGCAACTTGAGGTAAATGTGTAATACACAATACTTGCGAATGTATTGAGATCGAATAAATTTTCTCTGCGATCGCTTGTGCTACACGGCCACTCACACCCGTGTCAATCTCATCAAAAATAACTGCCGTTACACCTTGTGCCCTTGTAAAAATAGTTTTCATGGCGAGCATCATTCGTGAAAGTTCTCCTCCTGACGCAATACGAGCCAATTGCTTTTGGGGCTCACCCGGGTTAGTTGAAATATAAAATTCAATCGTGTCTAAACCATTTCGGTTCGCCATTTGGATGGATTTCTTTTCGTTCTTATTTTTAAAATGAACACTAAAAATCACTTTATCCATGTATAAAGCTTGTAATTGTTCGTGAATGGATTCCTCTAGCTGAACCGCAACAAGTTTACGGGCTTTAGATAATTTTTCCCCTTTGTGCACCACTTCTGCTTCTAACATGTTCAGTTGTTCGCCCAATTCTGTTTTCGAACTTGCACCACTTTCAATTCGAGCTAATTCTTCAGCCGCTGTATCATAAAAGGCTAAAATTTCTGTAATCGAACTGCCGTACTTTCGTTTTAACTGTTGGATTAAATTTAAACGATGCGCAATTTCATTCAGACGATTCTCGTCAAATTCTTGACGATCCAATTCATGGTAAATATCACTAGCAGTTTCTTGCAGTGAATAAAATGAATTCGAAACTGAATCTGAAATATGGCCTAAATTTTTATCAATATCTGATATATCTCTCATTTCATCCATCACTCGTCCAAGCATTTCAAGGACACTTGGTTCACCATCTTGAATGGCTTGATAACTGATAGTTAACGCCTCTGTAATATTTTTGAAATTCGCTAAACGTCTCTCTTCTTCTTCAAGCTCTTCTTCTTCATCTAGTTGCAGATTTGCTTCGGCTATTTCATTCGTTTGAAAACGAAGGATATCAATTTTTTGGGCAAGTTCTTGTTCTTGATCACGCCAAGCGTTAAATTTTTTTAACGTATCGCGATGTTCTATAAAACTTTTTTGATAATCATTTATAAGAGGCTGTAAGGAATCTTGCCCAAAATAATCAATTAAATGAATATGATTTTCTGGTTGCATTAATTCTTGATGTTCATTCTGACCGTGAATATCAATTAAGAATGCACCGATCTCTTTTAACAAATGAATCGTTACAACTGAGCCATTCACGCGACAAACGCTCCGCCCATTTTTATAAATTTCTCGTTGAATAATTAAACGATCTGGATCAATTTCAATGTCTTCTTCTTCGAAAATAGCCTGCAATGTTGTAGAAGTAGGCATTGAAAAATGACCTTCTAAACGACATTTATTGGTTCCATAACGAACAAAATCTGCCGAACCCCGCCCGCCAACTAATAAACTCACCGCATCAATAATAATTGATTTCCCTGCGCCAGTTTCACCAGTCAAGACGGTCATTCCATTATGAAAGTCCAATGAAATATCTTCTATAATCGCTAAATTATGGATATTCAATTCAAGTAACACAAGCTTCCTCCTTACCTAGACCTACTTTTTAAGTGTCTCTAATTCCTGCAAGACTATGCCAACCTGTTCGCCTAAATCTAAAGCGTGCTCTTTTTCTCTTGAAAAATACGCAAGGAATTCGATGTTGCCTTTCGCTCCAGTAATCGGTGAAACGGTTAATCCTTTTAAGTAAAAATCATATCGCTTCGCAAATTGAAGAATAGTAAATAACACCTCTTCGTAAACGGAAGGGTTTGTGATAACTCCACCTTCCATCACATCTTCACGTGACGCTTCAAATTGCGGTTTTATTAAAGCAACAACTTCACCATCCTCTGATAAAATTTCATTTAATGGTGGTAAAATTAATTCTAGTGAAATAAAAGAAACGTCAATCGTCGCAAATTCCGGTTGTCCGCTCATAAAATCTTCGCGCTTACTGTGGCGAAAATTCGTTTGTTCCATCACGACTACTTGTTCATGATTTCTTAATTCCCAAGCCAATTGGTTCGTTCCCACATCCAGTGCGTAAACAAGTCTCGCCCCATTTTGTAAGGACACATCGGTAAAGCCACCTGTCGATGCACCAATATCGAGTACCACTTTGTTTTCCAAACGAATATCAAAAGTCGAAATCGCTTTTTCTAACTTTAATCCGCCACGACTCACGTATTTTTTCTCTTGACCTTTAATATATAATCGGGTATCTTCTGGTAGTCTTTCGCCAGCTGTTAATATTTTTATTTCTTTTGTCGTAAATACTTTGCCTGCTAAAATTTGACTTTGTGCTTCTTCAATAACTTCAATTAATCCTTGTTCAAAAAGCAATTCATCCACGCGTTTCTTTTTCACTTATTCGCGCTCCTTTAAACCTAATTGATTCACAAAACTCGTTAATAACGTCGGATCAAATGTCGGAACTACTTTGGCAATGGCTTGAATATGTTCATGCGCTTTTTCTAAACGATCAGCCAACACTTGAAAAGCACCATCTAAACCTAATAAAGAAGGATAAGTACTTTTTCCAAGCGCTGCATCAGTCATGACACCTTTCCCAAGTTCTTCAACAGTACCCACAACATCTAAAATATCATCACGAATTTGATACGCGATTCCAATTTCTCTTGCTAAACGACTTAAATGTTTCAGTATATGTTCAGATTGGTTCGCTATTACTCCAGCAGAAACGGTTGCCATTTTAATCAATGCACCCGTTTTTCGGAAATGAACCGCTTCAATTTCTGCTAATGACAAGTTCGCATTTTCACCATCAATGTCGGCTTGTTGTCCACCAACCATACCTTCATAACCAGACGTATCAGCCAATAATTCAATCAGCCGAACGGTAACTTCTGGTGAAGTTTCTGCTTGAGCTAAAACTTTAAATGCTAAAGTAAGCAACGCATCTCCCGCCAAAATAGCAGTTGCTTCATTAAATTGAATATGATTCGTTGGTTTACCTCGGCGCAATTCATCATTATCCATTGCAGGCAAATCATCATGAATTAAAGAATACGTATGAATCATCTCTAAAGCTGTCGCGGCTGGATAACCTAAATTTAAATCTACATTAAAGGAAGCGAGCGTAGCCAACAACAGCAAGGGTCTTAATCTTTTACCATTGGCATCGAGCGAATAATTCATCGCCGCTTCCAATTCAGTGCCACTCACTGATTGAATGTGACTTAATAAATACGTATTAAAATCCTCTAAATGTTTTTTGGAAAAAATTTGAAAATCCATTGCCCCACCACTATTCATCAGAATTAACGATCACTTTCTAACAATTCTTCATTACCTTCTTCAGTCACAACTTTTGCTAATGTTTCTTCCGCATTTTGCAAAGTTTTCTTTAGATCACGACTCAAAGTGATCCCTTCTTGAAATTTATCCAAGGCTTCTTCAAGTGGCGTATCGCCTTGCTCTAATTGCTGGACAATTTTTTCTAATTCCGTTAATGATTCATCAAATGTTTTTTCTTTTTTACTCATTGATTGACTCCTTCTCTTCAGAAATAGCAACGATATTCGCTTCCAACTGTCCATCTTGAATGGAGATATTGACCTTATCGCCCACTTCAACTTCCTTGATGGAACGAACGAGCGACGTATCTTTTTCAACTACAGCATACCCTCTAGCTAAAATTTTTAAAGGTGACAAATGTTCTAATCCTTGAATCGACTGTTTTAAGCGAAAATCTTTTTCTTTTAAATACGTATTCATCACTTGTAGCAATTGTTGCTTTTTAATTTCTACTGCTTGATGTTTTTCATTCAACTGACTTCTTACCGGCACACTCAGCATGCGCTGATTTAATAATTCAAACGTCTGCTTCTTTTCTTTTAAATAAATCGCCATTTGTTGGACCAATTGAGTTTCTAATTGATCAACATTTTGTAAATACCCATCATATAATCGTTCAGGTTGTCGAAAAATGACGGCATTCGTAATCCGATTCAATTGTTCCAATGAGAACTGTAATTTATTTTGCAACGAACGAACAATTCGTTGTTCATATTCTTCTAGTCTTAGAATTTCTTCTGTCAACACTGGTACAGCTAATTCCGCAGCTGCTGTCGGTGTAGGTGCGCGCAAATCAGCCACTAAATCCGTCAACGTCGTATCCGTTTCATGACCGACTGAAGAAATTACCGGCGTACGCATTTTCGCTAGCGCACGAACAACGGCTTCCTCGTTAAAAGAAAATAAATCTTCAAACGATCCACCACCACGACCAATAATAATTGTGTCAATATCTTCTTTCGCATCTGCTCGTTCTAAATTTTTTACAATTGATTTTGCAGAATGTTCCCCTTGAACGACTGTTGGGAATAAAACAATTTCAGCAATGGGATATCTTCTTTTGACTGTCGTTAAAATATCTTGAATCACAGCTCCACTCTGACTCGTTAGCACACCAATTCGTTTCGGATATCTTGGAATTTCTTTTTTCAAAGCCGGAGCGAACAAACCTTCCTTTGAAAGTTTTTCTTTCGTTTGTTCGTAAGCTAAATATAAAGCGCCGATGCCATCGGGTTGCATATCATCTATAATGAATTGATAATTCCCACCGCGTTCATAAACAGAGACACGACCAGAAACAAGAACACTCATCCCTTCTTCTGGATCAAATTTAATTTTCCGAGCACTTCCAGCAAAAAGAACCGCTGAAATAATCGCCTGCTCATCTTTCAAATTAAAATACTGGTGCATCCCTTTTCTACGAGAATTATAATTCGATATTTCTCCCTTAAGATACACACGTTCTAAATATGGATCGTATTCAAATTTTCTTGCAATATATTTTGTGAGTTGAGAAACGGTTAAGTACTGCTCCACTTTCTTCCCCTTCCTAGCTACTGCATGGGACAAAAAGCCCCATTAGTTGAAAAGAGAAGCCATTAATCGGCTTCTCTTGTATCTAAAATCCCTTGAAGTACTCCATTAACAAACTTGCTAGCATTTTCGTTATTAAAGGATTTAGTCATTTCGATCGCTTCATTTATAACAATACTAGGGTCAATGTCTTTATGAAAGTACAATTCATACGTAGCCAGTCTTAGTATTAACAAGTTGGTCGTTTCGATTCTTTGAATCGACCAATTTTTTAAATGTTTTTTAAGTTGTTCATCAATGAAAGCTTGATTTTCTTTTACACCAACAACCAAATCTGTTAAGTAGTCTAAGTTTTCTTGAGCCATTTTATCATTTACATGTTCAACTGGAAGAATCAACTTCATTGCTTCTAATGCCTCAATATCTTCTTCTTCATGATTCAAAGGATAAGTGATGGCATATTTAATCGCTTGTTGAGGCGTTGATCGATAATTATTATTTAATTGAAATAACGCTTGAAATGCTTTTACACGAATAGTACGTCTAACACTCATCACTACAACTGTTCTCCTAATTCTAAGTCTCTCGCCGTTAGTACTTGAATTGAATTTGACTCTTTAGGTACGATGCCAACGATATGGACATTCACTTCGTCTAACTCAATTTCAGTCATATAAAAGACTTGTTCTTTTACATTTTCTTGAATATCGCGCGCAACAAACGGGACATTGACACCATATTCAAAATAACAATACACATCGGCAACTGTACCCCATTCATCTGCAGTTAATGAAACACCTTTCGAATGTTCGCTACGTCCAAACATTTGTTTCAAATCACTCGAAAAATCTGCACGCATACCATAGACACCTTCTACTTCTAAAGTAGCTATGCCCACAATGACTTCGAGAACTTCCGTTGAAATTTTAATTTCACCATATGGGTTATTTACGTTTGATGTTCCAATCATTTTAATTCCCCCTTCAAAAATCTATACACGTGAACTGTATGTACCTTCTTCAGTATTTACTTCAAGTATATCGCCTTTATTTACAAATAATGGCACTGTAATCACTGCACCTGTTTCTAAAGTTGCAGGTTTCGATCCGCCGCTTTGAGTATCTCCTCGAATGCCAGGTTCTGTTGCGACAACTTCTAAATGCACTTTAGCTGGCAATTGAACTCCAATCACTTCACCTTCGTAAGTCATCACTTCAGCTTCATCGCCGTCTTTTAAGAATTTCAATTCGTCCTCAATTTGAGCCGTTGGAATCGCAATTTGTTCGTAAGTCGCTGTATCCATGAATGTATGCATGCCATCTGTTTCATAAAGATACTGCATAGTTCTTGTTTCAATATGTGCGGTATCAACTTTTTCACCTGCACGGAATGTCACATCTTGATTGGCACCCGTTCTAAGGTTTTTTAATTTTGATCGAACAAATGCTTGCCCTTTTCCTGGCTTAACATGTTGGAATTCGATTACTTTCCAAATATTATCATTATATAAAATCGTTTGACCACGTTTAAAATCATTTGAAGAAATCATTTCTATCACACTTTCATCTATTATTTATTCGTTTCATATTTTACCATGAAATCTTTTAATTTACTAAACATCAAAAATTAAAACTTAGACTTCTAATCAAGAATAACCAGTTCTTTACTTGAAGACATCAAATTATAGTTACCATCTTCTGTAATGACTAAGTCATCTTCAATTCTCACGCCACCAAGACCTGAAATATAAATTCCCGGTTCATTCGTAATCACATTATTGACTACGAAAGGTTCATCGTTTCTAAAACTGACTGAAGGTCCTTCATGTACTTCTAGTCCAATTCCATGACCTGTCGTATGACCAAAAGCATCGCCGTAGCCTTTTTCGGTAATATAATCGCGCGCGATAGCATCTAATTCTGCACCAGTCATTCCTGCTTTAGCAGCTTCTGTTACTTTTTTGTTTGCTTGATACACAATATCATAAATTTCTTTTAATTCTTCACCGGGATCGCCTACCGCAAAAGTACGTGTCATGTCTGAAATATAGCCTTTATATTGACATCCAAAATCAATGGTCACCATGTCGCCTTCTTCGATGACTTTATCCGTAGCTACACCATGTGGCAAAGCAGATCGAACACCACTTGCTACAATCGTATCAAAAGAAACGCCTGTTGCACCAAGTTTACGCATGTAAAAATCTAATTCATTCGCAACTTCAATTTCTGTCACGCCTGGTTTAATATATCCTAAAATATAATCATACGCTTTTTCAGTAATTTTTACGGCTTCTTGAATAATATCAATTTCTTCTTCCGTTTTTACCTCACGAAGTTTTTCAACAAGACCAGTCACCGGCTTCAATTCACAGTTGATTAATTCATCGATTTTTGTAAATGTCGCATATGTGATATTTGTCTCTTCAAAACCAAGTACATTAATGTCATCTTGCTCGATGATTTTTGCTACTTCTTCGTAAATGAGCCCTTCATTTTTAAGGATTTCAAATCCTTGCGCTTGTTCTTTTGCTTGTTCCGTATATCTAAAATCTGTCACAAAATAAGCTTTGTCTTTTGTAATGACGACTAAGCCAGTCGTTCCAGTAAAATTCGCAAGATAGCGAACGTTAAACATATTTGTAACGAGTAAGGCATCTAGCCCATATTCATTTAATTTTGCTTGAACATTTTTAACTTGTTTCATTGTATTCACCCTTCTGACATCTTCAATTCTGAAAACTCAATCTATTCATTATTATAACAAAAATTTACGCATTAATATAGTATTGCTTTCGTGAATATTTGTGAGGGATCTTAAGTCACATTTAAAAAAAGCTCACACAAATGAATAAAATTTTGTGCGAGCTTTGTGCCTATAATTAGATGACATTATTCATCCAGCGAGTCTTCGTTGAGTTCTGTTTCCATTTCTACATCATCCGCTAGTTGTATGATGACACTCTTTTTAAATGAATAGCCTTCTTTCGTTTTTAGTTCGAGTTTATATTCATTAGTGGAAGTTTTAGTTATAGTGATTTGTCCATTCGATGTTTTAATTTCCCCTTGTTCCGGAAGTGTATCTTGTTCTTCAATATAATTTTTCAATAAATCTTCTCCCATATTCAAAGTCCCTTTCGCAAGATACCCCATCGACAGTTGATTTAGTTGGACCATTTGATGCACCGAAATTTTAATGACGGAATGTGAAAATAATCCAGAAAAAATAAGAATGTATAATGTTGTTATGAGTAAATAACCCTGTTCATTTGAACCTATTTTTAATTTTCTTCTACCCAACTCGCCACCCAAATCCTTCCTGTATACTGATTACCATTTCGAAATGTAAAATGTAGGAGTAGCCAACCATTATCTAGTTCAAAGCGTGGTGACTCGACACCTGATAATAATCGAACACTGCCTCCATTTTTATATTCATAAAAATTTCGTCTTGATGCGGATCCCGATTCCGGTTGTCGGTATTCAATTTTTCGATGCCATATTTCACCCTCTATTTTCTTTTCCACCCGAAGGACTCCTGTACTGACATTTGGATTGCTAGTGTCTTGTAAATAATTTTCGAGCTGATTCAAAAATATATGCCATTCAATTTGTTGGTCACCCATCACCCTATCCGCTGTTTCTCTATGCAATTGTGAGGCGTTCACTAAATGTATTTGAATTGTTCGCATTTGCATTATTCCTCCAATTAATAGAAAAGAAACAAAACTTGATATCATCAGTCCAATTAAAGCTTCTAACAACGTAAAGCCTGATTCATCACTCAAACATGCTCTCATAAATTTCAACCTCTACTTTAAAATCCTTAGACATAACTGACAACACATTTTCTGAGCGACTAACCACTATTCCAGATTCCAGCAGGATTGTGGATGGTTCATCATGCCCTTCAAACGTGTATTCATAAAATATTCGATGCCCTTCGATAACCTTTTTAGCTTCTTCCTTTAGAATTACCCATTCCACAATTAAAGGGAAAATAATTAAGAGGACTGAACTGATCACACCCAGTGTAATCAAGTTTTCTAATAAGAGGAAACCTTCTTCATTATTAATTCGTTGCTTGAATATCAATATGTCCACTTCCTAAATGGTATGTTAATTTATAATTTCCTTTAGTTGTCATAAAATTAACTGCGTTAGATCTTGTGACATTTCCTGTTCCTCCAATAAAACTGAATTCTCTAATGAGTTTTCCGCCTATTTGATAATATCCATTCTCAACAATCCAAACTTCTGCAAGTGGATGCTCGTTTTCGTCTACTTCATCCACGCTAAAATGAATTTGTTTCGTTGCTGGATTAAAAACTACCTTCGTACTTTCGCCATGCACTATCGCGTGGGTTTGCATTTCAGTAATTTTGGCAACCAATTCGCGGAAAAACAAATCAATTTGTACAGTTTCAGTTGTCTGCTGAAGTTGTAGCGTTGGAAATAAGATTAAAGCTGAAACGATAAATAAAACAAGAAGGGTTTCAAGAAGCGTAAAACCTTCTGCATTTTTCTTAATCTTCTGCATTTCGATTTTCATACGCTTTTTGTTGCTCAGGCGAAATATACTTTCCGGTCACTAACTTTGTTAATAAGGCATCACCAGTTAGATCCGCTTCTTCTGGATGATCCATTTTATACAATAGAATCTGTGCTTCGACACTCGCTACAGCAGCAGAAGTGGTGGTCGAAGAAGTACGGTCATTCACATTCGTTGCATTAGGTATAATTAAAATTAAGAGAGCTGCCACGACGAGTAAGACAATCGACATTTCAAGCAAAGTAAATCCTTCTTCGTTATTCATTTTCTTCATTAAATTTCTCATTAAAATCCCTCCAATAATGTAAACATTGGTAACATCAATGCCGAATAAATCGCTACAATCATAACGCCTATAAAAGTAAAGATAATTGGCTGAAGTTTCCCCATGAGCTTTTCCATTTTCTGATTTAGTTCATTTTCACAAAACTCTGCGTAAACAATCATTTCTGTACTTAATTGTCCAATATTTTCGCCATGCTCAATAATCGTAAACGCACCTTCTGTTAAAAAAGGTAACACCCTTAATGATTCATGCATCGGCTGACCTAACCTCATTTGCTCTGCTAAAATCTCCCCCGTTTCTTTCAATAACTTTGACGCTTCTTTCCTTCGCATAATCGAGATTACTTCTTGAATACTTGTCCCATTCTTCAGTAAATACCCCCATTCATTTAGAAAAAATGCTGTCCAAAAATATTGAACATACAGACGAACAAAAGGAATCTTCATATAAAACATAAGTCGTTCAATCGCCGATTTTTCTTTCAGTTTAAATCGAATACATAGAACAAGTGCCATACCAGTTAAGAAAGTCCAAAGAATTATTTGAGGTGACCAATAGATCCATCGAATAATAATATTTTCATCGATGGTCCTATGACTCTCCAAACTAAGAATTAATACTTCGATATGCGGCAAAATTAAGAAACGCATCATCAGCAACATACCTAATAAAAAGACAAGTAAGAAGATTGGATAACTGATTAGGGAGCGAAATTTCTTTTTCTTTTCCTCTTCTGCTAATATTTGCTTCCCACAATTTGCGATCGTTTCTCCAAAGTTGCCATGAAATGAGGCAAAATAAATTTGGGCACAAATTTTATTTGGAAAATGACATTTTTCCAATTCATCATGCAATGTATTACCTGTAACCATCCCCTTTTGAATCTTTTCTATCCATTCTATTGTTTCCCCTTTTTCAAATTGACTTAAAAATTGTAACGCTTCTTTCACCGAGTACCCTTCTTTAAGCAGGGAGCCTAATCGTTTTAAAAATAATCCTTGAGCCTTTGTATGATTAAGGGATATAATATTGCTTAGCGGTATCTTCAGAAATATAGCCATATGCATAAACCTTTCTCAATAAATCATTAAAATTTCCATTTCTCCTTTGAACAGATAATAGATTGGATTCATTTGACATCTGTTGAATTCCAGCACTGTCAATTAAATCGTACAATGCCGCTCGTTTATTTTTCACAGGATATTTCGAACAATAGCGTCCACAGTTTCCTTCACATAATGCACAATAAATGGGCAGTAATTTTTGAAAGACAATTCCTAGCAAGGTTTGCTTCAGCAAATCAAAAGAAATACCCAACTCCATCATCCTTGCGATGACCCCTTCTGCGTTTTTTGCATGAACACTCGCGATAATTAAATGTCCTGTAAGTGCCCCTCTGATGGCCATCTTTGCAGTTTCCTCATCCCTAATTTCACCCACAATGACTAAATCTGGATGATGTCTTAAACTCGCTTTCAGTGACTCCTCATAAGTATTTCCTGCTTTTTCATTCACTTGAATTTGTAAGAAAGAATCTTCTTTAATTTCAACAGGATCTTCAATCGAGATAACTTGCAAGGTTGATTTTTTCATTCGATTCTTTACCAGTTGATACATCGTTGTGGTCTTACCTGAATTTACAGGTCCTGAAAATAATATCAAGCCACTTTTATATTGGATAATTCGTTTTAATGTTTCTAATTCATATGGCAGAAACGTACTCTTCGTTAAATCCAGATCATCCTTCATTTCAAGCAAGCGAATCACTATGGATTCTTGTCCATGATAATTTGAAATGGTAGACAACCGAATGTCTAAATAATAATTGTCCAGAATTTCAAATAACAACGATCCCGTCTGCGGTCGCCTCCTCTCCCCCACATCTAAATTCGCTAAATATTTAAAATACATAATTAAACGAGTGCCTTCATCAATCGATAAATGATACTGTTTCTCCAAACGTCCGCTTAACCGAAAATAGACCTCATAATTTTCTTTGTCAGGTAATATATGCACATCGCTCGTTCCAAATTCATGTGCCATATTCATCATTCGTCTTGCAAATTCTTCAATGATCATTCAATCCCCCATTTGATTTTTTATTTCTTGGAAATACCCCCTATATATATAATTTGCAAAAAAATCGGATTTCCGCGAAACTATTTTTATTTTTTTGAAATTATTTTATTTTTCGTCGTTACTTTGAAGAAAAAAGACAAAAAACCCATCCACTTATAAAATAAATGGATGGGTCTTGACTATATTATTTAATTTACCTCAACGATTTAGAAATCTGCATTATGGTAAACGTCATTTACATCATCGTTGTCTTCCAATGCATCGATTAAACCTAAAAAGGTTTCTTTTACGTCGTCATTAATCGGTACAAACATAGTTGGTACCATCGTTAATTCCGCTTGTGCTAATTCAAAATCTTTTTCCAACGCATCCCGGACTGCTGTGAAATCTGAAGCTTCCGTGTAAATTTCAAACACTTCCTCTGAAGTTTCTAAATCTTCTGCTCCTGCTTCTAATGCACTCATAAGCATCGTATCTTCGTCAACATCTAAAGCTTCGCGTTCAATAGCAATGTATCCTTTTCGGTTGAAAAGATAGTTAACAGAGCCTTTTTCTCCTAAAGATCCACCATTGCGATCGAAATCTAAACGAACTGTCGAACCGGTACGATTTGTATTATCTGTTAAAGTTTCTACTAAAACAGCCACTCCGTTTGGTCCATATCCTTCATAAACAATTTCATGATAGTTTGCGCTCTCACTTGGATCCGTTGCTCTTTTGATTGCTCGATCCACGTTGTCGTTAGGCATATTATTTGCTTTTGCTTTATCCATTGCTAGACGCAATGCAGCATTTATATCAGGGTCTGGCCCACCATCTTTAGCAGCTTGGTAAATTTCTTTTACTAATTTTTGGAATAATTTTCCACGCTTTTTATCCTGAGCACCTTTACGTTCTTTTATATTATTCCATTTTGAATGTCCGGCCATTACTTCACTTCCTTAAATTCTATTTTCTTTTAACACTTCAATCATTATAACAGACTAATCGTTCATTTTGAATAGGCCGCTATTTAATTCACGAGTCTATATTTAAAATTCTTCAGGATGTTCTTTTTCGTAATCCGCTAATAATTCTTTCCGATAGTTTTCCATGTTCTTTTGAAAAACTTCTTGTGTCGTTGGCGGCGTATACGTTATGGCATTCGCTCCTGCTTCAATCGTAGCTAGAATCTGCTCGTCCGTTTTCCCGCCTGTTGCAATAATTGGAATCTCCGGATATTGTTCACGCACATGTTTGACAATTTTCGTTGTTGCTTTCCCACCACTAATATTAAAAATCGACACACCCGCTGCAACATGGTCATCAAGTTCTTGATAATCCGAAATGACCGTATAAATTATAGGAATGTCTATGCTATCTCTCACCGCTTCAACCGTCTCCACATTTACCGCTGCATTCAAAACAACGCCCATACAACCGTATGCATCCGCAAATGTAGCGATAGTTGCCGAACGAGGTCCTTGAGTAACACCACCACCTACTCCTGCAAGCAAAGGTGCCGGTGAAACAATACTCAATGCTTTGATAATCGAAGGATGAGGAGTGTAAGGATAAACGGCCAATACGGCATCTGCATCTGTATACATAATCGTTGCGACATCCGAAGAAAATAAAAAGGATTTATATCGACGTCCATTTATAATAATTCCTGAAGCTCGACGAATGGCATCTGGTGTGAGGATTAAATCTTTTCTAAATTTCGATTGTAATCTGGGTCTTGGTTTATCATTTTTTGGATTCATAAGCGCCTCCTAAGATTGAAAAGTCATTTTAAAAGTTTATAAAATATAGTTTACTTTATTATCCGCTTCTTACTCAAGAAATATGCCACAACGACCCCGGTCAATGCACCCGTGCTATCTAATAAAACATCAAGCATTGAACCGGTCCGATCAGGATTAAAACTTTGTCTCAATTCATCAAACGAAGCATAACCAATCGAAAGTAAAATTGACAAAATAATAATTAACCATTCGGGTGAAACTCTTTTTCTCAAACCGAGGAACCAAAAGAAAGCTAAGAAAAAGTAACTAAAAAAATGGGCTCCTTTGCGAATAAAAAATTCGACAAAAGAAAAATAGCCCAAGGCTTCGACAGATACAATCGAATCTCCATACGAAAATTGAAACTGGGACAAAAAAGATTCGAACGGTATATTTTTCAACAAATGTTCTAACGGTGAAATTAAACTTTGTGTCTCATAGGTCATGGATGAACTCCAATATAAAAGGAACATAATAACAAAAGGTAAAGCTAAATAAATATTGTCTGCAGTCGTTATTCGTTTACGCACAAATATCCTCCTAAGTATTAGTTATCTGTTCATTATTCTAACTCAGAATATTCGTATTTAAAAATGATTTTCGTTAAACTTAGCATGTATTTTATTTTGAAAGGGATGTAAATATGGAGTATAAAGCAACTTGGGACATGGAAAGTATTTTTTCTGGCGGAAGCGACTCGCCACAATTTTATGCAAAAGTAGATGAATTAAACAAAAATCTGGCTACTTTTCATCAACAAATGAAAGATTGGGATGTCAATGCAGACAGTCCGGACTTCCATCAGTTAGCGGAAATTCTAGCAGAACGCGAACGAATTGAAAAAGGAATTGGTGAAGCACGGACCTTTATTTCAGGATTATCTTCAGCCAATACGAGTGATACTCAAGCACGTACTAATTTAAATGTGGTCACTAATCTTTCGACGAAATTATCGAATACATTAGTCGTCTTCCAGAAAAAGATGAGTGACATCACTGATGCAGATTTTGATGCACTTATTCAACAAGAAAGATTTGCAATAAGCGCCTTCCCTCTTACTGAAATCAGAGAACAAGCAAAACAACTTCTTTCAACGGAAGAGGAAGCTCTTCTAAATAATTTGGCAGTAGATGGATTACATGGATGGGGCAATATGTATAGTGAACTAGTTGCGACAATCCAAGTACCTTATGAAGAAAATGGTGAGGTCACTTATTATTCTGCAGGGCAATTTGAAAATAAAATGAATGCAGAAAAAGATGCTACAAAACGAGCTGAAATGTTAGCTATTTGGGAAGAAGCTTGGGGTGAGAAAGCCGATCTATTTGCGCAAACGTTAAATAGTTTAGCAGGATTTCGTTTAAGTAATTATGAAGCACATGAGATTAACGATTATATGGAGACACCATTAGAATATAATCGAATGGAAAAAGAAACACTGCATACCATGTGGGAAACGATTGCTAAAAATAAAAAGCAAATTGTGACGTATTTTGAACGTAAAGCCAAATTACTCCATCTGAAAAAATTAGGTTGGTTGGATGTCAATACTGCTGTAAATGTGGGTGACTTCGAAGTAAAAGAATACACATTTACTGAGGCAGCGAATTTCATTTTGGAAAACTTTGAAAGTTTTAGTCCAAAACTGGCAAGCTTATCTAAGCGTGCGTTTGAAGAACAGTGGATTGAAGCCGAAGATCGACCGGGTAAACGACCAGGTGGCTATTGTTCAAATTTACCTGAGTCAGAACAATCTCGCATTTTCATGACTTTTTCTGGAAGTTCTGACAACGTTTCAACTCTGGCGCACGAATTAGGCCATGCTTTCCATAGCTCAGTGTTACGTGATTTGCCGATTTTAAATCAAAAATATGCAATGAACGTTGCCGAAACAGCTTCGACTTTTGCAGAATTAGTGGTTTCAGATGCTACAATCGCTAACGCAAATTCTGAAGAGGAAAAAATTAATTTGCTCGATGAAAAAATTTCTCGTAGCGCTACAATGATGATGAATATTCACGCGCGTTACATTTTCGAGCAACATTTTTATGAAGAAAGAATGGACGGAACTGTTTCAGCTGCTCGTCTATCTGAATTAATGGTTGATGCACAAAAAGAAGCCTATGAAAATGCATTGGATACGTACCACCCAATGTTTTGGGCAGCAAAAGGACATTTCTATAGTACGGGCGTACCGTTTTATAATTTCCCTTATACTTTTGGATATTTTTTTAGTTTAGGGATTTATGCACAAGCCCTAGAATCAGATGGGGCATTTGAAGAAGATTACATTAACTTACTAAGAGATACAGCTAGTATGTCGACAGAAGATTTAGCCCAAAAACATTTACAAGTCGATCTAACCAAAGAAGATTTCTGGCAAAAAGCAATCAACCAAACACAAGCAGACATTGAAGAATTTCTAACGTTAACTGAGAAATATATTTAATTGATTAAATTAAGAAAGACGGACAAGTTCGCTAGACAATGAATACAGACTGATAATCTCTTATGCTAATATAAAAACATCCATCAATTCCAGTGCCAGGAAATGATGGTTGTTTTTTTGGTATTGAGAGTTATTTTTAGTATCGTCCGTATCCAACTACGCGAGTTGACCAGTAGCCCGAATTAATTTGCGAGTAGGCAACTCCAGTATTTGATTGCGAGCCAATAAATTGTCCGCCACCAAGATAGATTCCGACATGATCGACAACTGTACCATAATTACTGAAGAAAATTAAATCGCCTACTTGCGGGTTACTGATTCGCTGAGAATTGGCGAATTGACTTGAGCTCGTTCTAGGTATACTTTTTCCTACAGCTGCAAATACATTTTGGACAAAAGCTGAACAATCAATTCCATCGTCAGAATTTCCACCAAATAAGTACTCTGTACCTAACCAACTTCTAGCTACTGATAGCAAATCACCTGATGATGCTGGTGGAGTTGGCTCTGGTTTAGGTTCCGGTTTACTTACTGGTGGCGTTTGTTGATTGCTTCCAGTATTTTCTGATTGGTTTGAACCTTCATTATTATTTGTTGAATTAGTTAACGGCGCTTCTTCTCTCGGTTGTGTAGTTTCAACTGTTAAGCTTTCTTGTCTAGAAGTTGAAACTGAAACTCGTTCAGTTTCTGAAGCAACTCTTTCTGCTTCTACTTTTGCTACCGCTTCTGCTCGTGCGCGTTCAGCTGCGGCTTCTGCTGCAGCTGCTTGGGCAATGGCTTGGTTATTTTGAATTTCACTAACTCGTTGTAAAGCCTCGTCTCTTTGCGCCATTAAGGCCTCGCGGTCACTTGCAACCGAATTTTGCTCAATTTGTAATTGTACCATCAGCGCTTCTTCAGAAGCTTTTTGTTCTTCTAATGCAACAGAAGTTTGTTCTAACTCAGCCGCAATCGCATTTTGTTGGGCAATTTTTTGCTCTGTTTTAACTGACTTCTCCTCTACTGCTTCCTTATCTTTAATTTGGTCTTCCATTAATTTATTGCTCGTATCGATAATATTCGTCACCAAATCAACACGTGCTAAAATATCAGTCAGAGATTCTGAATCTAAAATATATTCTAAGTAAGTAGACGAATTCCCATTTACTTGAATTTGTCTTGCTTGCTCTTCTAATTTTTCTTCGCGCCGATCAATAGTTTCTTTTAATACTTCAATTTCTTGAAGTAATTGATGCATCTCAGCATTTGCAATTTCTAAATTTTTCATTGATTCAGCTAATTGCCTCTCATTTTTTTCAATCGTATTCGTTAATTGGTTTAAAGCTTCTTGAGTATTTGCTACGTCATTCGTTAATTGATTAATAATCGCGTCTAAGTTATTTGCAGCGGATTCGTTTTGTGCTGCTTCTTGTTGGGCTTGTTCAATTTGAGTATCGAAATCATCGGCTGATACCGAAACAGTTCCTAATAGTGAAGTGCTAAGAACAGTTACGGATAGAAATGATGTAAATATTTTCTTCTTCACAAAAGTACCTCCAAATAGTTTGATTATTTGATGAATCATTCTGAATGCGCTTAACTTTACTAATACCAATAGTCTACCATGTAAATATTATTCGTATGTATCAGTCAGATTACAATTAAACGTATTTTTTGTAATATTTCACTCATTTTTCAAAAAAATACTCTATCTCCTCTTCCTTTACCTAAAAATATTGGTAATATGTCTTTGAGTATTTTAAACGCAATCAATTTTTGCTAATAATTCGGTTATTTGCTATAATTATTAATCATTGCAAGCAGTCATAAGATTCTAAAAAATAATTCACATTAAGATTTTGTCGGAGGTGCTATAAGTGAGTTCTAACGAAAATAATGACAAGGATCATATTTCAAACAATGACGAAGAAAAGCTCGAAGGAGCAGGTCAAAAATTTAACTATTACTTTGATATTTTTTATCGTATTTCAAAAGGATTAATCGGTTTTATTGTATTGCTAGTAGCAGTCGTAGGTTTTCTTGCTGGAGGTGCAGTGATTGGTTATTTTGCTTCTCTGGTTGAGAGTGCGCCTATCCCAACACCGGATGAGATTTCTGCGCAAGTTAATGATTATAACCAAACATCGACGCTTTATTATGCTGATAATAGTCCGATTAGCGATATTCGTTCCGATTTGTTTCGAACACCTGTCACTATCGATGAGGTGTCACCATTAATTGTTAATGCAGTAATCGCAACAGAAGATGAAAGTTATCGAACCCACGAAGGAGTTGTTCCAAAAGCAATTATTCGTGCGGGTATTCAAGAAATCATGAATGCAGACTCTGTTTCAGGTGGTTCAACTTTGACGCAACAACTAATCAAACAACAAATTTTGAGTAATGAAGTGACCCACTCTAGAAAAGCGATTGAAATTTTATATGCGATTCATTTGGAAAACCATTTTAACAAAGAAGAAATTTTAGAAGCTTATCTAAATATTTCACCTTTTGGTCGAAACAATCAGGGAAGAAATATTGCTGGAGTGGAGGAAGCAGCCCAAGGAATATTTGGCGTTTCAGCTGCCGAAGTAACCTTGCCACAAGCAAGTTTTATTGCTGGACTTCCGCAAAGTCCGATTGCCTATAGTCCATATTATCAAGATGGTTCTTTGAAAGAAGATTTGTCCGCTGGGTTATATCGACAGCAAGAAGTATTATATAGCATGTTCCGTGAAGGCTATATTACGGAAGACGTTTATCAAGAAGCTTTAACTTATGATGTGACAGCCGATTTTATTCAGCAGTCAAAAGAAGATGGTAGCTTTGATTCTGAGTTGTCTTATGAATATGATCTCGTTTTTGAGGAAGCACGAGATATTTTACTCGAACAAATGTTAATAACTGATGGAATCACCCAAGAACAAATCAATAACGATCCAACAATTTATGACCAATATTTAGAAGACGCAACAAATGCGTTGATTAATAAGGGTTATCGTGTGTACAGCACAATTGAAAAAGATATTCATCAAGCGGTCCAAGCACAAATTACAGCAAACAAAGATTCATTTGGTCAAACCCGTACACTAACTTCTACCAATGAAGCAGGCGAAACGGTTGAACATGTCTTTGAAACACAAGTTGCTGGAACGATGATTGATAATACAACAGGTAAGGTTCTTGCTTTTGTAGGTGGACGAGATTTTGAAGAATCGAATCATAACAATGCTTTCAAATCAAGACGTTTATCAGGTTCTGTATTAAAACCATTATTAGTATATGGGCCGGCTCTTGCAGAAAATATCATTACACCAGCAACTATTATTCCAGATATTGCAGTTAGTATTCCGGACGGACCAAATAATCCGAACTATGAACCAACTAACTATGGAAGAACGACAAATTATTGGCGAAGTGCACGTTACTGGCTAACCGTTTCTCAAAACTTACCAGTTGTTCGTCTTTATCAATTAATGCTTAACCAAAACGTCGATGTTCGTGGATATTTCCGTTCGATGGGCATCGGTCCTGAAGCAGTTACAGATGCGGAATTTTCTCATCTTGCTTCATCACTTGGTGGATTTTCAGGTGGACCGACAGCAACTGAAATTGCTGGTGCTTATGCAGCAGTTGGAAACAAAGGAGTCTTTAATCCACCTTATGTCATTGAAAAAATTGAAAATGCACAAGGTGACGTCATTTATGAGCATGAACCAAATCCGCAACGTGTTTGGTCAGAAGCAGCAAATTACTTGCTGTACGATATGATGAGAGATGTGACAACGTCTCAATATAGTTCCTCTACTCCTGCACGAAATAACTTGACATTCTCGGCGGATGTTGCAGGAAAATCAGGAATTTCAAATGACTTTATGGATGTGTGGTTCGCAGGGGTTACGCCAAAAATTTCATTAGTGACTTGGATGGGCTACGGAAATAATGATCTATCCTTAGAATATTATGGTGGTATGTCCGGACCGCAAAGAAACTTGCGTAATTGGACAAATATTATGAATACTGTGTATTCATTGCAACCCGAACTAATTGGTGCAAACCAAACCTTCGCTCGACCGAGTGATAACAGCATTACTAGTGCAACGATATTATCAGAAACAGGAATGAAACCTGGTTCAGTGAAAATACCTGGTCAAGAAGAGGCTATTTCTTATACCACACCAACGCGAAGCGAAGTGTTTGCTCGAAATAATGTCCCTGGAACAACAACCTATAATTTTGCTATTGGAGCAAAGCCAGAGGAACAGAAAAAATTCTGGGATGATTATATTAAAAAGCATGCCCCTAAAGAAGAGGAAAAAGAGGAAGAAGACAACAACGACGACGATTCTGATGAGAACGAATCCGAATCTGAAAATAATAACCAAGAGAATAATCAAAATACTAACCAAGAGAATAATCAGAACAACTCGAACAATGAATCAGAATCTACACCTGCTTCGACACCGACTCCTCCTGCATCGGAAAGTGAGCAGAATTCTGAATCTGCAACCACTCCCCCAGCATCAAATGCCGGGAACGATTCAGGTAATGAATCCGACGAATAAAAAATTGCAAATAAAAAAACGGACTCGAGTGGGAGTCCGTTTTTATTTTATCAAAAGCAAAATTGTACGATTCTTATTTTGTTGTGCCGTTTTCTGAAATTTCATAAGGAAGAACAATGTGCAGTTCGTCTGTTTCTTCTTTATTCATTAATTTTGTTAGTAAACGCATCGCAACTGCACCTAAATCATAAAGTGGCTGATCGATTGTTGTTAATTTTGGTCTCGCCATTTCAATAATTGGTGAATTATTTGATGTAACAATTTCAAAATCTTCTGGTACATTAATACCTTGCTTAATTAATTCATTTAATAAGTAGATAGCAATACGATCATCTTCTACGGTTGCTGATGTAACGCCTAAATCTTTCAGATTTGAAACAAGTTCTTCAGAATCTAAATTCGTCATATCCGTTGATAAACGAATACTTAACGCATCTTCCACTGGAAGCTTCGCATCTTCAAGTGCTTCTTTGTAACCTTCCGCACTATTTCTTTGTTTAGCTGAATCCATGTCTAAACCTAGTAAGGCAATTTTTTTATGCCCATTTTTAATTAGTAATTCCGTCGCTTCTTTTGTTGCTTCTTTGTAGTCAATAATAATGTTTGGCAACTCATTATTTTCATCGACTGTTCCAGCTAAAACAACTGGTGTATCTGTAAGATCGATTTCTCTTCTCACATCCGCACTCAATTGATGCCCCATAAAAATAATCCCATCGACTTGTTGTGCTAAAATTGTATTTAACACTTTAATTTCTTTTCTAGCTTCTCCATCTGAATTTGCTAAAATGATATTATAATTGTACATTGATGCAATATCATCGATACCTCTAGCTAAAGATGAAAAATAAAGATTTGTAACGTCTGGGATGATTACCCCCACAGTTGTCGTTTTCTTACTCGCTAATCCTCGTGCTACCGCATTTGGTCTATAATTTAAACGATCAATCACGTCTGATACTTTTTTTCTTGTTGATGGTTTTACATTTGGGTTCCCATTTACAACTCGAGATACAGTGGCCATAGATACGCCCGCTTCACGAGCAACATCATAGATTGTAACAGTTTGCTTTGCCATCTCTTGTCCTCATTTCTTTTCTATATTTAATTTTATTCTTAACTCTCACTACCTACTTTAACAAAGGTTGAAAACTTTTTCAATAGTAATTAACCGCTTCCAACATAAACTTTGAAAATCTTTTCATAAAAATTATTGTTTCCTTTTACTTCATGCTATAATAACAGTAATTTATTCGAGAAGGAGATTTGCCATGAACACTAAAACAATCGAACTACAAGAATATATGAAGAATGAAAAGCTAGATCTTATTTATTTAGACAATCCAAATACCGTCGCTTACTTTACAAATTTTGAAAGTAACCCGCACGAAAGAATTGTTGCTTATGTCGTATCGCAAGACGACCATTTCTTGTTTGTCCCTACTCTAGAAAAAGACGAAGCAGTGAAGCAATCGAACATTGAGAAGATTTACTCGTACAATGACGAAGAAAATCCATGGAAAATTATTGCGAAAGAAGCGGCAAACATTGTAGGTCAAATACAAGATTATGCGGTGGATGAAGTTTCCCTAACTGTCGAACGTTACAATAAATTGAGTCATGCATTATTAGATCATGTATTATTAAATACAAAAGAAAAATCAACGACTTTAGAAATTAGCGATGTCAGTCAGTTCGTCGATCAAATGCGTGTGGTAAAAACAAAAGAAGAAATTGAAAAAATGCGAATCGCTGGAAAATTAGCGGATGAAGCGTTACAAATTGGATTTGATGCCCTGAAAGAAGGCATTTCCGAACAAGAAGTTGTTGCGATAATCGAAATGGAAATGAAGAAAAAAGGCGTCTCTGAAATGAGTTTCTCTACCCTTGTATTATTTGGTGATCACGCAGCTAGTCCACACGGTAATCCAGGTGAACGTCAATTAAGACAAAACGAATTGGTGCTGTTTGATTTAGGCGTCATTTACGAAGGTTATGCAAGTGATGTCACTCGAACTGTTGCATTTGGTGAGGTGAAGAGTGAGCATGAAAAAATTTACCAAGTGGTTCTTGAAGCGAATCAAACTGCACAAGCAGCTGTAAAGCCTGGAATGCGTGCAGGCGAATTAGATCAAATCGCACGAAAAATCATTGAAGGTGCTGGTTATGGTCCTTACTTTAACCATCGACTTGGTCATGGTATCGGTAAAACGGCCCATGAATTCCCAAGTATTCATGGATCTAATGAAACTATTTTAGAACCTGGCATGTGTTTCTCTATTGAACCAGGGATTTATATTGCTGGTGAAGTTGGAGTTCGCGTTGAAGATTGTGTTTATGTTACAGAAGATGGATGCAAACCCTTTACAACAACGAATAAAGAATTGGTTACAATTACAAAATAAATGTTTATATGAAATAGGACTGAAGCCATTTTGACTTCAGTCCTATTTTTTACCGGCCAAAGCAGACTTGTCCGCCTTTCATTGTCTAGCTCCCAAGTCCTGACCGAATAAAAAAAGATAAATGTGACCCATTGCGCGCTTTCGCTGCTCATTCAGGGTCACATTTCCTATTTTTTATCGGCCAAAGCAGACTTGTCCGCCTTCCATGTTATCTTTTGAATTGGTATGTGTTGTATCTTTGTGGATTGTCGTTGTAACGATGTTTTGGTTCATCCGTTGTTAACTCATCAACAATATCTGCCGCCTCTTCTTTTTTACGATTGAACATTCCTTTTGCTTTTGAGAATGCTTCGTCTGTTTTTTCTCCGGCAACATTTAAATACGATGATGCTGTTTTTTCAACATCTTCTACAATTTCAGATCCACGTTTTTTAGCTGTTGCAAAATACTCATCTGCATTCTCAAATGTTTTAGAAGTTCCTTCACTAATGTCTTTACGTAATTCTTTCCCTGATTTTGGTGCAAATAATAATGAAGCAACTGCCGCTGCTGCAGCGCCCAAAACAGCTCCTAATACAAATCCTTCTGTACGACCTTTATTTCTTCTACTCATGTCCTACACTCCTCTTTAAATTATTCTCTGTTTTATCTTTTAGTAATGCTTTCGCCAATCCGTCTTGAAATACCAACAGTTGAGCCGGCTTTTGCTTTACCACTTAACTGCGTTGTTAAATTTTTAGTTGCACTATTTAAATCAGAAACGGAAGTACCTAAATCGCCTACCGCTTTAAATAATGGATCCGTTAAGCTCAATTTACCATTCACGTCATTTAAAGTAGTGTTTGATTTATTCAATAAACCCTCTACTTCAATCAGCAAATGATCTGTATCTTTTGTCAAAACGTTAATTGTTTTATTTACTTCTTCAATCGTTGCATTTAATTCTTCAACGACTTTTCCTGCTCTAAAAATAACAACTGCTAGTGATATAGCAAGAATCGCAAAAGCAATTGCAGCAATTAAACCAGCAATTTCTCCACCTGTTAAGTTCATCCGAATCACTCTCTTTTCTATTTAATATCTATAGTAAGCATACCACTTTGCGTAAAAGTAATGCAAATCTTAGAGCATCATTTGACCATTTTATTGGTAAAATAATATTCGAACACTATTTTATGAAATTTCTCCCTATTCTTGTTATCATATTGTATGTACATATAGAAAACGGAGTGATCAAACATGTATTTTTTAGCAGAGTCCCTAACTGAAGAACTCGCCGAAACAGAAGAACTGAGTTTCTTTGAAGAAATGTTTGCAACCTTTGATTGGTCAACTTTTCGAAGAGAGGCTTTCTTTGCTACAATCAGAATTCTTTTTGCCTTGGTTGTCTTTTTTATCGTTTATAAAATAGCCAAATGGTTTATCGAATTATTTTTTGAGCGTTATTTTAAATCCCATACGGAAGTCAGCAATCGATACCAGACCATTTATCGTGTGACCAATAATATTTTCAATGCCATCTTTTATTTCTTTTTGATTTATACGATTTTAGAAATTTTATCTTTCCCAGTAGGCACTCTCTTAGCTAGTGCGGGTGTTGTTGGTTTAGCCATTTCATTTGGTGCTCAAGGTTTTGTTTCCGACCTCGTCAACGGCTTCACGATTATTTCTGAAAAGCAATTAGATATCGGTGATGAAGTGGTCATCGATGACGTTTCAGGAACAGTCATCAATATGAATTTACGGACTACAAATGTGAAAGATTTTGATGGGACCATTCATTTCATACCAAACAGAGAAATTACTATCATCAGTAATCGATCCAAAGGTGACATGCGAGCCATGATTGAAATTCGTTTATTCCCTGATACCGATATTGAAAAAGTTCGCGCGATTGTTGCCCAAGTCAACCAAAATCATATTGAAAATTATCCTGAAATTACCGTCCCACCTAGCGATATTATTTTTGCATCAAATGCCAAAAATCAAATGACCCTTCGAGTAATCATGTATACAAAAGCTGGGGCACAATATGGCATCATGAATACATTCTATTCTCTTTACGTCAGTGAAATAACCAAACAAGGGATCGAATTGCCTTATGGAGATATTGATATCGTTTAATAAAAAAGAACCAGTAGTCAGCATTTTCTGCTAACTACTGGTTCTTTTTATACGCGTTCCTTTTCCTTGTCTCTTACATCATATACCTTTTCGAAATTATGGACAATTCGATTCGTCCCGCTCAGAATTTCTTGTCGCGTAATAATTCCTAGAAGCATTCCTTCCTCATCGACTACAGAAATAAACGCACTATGTACTAAAACTCTTAGGACATCTTCCAACTCAAAGTCCATAGTCACTACTGGGAAATTCGTATCCATTATTTCTTCGACTCGAATGTCACCTAATTTATTAAAATGCACATCTTCAATATCGATGATTGCTTCCATGATTAATGGCATGGAAATCATACCTTTGATTCTCGATTTCTCATCAATCACAGGAACCACCGAATATTTATTCGACGTCATCAATAATAAAGCATGGTCTAGAGTATTTCTTGTGCCAACAACTGCCACTTCACTTGCTGGTTTAACCAATGTTGCATAATTTTCAACCAACATTTTCTCCATACGTTCACTGATCATTGCATTACTCCTTAATGAAATATAAAAATCTCAACATGTTAATTCAAATCTTGCGATAGCTCTTCAATCTCATTATGATTCCAATCAAAGTAAGTAATCTTTTCTTTATCATCTTCTTGTTCGTAAATAGCGTAAGAACCCACAGGAATAGGTCCTCTTGGAAATTTAATACTACCTGGGTTGATAAAATAAACATCCTTCATTTTATCTACACGAGCAATATGTGTATGTCCATAAAAAACAACTCGTGCATTATTTTCAACTGCCAATTCATATAAAGGGTCGAAAGTAAATTTCACCTGGTGTTTGTGTCCATGAACAACAACAAACGTTTCTCCATCAAATGTTTCGACTAAATGATTAGGAAATTCATTGGAGTAATCCATATTCCCACTCACCGTTTTAAACGAATCCCATAAATCATTTGAAGAAATAAACTCAGAATCTCCGCAATGAAGCCATAAGTCGATTTCATCTCGATAGATGTCTAGCAATTCTTCTAAACAATATTGATCGCCATGATTGTCGCTTGCAACTAATATTTTCATTCGCGTTCCCTCATCTCGTCTAATTGTTTCTAATTACAACCACTCATGCAGGTGGCCTTTTAATTGCTTTATTGCTTGTGCCCGATGACTAATTTTATTTTTTTCTTCGTTTGACAATTCAGCCATTGTTCGATTTTTATCTGGAATGAAAAATAATGGATCATAGCCAAAACCATTTTTTCCCTTTGGCTCAAATAAAATAAATCCATCTACCTTACCTTCGACAAATAAGGGCTCTCTCCCTGGTCCAACTAAAACTAATGAACAATGAAAGTTTGCCTGACGATTTTCTTTTGGAACATCTTTTAAATCTACTAATAATTTCTGATTATTTTTCTTGTCGTTTCCATGTTCACCTGCATAACGAGCCGAATAAATACCTGGATTTCCATCAAGGGCATCGACTTCTAAGCCAGAATCATCTGCTAAAACTATTGTATCCATTAATTTTGAAATTTCTGTGGCTTTTTGATGCGCATTTTCTGAAAAAGTTTCACCCGTTTCTGGAATATCTCCAATTTCTGGAAAGTCATTCAGTGTTTTTATCGAATAGCCAAATTCTCCAAAAAGTGCCTCAAATTCTTTGGCCTTCCCTTTATTCCCTGTTGCGATTAGTATTGTTTTATTTTTCATTTTGTTAACTCCTCAATTGATATATGTTGTACATCAATTCTTGTAGTCCCCAACCATTTTGAAGCGATGGAATGAAACTTCGCTGCAGATCCTGTCGTAAATAAAAGATAAGGTGAGACCATCATTTTATTTAGATTTAATAAATCATGGCTCTCTAAATATTTTTTGACCAGTTTTGCTGTCTCGACACCTGGGTCAACTAACGTGACATGCTTGTCAAAATTATTTTGGATGATCACCTGAAGTAGCGGATAATGTGTACAACCAAGAACTAATGTATCGATATCCGTATTTTCAAACGGCGCAAGTTCTTCGGTCACAATTTTTGTGGCTTGCTCCGTCTCGAACTGATTTTTTTCAACAATAGAAACAAATTTCGGACAAGCGACACTCATTAATTCGGCGTGCGCTAATTGTTCCAGAATTTGTTTCTCATATTCACCTGATTGGATAGTCCCCTGCGTCCCAATAATTCCAATCTTATTATTTTTAGTCACTTCAATTGCTGCCTTCGTTCCTGACTCAATGACCCCAATGACCGGAATTGGCAGTTCTTTTTGTAGTGAATCGAGTGCCGCAACAGTTGCCGTATTACATGCAACGACAAGTAATTTAATTTCTTTTTTCATTAAAAAATGACTTAATTGATGTGTAAATTGGCGAACTTCTTCTAAAGGTCTTGGTCCATATGGATTTCGACCAGAATCACCAATATAAATAATTTCTTCATTTGGAAGCAATTTGATGACTTCTTTGACCACAGTCAATCCACCAACACCTGAATCTAAAAAGCCAATCGGTTGACTATTCATAGCACACCTCGATTTTTCTACCCGTAATTAATTCCACTCTTATTTTAACAAAAATTTATACAAAATAATAGGAACATCATCATTCAAGCACCGAATAAAAATCCTTTAATCAGAAAATTTTACCTTGCGAAATATTCTTTTTATCTTTTCAGTGATTTGTTCTGTTTTATTCGCTATCCTCATTTAAAAAGACAATTTTTCGTAGTTAAGTGAGGACACGGCTTCTATCCTCATTTAAGAAAGCAATTTTTCATAGTTAAGTGAGGATACGGCTTCTATCCTCATTTAAGAAGTGGTTTTTTCATTTTTAAGTGAGGATAAGCTGATTATCTTTACAAGGCGCAGTCTTTTAATGATCAACTTGTTAAGATAGACCTGTTATCTTTACAAGTTGAAGCCTTTTATTGATTAACTTGTTAGGATAGACCTGTTATCTTTACAAGTTGCAG
>CAZTEC010000013.1:0-16032 GCA_964612765.1 uncultured Carnobacteriaceae bacterium
AGTGAGTATGGATTTACTCGAATTTTTACTAGCTTACTAGAAATTACGGGTGACCGTGATGAGGTAGTCAATAAATATAAAGAAATCATTGAATACGGGAATGATTTAGGCATGAAAACAATCTTGGATGTCAATCCAGGTTTGTTTAAACAACTAGAGATTGATCAAAGTGATATGAAGTTCTTCCATGATATTGGAGCAGCAGGTGTTCGTCTGGATGGGATGTTTGATGGTAGCCAAGAAGCCTTGATGACAAAGAATGAATATGGACTTATTATTGAAATAAATATGAGTACAGGTATGAGTCATCTGAGCCAAATTATGGATAATCAACCAAATGTAGATAAATTAATTGGTTCGCATAATTTTTATCCGATGACGTATTCAGGATTAGCACGCGATCATTTTGTTGAAGCGACTGTAAATTTTAATCGATTTAACATTCATTCAGCAGCCTTTGTTACTTCGTCTGTTGGAGAGTTAGGACCATGGCCAGTTCAAAATGGCTTGGTTACTTTAGAAGAGCATCGCGATTTGCCAATCGCTGTTCAAGTTGCCCATTATAAAGCATTAGGTATAATTGATGATGTATTAATCGGGAATGCATATGCAAGTGAAGAAGAATTAAAAGCTGTTTCTGAAGCTTTTTTCAGTCCTCATATATTAATTCCAGTTGAATTCAATGACCAAGCAACTGAATTAGAGAAGAAAGTTATTTTGGATGAATTACACAAATACCGTGCAGATCGTTCGGAATTTATGATTCGATCAAGTGATACTCGTGTGAAATATAAAGAGGAAAATTTTCCAAAAGGGCTGACTTCAGGAATCAGCAAAGGTCATTTGATTATTGGGAATAATACATTTGGTCAATATAAAGGTGAAACTCAAATCGCCCTCCGTCCAATGAAATATGATGGTACAAGAAATGTTGTAGGTCGTGTCATACCTGAAGCAGAAGTATTAATAGATGATTTAAAACCATTAGCTACTTTCCGCTTTATAGAAAAATAACTAAAAATTCACAAAATCATAATCTAGCCATGCATATTATTTACGCATGGCATTTTTATATATAGAAAAATACGTTTATAGTATTGTTTTCACAAATAAATTGTAAATTAAAATTCCCTATTAAAAGCGTTTATGCAAACGAAAGTCGCGGATTAGAGATAATTAAAAATGCCCTTCTTTTTTTGTTTTATGAAAAAGTTCATCAATTTTAAAAAAGTATTGCATGAAATCTGACTTAGTGATATTATAATCAATGTAGAAGTTAACGGCTATTCATTTGAGTAGAAGTTAATTAAAAAATATATTTATAAAAGGATGACAAAAATGAAAAAAATTTTATCAGTGTTATTTTTAGGTTCAGCGCTTGTTTTAACAGCGTGTGGCGATTCGGCAGATACAACTGAAGAAGCTGAAGGTGGATTACAAGACGGTACTTACCGAATTGAAGAATTAAACTTTGGTGACACAGGTTGGAAAGAAGCTTTAGAAATCGTTGTTGACGGCGGAGCAATCACAGAAGCTAACTTCGAAAGTGTAAATGAAGAAGGCTTAAACAAAGTTGAAGATGACGAGTACCAAGAGACAATGACAAATGTTTCAGGCGTAGGTCCACAAGACTTCATTCCTGAATTAGAAGAACAATTAGTAGGCATGGAAGATCCTGCATCTGTAGAGGTTGTTTCTGGAGCAACAGGTACTTCTGAAAAAGTTCAAGAATGGGCAAGTGAATTATATGCTGCAGCTGAAGAAGGAAATACGGACACAATCGAAGTGGACAACCAAGCTGAATAATTTTTGAAAATTTAAACTTTATAAAAATGGGTAGGCTGAATCTTTCGTCTACCCTTTTTTTATGCTATTCTTATAGAAAAATATGGGAGAAAATTATGGTGAGAAAATTAAAAGAACTTAACTTTAAACCAATGATGGCCATTGTCATCCTTCTATTGATTCTGGTCGGATGTAGCTCGAACGAAGAAGCCGAGCTGAATTTACAAGAAACGCCTTCTGAAGCTCGAGAATTTTTAATGGGCACATATATTGTGCTAAGAGTTTACGATGAAGGGAAGGAAGAAGCCCTCGGTGCAGCGGTAGCTCGTATTGAAGAGTTAGATGAAAAATTAACTTCAAACAATACATCATCAGAAATTGCTTCTATTAATGAAGCAGCTGGGCAAAATCCAGTAGAAGTGTCAGAAGATGTCTTTCCATTAATTGAGGTAGCCGCTGAATATAGCGCCATTGAAAATAGTGGCTTCGATTATACGGTGGGACCAATCACAAATCTTTGGCGCATTGGTTTTGATGATGCTCGTGTCCCAGAACCAAGTGAAATAGAAGCTGTATTGCCACTTGTAGACTACGAGAAATCAGAGTTAGACGCAAAAAACCGTACAGTATTTTTAACAGAAGAAAATATGCGCATTGATTTAGGCGCAATTGCCAAAGGATATATTGCTGATGAAATTGTCAAAGTATTTGAAGATCATAATGTAACAACTGCAATCATAGATTTAGGTGGAAACGTTGTTGTTATGGGGGATTCACCGACTCGAGAGACTGGTGGATTCAATGTAGGGATTCAAGATCCTTTCTCACCTCGTGGAGAAATCGTTGGTGCGATTAATCTGAAAAATAAAACAGTGGTCACTTCCGGTGTATATGAGCGTTATATTGAAAAAGATGACGAAATATATCACCATCTAATGAACCCAGATACGGGTTATCCTTTCGAGAATGATTTGGCTGGTGTATCAATTGTTACAGATAAATCGGTTGATGGTGATGGGCTTTCTACGGTAGTTTTTGGTTTTGGTCTTGAAGAAGGCTTGGATTACGTAAATCGTTTAGAAGGTGTGGAAGGTGTCTTTATTTCTAGAGACAAAGAAATTTATACATCTGAAGGATTAAAAGAGAATTTCAATCTAACAAATGATACATTCACTTGGGTGAATGAATAAAGATAAAAATACAAAAAGGGAGTCCACGAATGTTCTGAATAGACGTGAGCGCCCTTTTTTAATTATTCTATATTTTCTAAAGTTGCTTCATACCAAGCTAATGATAATTTACTATGTCTCGCTTCTTCGCTTTGCATTTTCTTTATCGTTGCAATATTACGCATCATAAAATTTCCAACAGCTCCTACAACGATTCCGGCGATTATTCCGGCGAATGATAAAGCTGGAAGATACAACATCACTGAATAAGAACCTGCGATAAAACTAGCGACCAAGAGTTGACCCACATTAAATAAGATACCGCCAGTTGCACTGATTCCAATAAAACTGACACGTTTAGGTCCAAGTGAACGAACGAGAAGCATTCCGAAATAGCTTAAATAAGATCCTGCGAAACTATACATAAATGTGGATAACGTACCACCCAATAAAGTGGTGAGCAACAGCCGCATAGTAACAACTTTGAAACTATCCTTATAAGATAAAGAAAAAATAGCAACCATCGTAACGATATTTGGCAGTCCAATCTTTGCCCCAGGTGCAATTGCTAATAAATTTGGTAGCATTCCTTCAATTAATGAAATGACAGTAGCTTGAGCCGCCAATAAAGCAATATATACTGATTTTTGTGTTTTACTCATAATATCTACCTAACCTTCGACTTGTCAGCCTATTTTACCACACTATTGAAATGAGAGATAGGCTGAAACTACTCATAGACATAAGATTTTCTTTAAATTATAAATTGCAATATCGGAAATTATCTTGTATGATAATTTCTAGTAATAAAAAATTATCAATAATTTTATCACTGATGATTTTTGGAGAGGGTATCGGCATGGAAGCATATAGAGAGAAGCAATTAATAGAATTCGTCCGTTTATTAGGAGGAATATTAGGTAATAATATTGAAATCGTTCTTCATATCATTGAAGAGGAACATTCGTATATTGCAGCGATCGAAAACGGGTATATTTCTGGAAGAACAGAAGATTCTCCCTTAACTGAATTAGCGTTAAGTTTTATTAAGAATGGTGTATATATAGATAATCAGTATGTTAAAAATTATCGAGGAATTACTAAAGACAATAAACAAATCAGAGCATCTACTTTTTTCTTGAAAGACGGAGAGGGAAATTTAGAAGCGATGCTTTGTTTCAACATTGATGTGACAAAAATAAAAGAATTATCAAATGAAATTTTGTTGTTAGCTAACTTAACGGTAGCCAACAATGAAGAAGACAATGGATATTTTACTATGGGGCTAGATAATAAAAGTGCCCATAATTCTACGTTGATTGGGAATAACCATGACGGCGAGTTTATCGAATATTTTTCTGAATCATTATATGATTTCTTTCATTCGATAGTTCCGGAAGAAAATATCGCAGACGTAGAGTCGCTAAAATTAGATCAAAAAATAGAAGTTGTTCAACAACTGCATGACCGAGGCTACTTCGAGGTCAAAGGGGCAGTAGCGCAAGTGGCCAAATTACTAAAAGTGTCAGAACCAAGTGTTTATCGATATTTAAAACAAATCGAACATTAATAGATATTGATAAAACATTATTAATATTTACGAATAAAGCATAGTAATAGAAAGGTTAGTTATCGTTTTCACTCAATTAAAGAGTGGAAGGATAGTTAACCTTTTTATTTTTGATAAAATAATATTACTGGAAAGGTCTAAAGTAAAGGGTTTTTGTCAGAAATAATTCATAAATGATAAAAAATTATCGAATAATTACTAAAAACGCTTGCAATGAGAAAAAAGTATGGTATTATTTGATTGTGATAATAAATTATTATTAATAGGAGGTGTAAGTGAATGGCTAGTAGACCATTATATAGTCCAACTAAAAAGGCGGATGGATTTCTATTCACATCAGGTCAGTTGCCTGTAGATTCAGCGACTGGTGAATTAGTTGAAGGTATAGAAAGTCAAGTTGCACAATCTTTAGAAAACATAAAAACGTTATTAGATATAGAGAATTATGCACTAGGAGATATTATTAAGATTCAAATCTATTTTTCTGATATTGAACAATATGATGCAATAAATACCGTGTATGATCAATTTTTCAAAGAGTTGGAAGCGTTACCTACTCGAACAGCTGTCGTAGTTAAAGATTTACCTAGAAATGCCTTGGTGGAAATGGATTGCATTGCTTATAAATAAAAATTTAAAGGGATAAGGAGCAAGACGATGAGTACAGAAGTAAAGAAGAAAAGACAATTAAAGATGCCGCACTTATTATGGCTTATGCTGGGAATTTTAACACTTGCAAGCATTGCAACATATTTTGTGCCTGCAGGACAATTTGCTACGACGGAAGATGGAACGATTATTGGTGATCAATTCAATTATTTAGGTGAACAAACACCTGTAAGTATTCCACAAGTTTTAATGTTGATTTTGACAGGATTGACAAATTCTGCGCCAATTATATTTGCAGTAATGGTTTCTGGAGCTTCGATTAACTTGTTACTACAATCAGGTTCTATTGATAACATTTTGAACTGGGCGATTGCAAAACTTCAAGATAAAGGATTATATATCTTAATTTCGCTATTGTTTATATTAATCGCATATGTTGGTGGATTTGCAGGAAGTGACGCTCTAATTGCTCTTGTTCCAATTGGTATCATCTTCTCGAAACGTCTAAAGTTAGACCCGATTGTAGCAATTGGAGTTACTACTTTCCCGGCGTTAATTGGATTTGGTACAGGTCCAAATAACCCAATGATTCCACAAGTAATGATTGGTTTGCCGCCATATTCAGGATTTGGGGTACGTTTCATCATAATGAACCTATATATCGCTATAGGATTAGCTTTCTTACTATTCTATGTTCGAAAGATTAAATCTGATCCTACGAAATCTGTTATGTATTCTGAGGGATGGAGACCAGATGAATATGCTAAAGATGGTGTGGAAGAAGTTAGTTTAGATGGGGAAAAATTAGAGTGGCGAAGTGTTGCGTCTCTTCTTATATTCCTCGGACAGTATGCATCAATTATCTATTATTCTACAACGAACGGCACACAAGTGCTGAACTTTATGATTGCCGCTGGATTTGTCACAATGATTTTGCTTGGATTAGTAAGTAAAATGTCTGCTGATGAAGTAGGAAATGCTGCTGCGGGTGGTTTTGCTAATATGGCATTTGTAGGGGTTGTAATTGGTTTAGCAGGTGTTATGTCATTAATCCTAAGACAAGGAAATATTATGGATACAATCATCTATAACATGACGTTGCCGTTACAAAATATTAGTAAAGCATGGTCAACTGTTGGTATTGCGGGAGTTGTAGCGCTATTAAACCCATTGATTCCTTCAGCTACAAGTAAGGCAGCATTCTTAATTCCAATTTTACAACCAATTGGTGAAGCGTTAGATATTCACCCACAGTTAATTATTCAAGCATTCCAATTTGGTGATGGTTTTACAAATCTGGTCTCTCCAGTGTTAGGTTGGACAGTAGGGTCTGCAGTGACAGCGAAAGTTCCATTTGACAAATGGGTGAAATGGGTACTTCCAGCAGTAATTCTATTCATAGTTGCAGCTATACTTATTTTATTCCTATTATCGACAATTGGTTGGACAGGCTTATAATCAAAATGAAAATGATAAACTCTCTATAAAAGAAAGGATAAATATTCAATGACAGATTTAACAGCAAGTATTAAAGAAAAAGCAGGGAACTTAGAATCGTATACGATTGAAACAAGAGGTCAATTACATGAAATTCCTGAAGTAGCAAGTTTTGAAGTAGAAACGGCTAAATATCTAAAAGCTCAAATTGCTGAACTTGGATTAGAAATCGAAGAAGTTGAAGGTACAGGATTTACGGCTTTATTAGATACAGGAAAACCTGGTAAAACGTTAGGCATTCGTACTGATATTGATGCTTTACCCATTGATGAGCCAGAAGAGAACTTAACTGGAAAACGTAAATATATTTCTAAAAATCCTGGAGCAATGCATGCTTGTGGACATGATGGTCATATGTCAATTGTTATGACAACAATGAAGATTTTAAATGACTTAAAAGATGAGCTGACTGGAAAAATCTACTTCATTTTTGAAGAAGGGGAAGAAATTGGTTCAGGTATTGATGCAATGATCAAGCATCTTAAGGATAAAGGTTTAGATGCAGTATACGGAAATCATTTAACTGCTTTCATGGATACCGGACAAATTAGTGTGGATGCTGGTCCAGTTATGGCTGCAGCAGCGCTTGTAGATTTCTCTGTTTTAGGACGTTCAGGTCACGGATCTCGTCCGGACTTATCGATTAACCCGGTATTTGCAGCAGCTCAAGTATTAAATGGTCTTTCGAACGCATGGGCAAATCAAATGGATGTAACAAAAACGGTAACTTTAGGTTTAACCCAAATCCATGGTGGATCAGCTAATAATGTTATCCCTAATGATGTACGTATTGGTGGAACACTTCGTTTCTTTGATGAAGAAGAAGGTGCGAAAGCGGTTGAAGTTATTCGTGAAGTAGCGAATTATACTGCGAAAGCACATAAATGTGAAATTAAAGAACACGGCTTATTTGTTGCAGGTAAACCAATTATTAATGATGAAGAATTGGCCCGCATTGCTCAAGAAGGGGTTGAAGAAATTCTACCAGGTTCATTGGTTAAAGATGTGACTTGGTTTGCTTCAGAATCCTTTGGTCGCTACGCGGAATTAGCACCAGCAGTATTCGCCTTCGTTGGTATTCGCGATGAGGAATACGGAAGTGGTGCAGAGCATCATAATGATTTATTCGATTTAGATGATGCAGCTTTAAGATACGGTGTTGAAGCTACGACTAAATTTGCTGTTGACTTTCTGTTAAAATAAGAACAGATAAACTTTTGAAAGAATATAGGAGGATGTAGAATGTTTGATTTTGATAGAGTTATTGATCGCTCTGGTACAAATAGTATGAAATGGGAATCTAGTGTACATGAAGATATGTTTGGTTATCCTAACTTGATACCTTTATGGGTAGCGGATATGGATTTTGAAGTACCTTCAGCAGTTAAAGAAGCTATAGTAAAAGTAGCAGAGCATGGAATCTATGGCTACACTGGAACAGATAAACACACGATTGCTTTTGTTGATTGGGTAGACCGTCGTTTTAATACAAAAGTAGAAACCGACTGGATTATAAATACACCAGGTATTGTAACGGCTTTAAATATTGCGGTTCAAACCTACACGAAACCTGGAGATAAGGTAATTATCCAAAGACCCGTTTACTATCCATTTTCAAATGCAGTTGAAAATAACGGCCGACATATTTCGGATAATGCGTTAAAAGAAGTAGACGGAAACTATGAAATCGACTTTGAAGATTTTGAAGAAAGAGCAAAAGATCCAGATACGACAATGTTTATTTTATGCTCTCCACATAATCCGGTTAGTCGAGTTTGGACGAAAGAAGAATTAAGCCGATTAATGCAAATTTGTGTAGATAATGACGTACTCGTTGTATCAGATGAAATTCATAATGACTTGGTTATGCCAGGATATGAACACACAGTTTCTTTAGGCCTTTCAGATGAAATTGCGAAAAATACAATTACGTGTATGGCGCCAAGTAAGAGTTTTAACTTAGCTGGAATGCAACTTTCATATATCATCATCCCAGATGAAAAAATCCGTCACCAATTTCAACGTTCGCTAGATCAAATTGGATTAGGTATGATGAATCCATTCGCAGTTGAAGCGGCTGCAGCAGCATACAACGATTCAGAAGAATGGTTAGATAAATTAATCGAATACCTACATGGGAACTTTAAGTACCTAAAAGAGCGAATTGAAAATGAACTTCCAAAAGTAAAAGTTCGTGAATTAGAAGCAACTTACCTTGTTTGGTTAGACTTTAGAGAATTGGGTTACACGGGTGTAGAACTTAATGAATTAATTGCAGGTAAAGCAGGAGTTGCTTTAGACGGGGGCGACTGGTTCGGTGAGTCTGGAGAAGGATTTATGCGAGTAAATATTGCATGTCCACGTGAAATTTTAGAAAAAGCACTAGATGCAATCATCGAAGTTTGTAAATAAAAACCTCGAAAAAAATTGAGTATATATTAAGGGCTCTATTTAATAGGGCTCTTATTTTTTAAACTAAAGTAAATTATTTGAAGTCTATGAACATTATGATGGCGACGCTTACTTTTATTGTTCGGTCATTCATTTGATTAAACGAACGAAAATTGTACCGATAAGAAATATAGAGCAATTTGAACAAAATTGCTAGATGAGTAGGTTTTTTGTTATAATAGATGCTAGGTAGTCAAATTATTTCTTTGGAGTTGCATTAGAGGTATGGTACTGTTAAGAAACGTTGACTCAAAAGAAATATAAACTAACGGATCTGTTGTTGGCAATCTATTCAATAGTGAAACATTTTAAACTTGAGTAGAGATTGTTTAGTCAAGAGTAGAAATGTTTTGGAGGCGGTTATGACTAAAATTCATTTTTTCATCATGTTTTTGGGTTCACTCTTATTCTTTTGGGATATTTCGTATGGATTTGGCTGGCTCTTAGGTTGGGTATTTGTGGGACTTTTGAGACAATATAGAGAACAAATTCTAGAAATAGTTCTTGATATGAATAATTTAAGTATCGCAAGATATGTAGGTTACTTGGTAGGAATTATTGTTTGGTTAGCAATTCCTTTAGGGATTACATTAATTTTTCCAGACTATTTAAATCCAATCGCGGTCTTTGCGGCATATTTTGCAGATCGTGTATTAAACTATGTATTAAATCTATTGAAGAAGGGGGAGTGACATGTTTCAGGAAGAGCAAGTTAGTGTAGTGGTGATAACGTTAGTTTTAGCAGTCTTTTTTATATGGCTTGGAAATCAAGTTAAAAAATTAAAAAGAGATGAGACACCTAGTCGAATTGTTGCAGCAGCCGTCACATATGTAGACTTCATTTCAAATTTCACAGTGGATGCGATGGGGGAAAAATATGGGAAGAAGTTCGCAGCTTATATTGGATCAGTTTTTTTCTATTTATTAGTTGCAAACACAAGTGGACTACTTGGTTTTGCAACACCAACAGGGAATTATAGTGTAACTTTAGTCTTTGCGATAATTACTTGGATTTCTATTCAAGTGGTCAGTATTCGAGCAAATGGACTTAAGAGCTATTTAAGTGGTTTCTTAGATCCATTCCCATTCTTTCTTATTCCAAATATCTTTGGACAGATTGCACCACTAATTAGTTTGTCCTTGCGTTTGTTTGGGAACATAACGTCAGGTGCAGTCATTATGTCTTTATTGTATTCTTTCACAGCATGGGTTAGTCAATTTATTCCTGTGATTGGAAACTTTAACTTTCTAGGAGTAGTTGTGGCACCAGTGCTCCATTTATACTTTGATTTATTCTCAGGATTTTTACAAGCGTTTATTTTTATATCATTGTCAGTAATATTTATTGGGATTGAAATCCCAAGACAAAAAACTAATTAAAATAAGGAGTTGTTTTAAAATGACAGTAGGAGACGGATTAGTAGCATTAGCAGCAGGTTTAGCAGTATTCACAGGGTTTGCATCATGTTTAGGACAGGGGTTTGTAGCTGCAAAAGCGGTAGAGGCAGTGGGTAAAAACCCAGAAGCGGAAGGCGAAATTCGTACAATGTTAATGTTAGGTGCAGGTATTGCGGAGACAGCTTCAATTTATGGATTGCTCATTGCATTCTTGCTTATCTTTGCGTTCTAAGAAATCGAAAAAGAGGGATGAGATATGGTAGATATTACAGATAAGCTCTTTCCGAATCTTTTAACATTACTTGTTCAGTTAGCTGCCACTGGGGTTATATATTTTCTTTATCGAAAATACTTGCACGAACCAGTGATGGCTTACTTAGATCGTCAAGCAGAAGATTTAAACAAAGCGCATAAATATGCAGAGCAAGTGGAAGAGGAAGCGTTAGCTAAAACGCAGCAGTTGGAATTAGAGCACCAAGAAAAAGTAGAACAAATGAAGCGTGCTCAACAAGCCTTAGAAGCAGAAGCTAAGAGAGAACGCGATAAAATATTAGAACAAGCAACTTTAGAAAAAGATATCATGTTAGAGCAAGCTCAAAATGAAATCGAAATTCAAAGAGCCGAACTCATAACAGAAGTGGAAGATTACCTTCTGGATGTGGCACTTAAGTTAACGGAGCGAACTCTAGAAAACTACGACTATAATGAAACGGAGATTTATCATTCATTAGAAGTAGAATTGGAGCAGATGAATAATGAGACTCACTAAACAATATGCATATGGCTTATTTGCTAGTCTTTCAGAAGAGTCTTATTTAGATGTGTTGCAAGAACTAGAGGAGCTAACAGAAATACTGGCAAAAAAATCAAATTATGTACACGCGTTGGATGTAAAGGCAGAAGAGTTTTCACATTTACGTTCGATTTTGTCGGGGTCATTTCATCCAACGGTGATTAATTTCTTGGAAATTATTACTGAAGATGGAATGTTACATCGTCTGGATACAATTAAAGAAGATTATTATTCCCTTCTAGTCGAGGAGAATATTTTACATGATGTTCGCGTTTATAGTGCGAATGAATTAAGTGCTCAAATGCAGACACAAATTCAGTCACTAATTGAACATCGATTTGGTCAAAATTACAAGATTCATTATCAATTAAACAAAAACTTAATTGGAGGAATCCGATTAGAAGTAAATGGTGCGGTAATAGATACGACTTTTCGTTCGCGCATCGATCAAATTATAAGAGAGGTGCAACATGGATCGAAAAAGTGAACAAATTATTCAAAAACTACAAGAAAGAATCCAGCAAGTAGACTGGGATTTTAACGATTTAGATACTGGTGTTGTTTTAAGTATTGGAGATGGAATTTCCTTTGTACGAGGACTTAAAGATGTTCAGGCAAACGAACTTGTTCGTTTTGAAAATGGGACATTTGGTCTAGCTCTAAACTTGGAAGAAAACCAAGTAGGAGTTATCTTACTTGGTAATGACCGTGGAATTAAAGAAGGCGATACGGTCTATCGTACAGAAGAAATTGTTCAAGTTCCTGTAGGGGATGCATTGTTAGGACGAATTATTGATCCTTTAGGGAATCCAATTGACAACAAAGGCTCGATTGAAACGACAGAAGAAAGATATATTGAGCGAGTTGCTCCAGGAGTAATGACTCGCCGAAGTGTAGACGAACCATTATTTACAGGATTAAAAGTGGTAGATGCGATGATTCCTATTGGGAAAGGTCAACGTGAATTAATTATTGGTGACCGCCAAACAGGGAAAACAAGTATCGCTTTAAATACGATCTTGAACCAAAAAGGTCAAAACGTGAAATGTATTTATGTAGCTATTGGTCAAAAATCATCTACTGTTGTACAAGTAGCAGAAACATTGCAGCGATATGGAGCAATGGATTATACAGTGATTGTAAATAGTCCGGCAAATGATTCAGCAGCACTTCAATATATTGCACCTTATGCAGGTTGTGCCATTGGAGAATATTGGATGGACAACGGTGAAGATGTTTTAGTTATTTATGATGACTTATCTAAACATGCTGTTGCTTACCGAACAATTTCTTTACTATTGAAACGACCTTCAGGACGAGAGGCTTACCCTGGAGATGTGTTCTATCTACATTCTCGTTTATTAGAACGAGCAGGTCAGCTAAACGAAAATTATGGTGGTGGGTCGATGACGGCTTTACCAATTATCGAAACACAACTAGGAGATATTAGTGCCTATATTCCGACGAACGTTATTTCGATTACAGATGGGCAGTTATTCTTAGATACTGAAGAGTTCCATGCAGGAAATCGACCAGCGGTAGATAGTGGCTTATCTGTTTCTCGTGTTGGTTCGGACGCTCAGACAAAAGCAATGAAAAGTGTGTCAGGATCGTTGAAATTAGAATTGGCTACATATGAAGAATTAAGTTCATTTGCACAATTCAGTTCAGACGTTGATCCTGAAACACAAAAAGTAATTGATCATGGGGACCGGTTGAACGAATTATTAAAACAACCGGCTTACCAAATAATTGATCATGCTTTAGTGATATTAAGTATTTATCTATCAAAGTTTGGTTGGCTAGATAAATTGGAAGTGAAGGAAGTTCGACCATTTGAACGCTACATGCAACAACAATTTACTGAGAATCATTCAGACGTATTAAAGGAATTAAAAGAAGACTATACGTTAACAGATGGATTACAAGAAAAAATTGACGCGATTATGGGAGAAATTCTTGATGACTTCAAGGTGATGCAAAATGGCTGAGAATATAAAGACGATTCAGTTACGCATGAATACGATAAATAAAGTCTCGAAGATTACAAATGCCATGAAATTAGTTTCTATGAGTAAACTACAAGGGTATCAGCGAAAAATAAAAGAGTTTGAAGAAATTGTTGAAGAATACGATCATATCCCGGCAGAAGAAATCGATGGGTCAGAGGATTTGCCTATCTTAGCCGTCTGCTTTGTTCCAGATTTAGGTTTAGTTTCAGGATATAATAACACGATGATGCGAGCACTAGTGGAGTTAGGACCTGATGCCGTGTTTTGGCTAGGGAGTCAATATTTTGACAAAGTGGCTAAGATGGATTCGGTTAAAGTCATTAATGAAGCAGTGAAAAGTGACCATTTAGATATGGATCATTTATATGAAGAAATCGTTGAGTTACAAGATCAGTACCAAATTCGTCTAGCCGTTCCGCAAATGAGAGGGAATGAGCTAAAAGTAAGTTGGAAAAATCTAAACAAACAACTCCTGCATAGTGATTTTATCGTGTATGAGCCAGATTATGAAACAGCCAACAAAAGATATCAACAATTTAGCATGTTGTTGGGCATGTATGATGCCTATTATCATTCAAAATTTAGTGAAAATATGACGCGACGCATAGCAATGGAACAGGCAACGGACAATGCAAATGATATGCGGGACGAATTAAATAATCGTTACAACCAGTTGCGCCAAGAACGTATTACTGCAGAAATTTTAGAGTTATCAGCGGGGGTGGAGTAAAAGTATGAATCAAGGAACAATTAATCAAATTATTGGGTCAGTTGTTGACGTAAAGTTTGAACAAGATAAACTGCCTGATTTATATAATAAATTAACTGTCCAAGGTGATGTGGATGTTGCTTTAGAAGTGGCACAACATATCGGACATGATGTCGTACGTTGCATTTCGATGCAACCAACCGATGGACTTCAACGAGGAATGACGGCATTAGATACGGGAGAGCCAATCACAGTTCCAGTTGGTGAAGCGACGTTAGGGAGAATGTTTAACGTTTTAGGAGAACCGATTGATGAGATGGAAGCTCCAGAAACAGATTTATCCATGCCCATTCATCGTTCGGCCCCAGCTTTCGATCAGAGACTAACAAGTTCGGAAATTTTGGAAACAGGAATCAAGGTTATTGATTTGTTATGTCCTTATCCTCAAGGTGGGAAAATAGGATTGTTTGGTGGAGCTGGAGTTGGAAAAACAGTTCTAATGCAAGAATTAATCAACAACATGGCAGTTGAACAGGGAGGACTTTCTGTTGTTGCTGGAGTTGGAGAGAGAACTCGAGAAGGTAACGACTTATATAATGAAATGAAATCAGCTGGAGTTCTTGATCAAACGACTTTAATCTATGGTCAGATGAATGAGCCGCCTGGAGCAAGAATGCGTGTCGCGTTGTCTGGATTAACGATGGCAGAATATTTCCGAGAAGAAAAAAAACAAGACGTCCTTTTATTTATTGATAATATCTTCCGATATATTCAAGCAGGGTCAGAAGTTTCGGCTTTACTTGGACGAATGTCATCTGCCGTTGGTTATCAGCCAACTTTAGCAAACGAGATGGGCGAATTACAAGAGCGGATTGCTTCAACAAAAAATGGATCAATCACATCGATTCAGGCTATTTATGTACCAGCGGATGATTTAACGGATCCGGCATCAGCGATTGCTTTCTCCCATTTAGATGCTCGAACAGTTCTTAGTCGTCAAATTGCTGCCTTAGGTATTTACCCTGCGGTAGATCCTTTGGAATCAAATAGTAATTTACTTGCTGAAGAATATGTTGGCGCTGAACATGTTGAAGTGGCTCAAGCGGTTCAATCAACCTTACAAAGATATAACGAATTACAAGATATTATTGCTATTTTAGGTATGGATGAATTAAGTGACGAGGACAAGTTAACAACAAGTCGCGCGCGTAAAATTCGAAATTTCCTTTCTCAACCTTTCTTTGTTGGTGAAAGTTTTACCGGTATGAAAGGTCAATTTGTTCCAATTGCAGATACAGTAAGAAGTTTCAAAGCAATATTGGACGGAGAGGTCGACCATATTCCTGAAAGTAAATTTTTATTTAAAGCAACGATCGATGATGTTATCGCGGATGCTTAACGGAGGGGTAAAATGTTTACATTAACAATGATTACGCCCGAAGGAAAAAAGCATATTTCTGAGAATGAACGAATTTCCTTACCAACAGAAGATGGTATTCGTACGGTATTAATGAATCATATGGATATCATCGTGCCTGTCGAAATCGGAAAAGTGAAACTCATTACGGGAAAATCTTCAGAATGGGCAGCTATCTCAGAAGGGGTCTTTCATTTTAAAGATAACCAGGCTCGATTAATCGTCCGCACCTTTGAATTTTCGAAGGAAATTGATGTGGCTCGAGCAGAACGGGCAAAAGAACGCGCTGAAAAGAGACTGGAATCAGAACTTAATGCGCAAGAACATTTAGAAGCCGAGTTAGCTTTGAAACGAGCACTTACGCGGCTTTCTACAATTTAATACATGATTAATGAAAAGCAGATGGATGGAACATAAATTGTTCGGTCGATTTGCTTTTTTTTGTATTTCTTTGACCATTTTCAAATATATATGGTCTCTGCAAGAATATCGCTTGACATTTATCGTCTACACTTGTAAACTTAAAATGTAGAAAATATTAGGAGGGACAATAAATGGACAAACATTCGAACAATAAACATGACGACCATACACATCATGACCATGAACACCATGAACACCA
>CAZTEC010000013.1:16132-29849 GCA_964612765.1 uncultured Carnobacteriaceae bacterium
TCATCATCACCATCATCATGGGAATTTTAAAGAATTGTTTTTACGCTCTTTACCATTAGGAGTTATTATTATGATTCTTTCGCCAATGATGGGGATTGAATTACCATTTCAGTTTACATTTACGTATTCTGATATTTTAGTTTCGATTATTTCAACTGTTTTATTAATTTATGGAGGTAAGCCATTCTTTCAAGGTGCAGTTGATGAATTTAAACAAAAAGAACCTGGTATGATGGCTCTTGTCTCATTAGGAATCAGCGTATCTTATTTATATAGTATTTATGCCGTTGTTGCTCGTTATACAACTGGGGAACATGTCATGGATTTCTTTTTTGAGTTTGCTTCTCTCATTCTGATTATGCTTTTAGGCCATTGGATTGAGATGAAGGCCGTTGGGGATGCGGGCGATGCGCAACAAGCATTAGCTGAGCTCGTACCGAAAGATGCACAAGTTGTACTAGATGATGATTCCATCGAAACTCGTCCAGTGTCTGATTTAAAAGTAGGCGATATCATTCGAATTCAAGCAGGTGAAAATATTCCAGCAGATGGGAAAATCATTCGTGGAGATTCAAGAGTGAATGAAGCCTTACTGACAGGAGAATCTAAGCCAGTTCAAAAAGATGTCGGCGACAAAGTAATTGGTGGCTCAACGAATCAAGAAGGTATTCTATTTGTTGAAGTAGAAGAAACTGGTGATAAATCTTTCATCTCACAAGTACAAACGTTAATCCGTGAGGCCCAAAATCAACCGTCTCGTGCTGAAAATTTAGCGCAAAAAGTAGCGGGTTGGCTATTTTACATTGCAGTTGGGGCAGCAATCATCGCTTTTGTAGGTTGGTTAGTTTTAGAGGATTTACCAACAGCTGTAACTTATACTGTAACTACACTTGTTATTGCCTGTCCGCATGCACTTGGATTAGCGATTCCTTTAGTTATTGCTCGAAGTACGAGCTTAGGTGCAAGTCGAGGTTTATTAGTTAAAGACCGCGAGGCATTAGAGGTAGCAACAAAAGCAGATGTGATGATTTTAGATAAAACAGGGACATTGACAACTGGTGAATTTAAAGTCTTAGATATTCAAGTTTTAAGTGAAAATTATAATGAAGAAGAAATTGTAGCGATTTTGGCAGGAATTGAAAGTGGTTCAAGTCATCCAATTGCTCAGTCAATTGTTACTTACGCCGAAACTGAAAATATAAAAGCAGTTTCTTTTGATTCGATTGATGTTATTTCTGGAGCAGGTGTCGAAGGGCAAGCGAATGGAAAGCATTATCAGTTAATTAGTCAGAAAGCGTATGGAAAAGACGTAGATATTGAGCTACAAAAAGGTGCAACGTTAAGTATTTTGGTTGAAAATGACGAAGCGATTGGTACTGTTTCTTTAGGGGATGAATTGAAAGAATCAAGTAAAGATTTAATTCAGTCTTTAAAGGAGGCAGGTATCCGCCCGCTAATGGCAACAGGAGATAATGAACAGGCTGCGCAAGGTGTAGCTGAGATTTTAGGGATTGATTTTAAAGCAAATCAATCGCCAGAGGATAAATATAAATTGGTTGAAGAATTAACGAACGAAGATAAAACAGTTATTATGGTTGGAGATGGTGTGAACGATGCCCCTTCACTTGCTTTGGCAGATGTTGGAATCGCAGTTGGAGCAGGGACACAAGTGGCGCTAGATTCGGCAGATGTTATCCTTACACAGTCAGATCCAGTAGATATTCATTCGTTCTTAGAGTTATCGAAGAAAACGACCAGTAAAATGAAACAGAACTTATGGTGGGGTGCGGGCTACAATTTCTTAGCCATTCCACTTGCAGCTGGAATTCTAGCTCCGATTGGGATTTCATTAACTCCAGCTGTTGGAGCCATTCTCATGTCACTAAGTACAGTAATTGTTGCGATTAATGCGATGACCTTGAAACTTGACCATTAATAAAAAGGCTGTCCTTTCTTATCTTTAACATAATGAATAGTATATTCTGAAAAATAATTAGAAACGCTTTCAAAAGACTAGGATTTTAGTTACAATAAATTTGTCAAGGTAGACGGTTCTATTATAAATGTTAATATTGTTACGATCGGTTTGTCTCGACATAGGCGTGAAAATAACTTAAACTGAATATTGTTTTTGATGAAACTTGATGTTCAACTCGTTTGGCTAATTATTAGCATATAAGGAGGATCGGTCAAATGTCAGAAGAAGCGAAGTTCAAAAAGGAAGTCCAGGATCGTAAAAAAGAATATGCTGGAAAGAAAATTGAACTTATTTCTCGATTATGTTCTGAAGAAGCATCAAAAAAAGAACGTAAAAGTGCTCAATCAGTTAAGTAATAAAATAGAAAATAGAGGTGTAGTGGATGGAATTTTTAAAAGGTGAGAATCGATTTTATCAGGAAAATGAAGATGGCGATTTAATTGCAGAAATTACGTATAAAGTAGTGGATGAGAATACAGTAGATGCTGATCACACTTTTGTAGACCCATCTTTACGAGGGCAAGGTATAGCTGAGCAATTAGTAGACCGACTTGTTGCAGAAATGGAAACAGAGGGCAAGAAAATTCTACCAACATGTCCTTATGTCGTGAAATTATTTGAACGTAAAGAAGACAAATACGGACATATTGCTGCACAATAATATAATTGAATAAATAAGAAAAATGACTCGTTGAATATTTGCTTTCAAAAGCAGATGTTTTAACGAGTCCTTTTTTAGTAAAACATTAACAAATACAGAAATAGCATTGACAATTTAAGAGGACTGTTGTAGAATATATTTTGCGTTAAAAAATGGCCCCTTGGTCAAGTGGTTAAGACATCGCCCTTTCACGGCGGTATCACGGGTTCGAATCCCGTAGGGGTCATCTTTATCATGGAGAGATAGCGAAGTGGCTAAACGCAACGGACTGTAAATCCGTCCTCTTTCGAGTTCGAAGGTTCGAATCCTTCTCTCTCCATTTATAATTATTGGGCTGTAGCCAAGCGGTAAGGCATCGGGTTTTGATCCCGTGTATCCTAGGTTCGAATCCTAGCAGCCCAGCTATTGAGAGCGATGCATGTATATGTGTTGCTCTTTTTTGGTATTTATGATTTTTTTTCGTTATTCCAAAGTATAAATGATCAATATATGAAATTTTTGTATAAATTACAAGTTTTCAATCAGAATTCGATAAACCTGTGATATACTTAATAATAATTAAACTAACGAAAGTGGTGCAAAATGATTACCTGGTTAGAAAGTTTCGAATGGACCAATTTATGGTCATGGACGACTCTGATTAGTATAATTGATATATTAATTGTGGCTTTCTTTATCTATCAAATCATCAAGATTGCTCAGGGGACTAGATCAACAGAACTATTAAAAGGTATTTTAGTCATCATCACCATAAAGCTTTTAAGTTCATTCTTTCAATTACACACAACTGAATACATTGTTGATTTCGTAATTCAATGGTCCGCCATTGCCTTGATTGTTATCTTCCAACCTGAATTAAGAAGAGGGTTACAACATATTGGACGCGGAAGTTTGTTCTCAATACGTAAAAAATCCAATCCAGTGGATGCGACAGTTGAAGAAATTTCCGAAGCTATCCAATATATGAGTCGACGCCATATCGGAGCTTTAATTTCAATCGAATTAAATTCTCCGCTAACGGAATACATCAAAACGGGCGTCTCTTTAAATGCATTGATTTCCTCGGAAATTATCATCAATACATTTATTCCTAATACGCCTTTACACGATGGAGCCATGATTATTAGTGATTTTACGATTGCTTCAGCGGCTAGTTACTTGCCCTTGTCAGAAAGTGCGGCCATACCTAAAAAATATGGGACTCGTCATCGAGCAGCAATCGGTCTTTCTGAAGAAACAGATGCAATTACTATCGTTGTCTCAGAAGAAACGGGGGCAATAAGTATTGCACATCGAAGTAACTTGATGCCAGAATTGACAATTGAAGACTTGCGTGAGTATTTAACAGAACAACTTAGCCCATTAAATGATGCGGATGAAACAACTGTTTTCTCAGATTTTACGAAAAATGTTGTGAGTATAGTTCGCAAAACAATGAGGGGTGAATGAGATGAATTTAGATAATATATGGGTAAAACGTATTATTTCTTTGGTCATAGCGATTGGGTTATTCGCATTTGTGAACTATGAAAACCAAATGCGGTTTAGTTCAAATGAACCAAATAATTCAGCGAGTCTCTCTGGGTCAGAAATAATTACAAACCTACCTATTGAAGTAAATATTGATACCGAACAGTATTTTGTTTCAGGGATACCAGATTCAGCGACTATCCGCATTGAAGGAGCTCAGGCGATTTTATTTCAAACAGTTGCTACGCAAAACTTTACGATTGCAACACCGAATCTAAATGAATTAGGTGAAGGAAGCCATCAAGTAGAGCTAATAGCAGAGGGCTTATCGAATGAATTGAGCTATAGCATTAGTCCATCGGTTATCAATCTAACGATTGAAAATAAAGTTGTCGATCAGTATGAAGTGGCTATTCGAATCTCAGATACGTTAGATTTAGCAGAAGGCTATGAAATTCTTGAGCCAACATTGTCGAATAATTTAGTGACACTTTCTGGAGCAGCTTCCACTATGCAAAAAATTGATCGTGTGATTGTAGAAGTCTCATCAAACGAAGAAAGTATTCGCTCAGATATATTAATGTTAGCACCGGTATTGGTATTAGATGCCGAAGGAAATCCGTTAAATGTGAATGCAGATCCAAGTCAGATTGAGGTATTGGCTCCAGTGGTTCGTACTCAAAAAGAAGTGCCAATCGTATTACGAGAAGGTTCTGGTAAGGTGGCTGGTTACTCATATGATATTCAATTGAGTAATGCAGAAGAAGATTCGATTATTGTTCGAGGGGAATCAGAAGCTATAGAAGCATTGTCAAACTTTCCAATTACGATAAATTTTGATAATATAACAGAGTCTACATTAGTTACCATTCCTGTAGGCACATTGCCAGAGGGAATTGAAGAAGTGAGTAAAGAAGAAGTTGAAGTTTTAATCGAAGTAAGTGGTAATTCAAGTAATAATTCTATTCAAGAATAGGGAAACGAAGGAGTATACTAAATGATAAAATTCGGTACAGATGGTGTTAGAGGAGTTGCAAATAGCGAGTTAACACCTGAAATTGCATTTAAGTTGGGACGTTTTGGTGGGTATGTATTGGGGCAACACACAGAAGAGGACAGACCTCGTGTTTTAGTTGGTCGCGATACTCGTATGAGTGGTAGTATGTTAGAGCATGCTTTAGTAGCAGGTTTATTATCAATTGGTGCCGAAGTTTTCCGCTTGGGAGTGATTTCGACACCTGGTGTGGCTTATCTCACACGTCAACAAAATGCAACAGCTGGTATTATGATATCTGCTTCTCACAACCCTGCAAAAGATAATGGGATTAAATTTTTTGGTGCAGATGGATTTAAATTATCGGATGATCAAGAAAGAGAAATTGAAGATTTAGCCAATGCAGATGTGGATGAATTGCCTCGTCCTAGTGACTCTGGATTAGGAAGTGCAGAAGAATATAGAGAAAGCATTCTTAAATATATTCAATATTTAAAACAAACGATAAGTGGAGATCTTTCTGGCATTAAAGTTGTTCTAGATGCTGCGAATGGTGCAACAAGTCCGATCGTCAATCGATTATTTGCAGATTTAGAGACAGACTTTTTCGTTATTGGGGACAACCCAGATGGGTTAAACATTAACGAAGAGGTTGGAAGTACGCATCCAGAATTAATGGCGCAAACAGTTGTTGAAAAAGAAGCGGATGTTGGTTTAGCTTTCGATGGGGATGGCGACCGAATCATTGCTTCAGATGAAAATGGAAACATTGTGGATGGGGACAAAATCCTATACATTTGTGGTAAATATTTAAATGATAATGGCCAATTAAAAAATTCAACGGTTGTTTCAACGGTTATGAGTAACATTGGTTTTTATCATGCCCTTGAAAAGCATGATATCAAATCAGTAAAAACAGCTGTAGGTGACCGATATGTGGTAGAAGAAATGCGTGAGAATGGCTATAACTTAGGTGGCGAGCAATCTGGACACGTTGTGTTTTTAGACCATTCAACTACGGGTGATGGTTTACTATCAGGTATTCAGTTACTAAAAGTGATTAAAGACACTGGGAAAAAATTATCTGAATTAGCAGCTGAAGTAACTACGTACCCGCAAGAATTAATCAACATACGTGTTACGGATAAAGAGGCAGTAATGGAACATCCCCGAGTCCAAGAAGTTATCGCAGAAGTTGAAGCAGAGATGGCTGGAGATGGACGAGTATTAGTTCGGGCAAGTGGAACTGAACCTTTATTACGAGTGATGACAGAAGCTCCAACACAAGAATTAGTAACGGATTATTGTACAAGAATTGCGGATGTTGTTCGCGAAGAGTTCGGCTTGGAAGAATAGAATGTAAAATTTGGAAACCCAATATTCTAGGAATGACTAGGATATTGGGTTTGTTACAAATATGGCGTAAGACAAAGTAAAGGAGAGTTTATATGAATCTCTATACATCGAGAGATATTAAAGAAGAAGCACGGGCACAATTACAAGGATATTGGAAACAAGTCATTATTTTGATGATTATTCCATCAATCTTTTCTATCTTCTTTTTAAGTACAACGGTTGAAGAGTCACTCAATCAAAGTTTTGGAGCCGACCTGTTGGATCTAATCTTAAATGTGATACATAGTTTTTTACTCACGGGATCAATTTTTACGTTGCTTGATTTCGTTCGTCGGAAAGATAATTTGGATGCGCCGTTAAAGAGCGTTGTCCAGGCTTTTCGCAATGAATATTTTGTGGGTTTAATCAAGGTGAAATTTTTAACTTATCTGTATACTTTTCTATGGACTTTATTGCTTATTATCCCAGGCATCGTGAAAGGCTATAGCTATACTCAAGCAGAGCGAATTTATAAAGATACGGTAGACCAAACTGGTATTCAACCAAGTGCAAGAGAATGTTTAAGTAGAAGCCAAGAATTGATGATGGGCCATAAAATGAGATTATTTAGATTGAATTTTAGTTTTATTGGTTGGATTATGCTATCTGTTTTCACTTTAGGAATTGGGCTCATTTGGTTGATCCCCTATATGGAGATGAGCGACACTATTTTTTATGTAGATCTAGCTGGGGATTGGTATAATGACGAAGACACGGAAGAGTATATTAGCGATGAAGAATGGCTGGAACAAAACCGCCGTGAAAATGATAATCCGAATGAAGAAGTTGGAAAAGATCCGGATGATTTCAGTGATTTTGACGATTTCTAAGTATTAAAAAAAGCGTGACCATTCTTATGTCATGACTTCTCAAACAATCTTTTTCAGATTAAGAAGTCTCCCATCAAAAATGGCACGCTTTTCTTTAATTTCTAATGCACTTTCACGTAATAAAGTGATACAATCAAAAGTAGGATTAGTCTCTTCTTCGTCCCCCACCGAATATTAGGAAAATACGCAAAACATTTAAGAAGGAAGCAATAGCTGCTGCGATATAAGTTAGAGCAGCTGCACGCAAAACTTTTCTTGCGCCTTCAAGTTCATCTCCGACGAGAATTTGTTGTGACTCTAAAATAGAAATCGCACGATTTGACGCATTAAATTCGACTGGTAGGGTAACTAACTGAAATACAAGGGTTAACGAAAATAGGATGAGGCCAATATTAATTAAGGTTTGACCAGTATCTTGTCCAATAAACATACCTAATATTAAAATAGGGATGGAAATGGTTTGTCCTATATTGGTAATTGGAACAAAAGAACTTCGTAATCGAAGATAGGAATAATTATCTCGGTCTTGCAAAGCATGCCCTGCCTCATGGGCTGCAACACCAATTGCTGCTACGGATGTCGAGTCAATCGTAGTATCTGATAAACGTAGAACTTTTTTTCGTGGGTCATAGTGATCCGTTAAATTTCCCTGTACTCGTTCAATTTCGACACTATCTAGATTAGCGTAATCTAAAATATAACGAGTAATCTCGGAAGCGTTATATCCTAATTTTGAATGGACTTTACTATATTTAGTATAGGTACTTTGAACATAACTTGAAGCTAAACCGGAAATCGCTAGTCCAATGATGACTAAAATATATGTTGGATCAAAGTAAAATGGAAAAAACATGAATTCAACCTCCTTGATTGGATATTATTATACATTTTAAATTTTTCTATCGACATAATTATAACATATCACTTATGAAGAGAACGTGACTTAAGTTTGAAGATAACATAAAATAAATAAGATTTGAAGATAAGGAAGGAAGTTTTTATGCAAAATACAGAAGATCTACTGAAACGTTTTGAGGAAGTGTACGGTTATTCGACTGAACAACTATTTTTCTCGCCAGGTCGTATTAATTTAATCGGAGAGCATACAGATTATAATGGGGGAAAAGTATTTCCTAGTGCCATTACCATGGGTACTTATGGTGTGGTTGCACCAAGAGAAGATAAAGAAGTTCATGCGTTCTCGGACAACTTTACAGATTTAGGTGTACTCTCTTTCTCACTAGAAAATATGCAATATGAAAAAGAAAGTAACTGGACAAACTACATAAAAGGAATGCTTTTATATATTCAAGAAAAGTATGGAGAAATAACTCATGGCTTTGATTTGTTTATATTTGGAACAATTCCTAATGGTGCTTCGTTATCATCCTCTGCTTCTTTAGAAATGTTAACGGGTGTCATTGCCAATGATTTATATGGTTTTGAAATTACAGGTGAAGATTTGGCTAAGTTAGGTATGCGTGTAGAAAATGAATTCTTAAACTTGAATTCAGGAATCATGGATCAATTTATTATTGCGAATGCGCAAGAAGGTCATGCTTTACTTTTAAACACAAACACTTTGGAGTATGAACAAATTCCGCTTGATTTACCGGATCATAAAATTATTATTATGAACTCATTGACTCGACGAGAGTTAGTGGATTCAGAATATAATATTCGTCGTGAACAATGTGAAGAAGCAGTAACTATGCTACAAAATGTGGTTTCGATTCAAACACTAGGCGAATTGACGGAAAGAGAATTTGAACAATATAAATATGCGATAACAGATCCAGTCATCGAAAAACGGGCGAAACATGCTGTTTATGAAAACCAACGTACATCAAAAGCGGCAGAAGCTTTAGAGGAAGGTCAGTTAGAATTGTTTGGTAAATTGATGAATGAGTCGCACATTTCACTACATGAGGATTATGAAGTTACGGTTAAGGAAACAGATTTCTTGGTTCGCTCTGCTTGGAATCAGGAAGGTGTTGTTGGAGCTCGTATGACTGGTGGTGGATTCGGGGGTTGCTGTATTGCAATTGTTGAAAATGAAGCGGTTGAAGCATTTATTGAAAATGTAGGAAGAGAATATGAAGAAAAAATTGGTCATCCAGCAGAATTTTACGTGGCTGAAACTGAAGATGGCGCAAAAAAATTACAAGGGTGATTGAAAAGCATGATGATGATTAATCAATTAATTACAGGTTTTATACAAAAGAGTATTGAATTAGGTGACTTATCAGAGTTGGATGCATTTTATACGACGAATCGTTTAATCGATTTATTACAAGTTGATAATTACGAAGAAGCGGCTGACTTAACTGGCCAACCTGAGTCTCGCTTGGAAATATTAGATGCCTTAGTAGAATATAGTATTGAAAATGGTGTCATTGAAAATTTAGCTGCAACTCGTGATGTTTTATCTGCAAAGATTATGGATTTAGTGACACCACTCCCATCAGAAGTAAACGATAATTTTTGGGCAACCTATGAAAAAGATCCGAAGCAAGCAACAGACGATTTCTTTGAATTAAGTAAACAAAATAATTATATTAAAACAAGAGAAATCGCTCAAAATATTGCTTTTACTTATGATAGCGAAGAGTATGGCGAAATTCAGATTACGATTAATTTATCAAAACCTGAAAAAGATCCAAAAGAAATTGCGATGGCTTCTAAATTTAAAAAATCCACAAATTATCCAATCAATGCGCTAGTTGTAGAGAACGAAGGATTTGCTGGACATTTAACGCATCCTGGAAGATCGAATCATCGAATTATTCGAATGGATTTAAAAGGAGACCCTTGGGGGTTCCAATATTCTCCATACGCTTATTATAATGAGCATTCCATTTTCTTAGCGATGGAACATCGACCAATGGACGTGGGACCGCAAGCCATTCGTAACTTATTTGAAATCATTAAACAGTTTCCGCATTATTTTGTTGGATCCAATGCGGGCTTACCAATTGTTGGAGGGTCTATTTTAAGTCATGACCACTACCAAGGTGGGCGTCACCACTTCCCAATTCAAGATGCAGAAATGATCTATTCATTTGAAATGAAAGACGCACCAAATGTGACTGCTGGAATTGTTAAATGGCCAATGTCGGCTATTCGATTGAGTGGTAAAAATGAAGAAGAAGTAGCGGAAGCAGCAATCAAGGTGATGAAAGAGTGGGAAAAATATTCGGATGAGTCGGTAGGGGTTTTAGCCCATACTAATGGGACGCCACATAATGCGGTAACGCCAATCGCTCGTAAGAATGGGGAAGACTTTGAGATGGATGTGGTCTTAAGAAATAACCGAACATCAGAAGAATATCCAGATGGCATTTTCCACCCGTATCCTCACGTACAACACATTAAAAAAGAAAACATTGGTTTAATTGAAGTAATGGGCTTAGCGATTTTACCACCAAGACTTAAGACAGAACTTTATGAAGTGGAAGAATTCTTGTTGGGGAAACGAGATCAAGTGGCTGATATTCATCAAACTTGGGCAGATAACTTAAAAGCCACACATTCAGGCATTTCTGAAACTAACGTGCGTGAAATTATTGAAGCAGGTGTAGGTGAAGTTTTCTTAGAAGTATTAAATAATGCCGGAGTATTCAAAACAGATGAAGAGGGACAAGCAGCTTTTGTACGATTTATCGAAAAAACTCTAATATAAAATGGTGAGTATAATGGATAATAAAGATTTTATGCATACAGATATTGACAGTAATAAAGATCGTGAACAAATAAAAATTGAACCACATAATCGGGTGTTATTTATTGGTGATAGTATCACAGATGCCGGTCGTGATTATGGGGATTCAGATAATTTGGGAAGAGGATATGCCCATTTAATCGCGGCTCATTTATCCAATAAGTACCCAGATTATGATTTGAAATTTTACAATCGTGGGATTAACGGAAATAAAGTCCTAGATATAAAAAATCGTTGGGAAGAAGATTGTCTGGCTTTAAATCCAGACGTTGTTTCTATTCTTGTAGGCATTAATGATGTTTGGCATCGTGTTGATGCTGATGAAGAACAAAATGAAGAGACATACGCTCAATTTGAAGAAGACTTTCGTTATTTGTTAAAGTCGCTGGCGCAGAGGTCTGATGCGCGTGTTGTTATCGTCGAACCGTTCGTACTTCCATATCCAAAAGATCGTAATAATTGGCGACAATACTTAGACCCGAGAATTCATATTATCCGACGTATCGCAAACGATTATCATGCGGCATTAATCCCAATGGATGGTATTTTAAATGCGAAAGGCATCGAGAATGGTTTTCAAACGTATACTGGAAATGATGGGGTCCATCCAACATTAACTGGACATGCTTTAATCGCCGAAACATGGCTCCAACAATTGAATTTAAATTAAAGCAGCAAAGAGCCTACACAGAAATGTGTAGGTTTTATTTTATATAGACAAAAGAAAGTAGATGTCAGTTTTTCTGGAGGGGTCGTACAAGCTTGGGCAGAAGTTATTTGTTCAGTTAGTAAAATGTATGGCGAACTCATGTTGTCAGAAGTTGCCGAACCTGAAAAAGAAGAGACGGAGCTTATTGTCGAAGAAAAATTAACGGTGTTAGATACTGTCGTGAATTACATTAAAAATTTACTGAACTAGAATGGAAATCTCAAAAAAAATTAGCCAGTCAGAAGATATGTTTCGGAGTCTCTCACAAAAATGAGAGACTTCTTCCAAGTTGTCATGTTTAATTTAAAGAAAACGTTTTCGATGGTATAATAGAATTACTTATATAAGGAGAAAGAAGGAATAGCATGACAAAATTTCCAAAAGATTTTTTATGGGGCGGAGCAATTGCCGCAAACCAAGCGGAGGGTGGCTGGGATCAAGGTGGTAAAGGGATGACTGAGTCTGACGTTACTACTGGTGGATCATTAGAAGAGCCTCGATATATTACGTATATTTTACCCGATGGAACAGAAGGAAAGATGAGTAAATTTGGTGGGAAACTTCCGGAAGGTGCGAAACGAGCAGTTCTTGACAATGTGTATTATCCAAGTCATGAAGCGATTGATTTTTATGGAAGATATAAAGAAGACATTGCTTTGTTTGCTGAGATGGGTTTCCAACAATTTCGAATGAGTATTGCATGGAGTCGAATTTTCCCGACTGGATTGGAGGAAGAACCCAATCAAGAAGGATTAGCTTACTATCGTGCCATTTTTGAAGAATTGAGAAAATATAATATTGAGCCATTAGTTACTTTACAACATTTTGATGTTCCACTTCATTTGGAGGAAACAATTGGAGGGTGGAAAAATCGTCAGACAATCGACTTATTTGTAAAATACGCGGAAACAGTGATGACAGAATACAAAGACCTAGTAAAAAATTGGCTCACAATTAACGAGATTAATATCGCAATTATTGGCGTATTGATGAAAGATCGATTCCCAGATTTTCCAATGGAGACAACTAGGGAAGGATTCCAGATCTTACATCATCAATTTGTTGCTAGTGCAAAGATAACTAAGATGGCACGAGTAATTATTGCGGATGCAAAAGTAGGAAATATGATATTAGGAGGACCTTCTACGTATCCAGCAACACCAAATCCAAAAGATATTCTAGCAGTCCAAAAACGAATTCAAGATTCGGTTTATTATTGTACAGATGTGATGGTTCGCGGAGAATATCCATATTTTGCACAGCGATTATGGGATGAATTTGAGTTCGAGTTAGATAGTCGCCCAGAAGATTTTGACATTTTAAAAGAAGGAACGGTCGATTTCTTAACCTTCTCATATTATTCTTCAAATTTACTGACGACTGAAAAACAAGACGACTTAGTTTCTGGAAATTTTTCAGCGGGTGCTCGCAATCCATATTTAAATTATAGCGAATGGGGCTGGGCAATGGATCCAGATGGTTTACGCTATACTTTAAATGAATATTATAGTCGCTATGAAATTCCTATTATGGTTGTCGAAAATGGTTTAGGAGCCGTCGATGTTCTGGAAAATGGTGCGGTTCATGATGATTATCGTATTCAATATATGAAAGAACATGTCCAAGCGATGGCCGAAGCCATTGAAGATGGTGTTGACTTAATTGGTTATACATCATGGGGTTGTATCGATTTAGTTTCTGCAGGAACTGGTCAAATGAGCAAACGCTATGGTTTCATTTATGTGGACAAAGATGATGAAGGTAAGGGTACATTAGACCGATATAAAAAAGACTCCTTCTATTGGTATCAGCGTGTGATTGAAACAAATGGGGAAGACCTAAATTATAATCCAACAAAAAATTAAGGACAAAAGCACCCAATTTGGGTGCTTTTTGTTGTGTGGACGTGTGCCCAGTATGGGTGATAACTTGGTGGTGAAAGTCCACTACAGACTTGGC
>CAZTEC010000014.1:0-25984 GCA_964612765.1 uncultured Carnobacteriaceae bacterium
ATTATTAGAAGGTCGTTTACATGAAACAAACGCATTCTATGACCGTGTTCAAGGTGATGACCCTGCAATTGACGTTCACGAAGGTGGATGGGGTGTAGGTTCTGATCCAACTCCTGATGGATTATACGGAAGAAATGCCGCATTTAACTTCCCTCGTTATGTAAGTGAAGAAAATGATGCATATATGAAAGATATGCTTTCACAAGAAGGATTTGACACAGAATGGCGTTTAGGCGTATTCAATGAGTGGCAAGAATTCTTCATGGAAGAAGCAGCAGCTATCCCAACATTCTGGAGAACAGAATTACAATTAGTTAATAACCGTGTATCTAACTGGTCACATGATTCAGTTCCTGGTGCAGATCCTTCAACTTATGGATGGCATGCACTTGAGTTATTAGCTGAAGATCCATTAACTGAATAATTAGTTAAAAATTTAAAAGATTAAATGATTTCGCTATAATCTTTAATCGCTCAAAAAGAACCTCAAATTTAAAAATTGAGGTTCTTTTATTATTTTTATATAAATATTTAAAAGGTTACATCTAAATCAAAATGCTTGGTTAAGTATCTTGCCAGTCCATCTTCATGATTAGTGTATGTCGTAATATCATCTGAAACTTCTTTCAAGCCATCAATCCCATTTTTCATCACAACACCATGAGACGCATATTGAATCATTTCATAGTCATTCGCTTCATCTCCAAAAGCGATGATGTTTTCATTAGAGATATTGTAATAATTCGCAATTTGCTCAACGCCCATTGCTTTTTGTATACCAGCAGAAACAATTTCTAGAGTTGGTGTATTTCCACCCCAAGTGCGAACTTCTACTTCATCCTCGTATAATTCAATAATTTTATCTTGGATAAATGGAATAAAGTTTTCGTCTGCAGTAAATATATTCACTGAAGTGGGTGCTTCATCTAAATTTTCTTCGTCAAATGGCCGTGTTTGTAAATTGCTTAATGGTGATCCCATTGAATAAGTATTATCATCATCGCGATCAACATACACATTATCCCTAGATTCAGCAGAGATTAATTTAACGATTGAAAATCGTTTTAATGGTAGAAAGGATAAAGCGACTTCTCTTTTTAAACGTTTGTGGTACCCATTTTCCCAATTGTAATTATTTGGGTGATGACACCAAGCCCCATTAAAGTTTACAATCGGTGTATCTAATCCTAATTGTCTATAAAATTGTTTGCTACTTCGAAAAGGGCGACCAGTTGCGATTGAAACGATATGGCCTTGCTCAATTACTTTACGAATTGTTTCTTCCGTTTTTTGAGTAAGTACAGATTGATTGTTCAATGTTGTTCCGTCTAAATCAATTGCAATTAATTTTCTGTCCATATAACATCTCACTTTCTCTATTTTTATTGCAGTATTTTGCAATATCATAAGTATTGTAACAAAAATTTAGTATAATATACATAAAGGAGGCTAATTTTATGATTGAGTTACATCATCAATCGATTTCTGGCAATCCAGTTCTTGAATTTGTTAAAGAAATTTTATAAACGAGAGTCTACCAACTGGTATTTTTTATCATGGATGGCAGGGCCGGAAAGAACGAGTCTTAGAATATGGTTGGGTGAAAAGTGCAGCAGTTCTGATGGGGACACCTTCGCCAATTGCATTTACAGAGTGGTTGATACATAATTATGAAGAGCATGAAATAACAGCAGACTGAGTAAAGGAACAGGAAATTACGCTGGATAATGAAGTATTGCAAGAGAAGTTAGAAATGTTAAATTCTATTTCACTTAATTTACAACCTGAACGGATTGGCAATCGTCCGTTATGTATTTGGTATGGTTCAGATGATCCAGTTGTACCTATTCGTTTAACGGTAGAATTTCTAGAAGAGATTCGTGGGGAAGCGTACGGTCAAAATATTGCTGTAGAATTTTCAGAAGGTTTTGCACACTCTGTCCCAAGTGAATTTATTCAACAAATGGCAGAATATTTTCAACAGACCTTATAGATTTTCAAGGAGGATTATGAATGTCGAATGATCAAGAAAAAATACGTATTGAAAATGAAAAATTAAAGGCGCAGATTAGCGAACAGCTTGAAACAGTAATTGATCCAGAATTAGGGATTGATATTGTAAATATTGGTTTAGTTTATGCGATACATTTATTTGAAGATGGAGGCTGCGAAGTCCAAATTACTTTAACAACAATGGGCTGTCCATTTGGTGCTATCATTGAAGAAGATATTAAGAACGCAGTACAAAATATTCCTGAAATTACTGAAACCATCGTTAAACTTGTGTGGTATCCAGCATGGGATCCGTCAAGAATGAGTCGTTATGCTAAAATAGCTTTAGGAATCAGATAAAATATAATATTTCTTAAAAAAGAAAGGGGGGATATGATGTCCTTTGTACAATTACAGGTAATAACGACGAACTCTTTGATGGAGAGTACAATGACGGTGGAACAGTTGGTACACCAATTAAAAAAATTGGGCTATCATTCTGCTGCACTAACGGATCATAATGTGATGTATGGAACCATTGAATTTTATGAAAGAGCTATAAACGAAGGATTAAAACCAATTGTGGGTTTAACTTTAGACATAGAGTGTTACATAAATCCAGAACAGACCGCTCAAATCGTATTACTGGCTAAAAATAAAGATGGCTATCAAAATTTGATTCAATTATCGACTCATTACCAATTAACAGAAAAAGCGATCCCGCTGTCAGAGTTGATATTGAGAAGTAAAGGTTTACTTGTTATTGCACCAACTAACCAAGGTGAAGTAGGACAATTACTTCAAGAAGGAAGACATGAAGAAGCGAATAGTGTTGTCAGATATTATGATGAAAATTTCGAAGATTATTATACAGGAATTACTTCTCAAAATTTAAATCAAAACATTCTTTCTTTTGTCCGCCAATTAACGACGCCAATAGTAGCACTTGGAAATGTAAAATATTTAGATCCAGTCGACGCTTCACCAGCAAAAGTGATGCAAGTATTAAATCAACAAATGCCATTAGGTGAAGAACATCAAGCAGCGATCAATCATTTTTTAGCAAAAGAAGAGGATGACTATTCACTCAAGTCAGCTAAAGAAATGGAAGAAAAGTTTGTCGAACTAGGATTAGAAACGGCTGTTACTCAAACGAAAAAAATTGCGGAAAAAATTTCTTTATCTTTAGAATTAAAAAAAGTTATCATGCCTGTATATGATGTGCCTCAGGGTGAGACATCCGCCAGTTTTTTGCGAAAATTATGTGAGGTAGGGCTAAATGAGCGAGTAACTAAAAATCAGAACGTCTACCAAGAACGTTTATCGCGTGAACTTGATGTCATTATTAAAATGGGGTTTGCGGATTATTTTTTAATTGTTTGGGATATTATGAAATATGCACATCAAAAGAATATTTATACAGGTTCTGGTCGTGGTTCGGCAGCAGGTTCACTTGTAGCCTACCTATTAAGAATAACAAACACGGACCCTATTCAATATGATTTATTATTTGAACGTTTCTTAAATGAAGAACGTTTTACAATGCCGGATATCGACCTAGACTTTCCTGATAACAAAAGAGAAGAGATTCTTAATTATATCCATCATAAATATGGGCATGAATTTGTTGCTCAGATAGGAACAATTGGAACTTATGGTGCTAAATCTGCCGTTCGCGATGTGGCCCGTGTTTTAGGCTTGTCTCAAGCAGAAATTTCAAAATGGTCTAAGGCAATTCCAAGTGGATCTAATGTGAAATTAGAGGATGCATACAAGTCAAATGAGATTAGCGCTTTATTAAAAGGGAATCCAATCAATCAACGGGTCTTTGAGCTTGCTAAACGAATTCAAGGAAGTAATCGACATATTTCAACACACGCGGCAGCAGTAGTTATTGCAGATCATCCGATTACTGATTTGTCACCTTTGCAAAAAGGTGGTAACGAATTGCAGTTGACACAGTATACAATGGAAGCTGTCGAGAAAGTTGGCTTACTAAAATTTGATATTTTGGGATTAAGAAATTTAAGCACACTTGCGGATTGTATTCGATTTATTTCATATGAAAGTAAAGATAAAACATTCGATATTGATTCCATTCCTTTTGATGATGAGAAAACGTTAGATATATTTCGACAAGGAAAGACCGATGGCGTCTTTCAATTTGAGTCGGAGGGCATTCGAAGAGTATTGAAGCGTTTGAAACCCACATCTTTTGAAGATATTGTGGCAGTTAATGCTTTATATCGTCCGGGGCCAATGGAACAAATTGATACTTTTATTCAAAGAAAAAATGGGCATGAAGTCATTCGTTACCCTCATGAAGATTTGAAAGAAATACTTGAAGTCACATACGGCATCATGGTGTATCAAGAACAAGTGATGCAAGTTGCTTCAAAATTAGCTGGCTATTCATTAAATGAAGCGGATGTTTTGCGCCGAGCCATTTCTAAAAAAGATCATGAGGAAATTGAAAATGGACGTCGAAAATTTGTTCAAGGGGCATTAAAACATAATTATACGGAAGAAACAGCCTTAGAGGTATATGGTTATATTGAGCAATTTGGCGACTACGGATTCAATCGATCCCATGCAGTCGCTTATTCTAGAGTGGCTTATCAATTGGCTTATGTTAAAGCAAATTATCCCGCCAGTTTTTATGCAGCTATTATGCGTGCTTCAAATAAAGATAAGGTGAAATCCTACCAAGCAGAGGCGAAATTAAGTGATGTAAAATTTCTCGGACCGGATATTAATAAAAGCTTCACCTCGTTTTCTATTGAAGATGGCAGCATACGTTTTGGATTAGATTGTATAAAAGGGATTCCACGGAATTTTGTTCAAGAAATAATAAAAGAACGAATGAATAATGGAAAATATTCCGACTTAATTCAGTTCCTTAACCGGATTGATAATAAGTGGTTAAAAGAAGATTTAATCCTACCTTTCATCTATGCAGGGGCTTTTGATGATCTAAGTCCAACTAGAAACTCATATTTACAATCTTTGTCTAGTGTTTTAGAGAGCACGCAAATGAGCTATGGAAATGTTGAATTATTTGAAATATTTGCACCGACAATTATTAAAAAAGAAGAATTGTCTGAAGAAGATTTAATGCGACAAGAATATGAAGCAACGGGTTACTATTTTAGTTCTGAGCCAGGTGCGAAATATCAAGACTTGAGAAATAAGGATAACATCCACTTTATTGCAGATGTTAAAGTAAATCAATCAATTAAAATACTTGTTGAAGTTGAAAATATTAAAACAATTCAAACAAAAAAAGGTGAGCCCATGTCGTTTGTCGATGCGATTGATCGATCAGGAAAAGCGAGTCTAACTTTATTCCCGAATACGCATCGTAGATTTATACAATCAATGAATAAAGGAGATACGTTACTCGTCGAAGGGAAAGTGGAGAGTACCCAATCTCCGATAAAAATTATTGCAAACAAAATCAATCGTGCAGATATATTATTGGAACAATTGGAAAACAATCAAAATAATTCAATAGAAAATAATGTATTATATATTCGTTTTCAATCACTAGAGAGGGAAGAAAAGAAACTAATCGCCCTACAACAATTAATTAAAGAACATAAAGGAAATGTGCCGGTGATTATTTACGATCAAGAAACAAAAGAGCAAAAAGCGTTTAAAAAAGAATTTCATGTGAATGTTCATCAAGATTTAATGGAATTGCTTAAAAAGATGTTCGGAAATAATAATATTGTGTTAAAAAGTAGTGAAAACTGAGTTCTTTCAAGACATTGGTAAGAAAAAATGCTAAAATAGCTAATGGAAGGTTTTAAATTAATAAAGAGAAAGTAAATAAGGTGGTTACAAGATGAAAAGAATTGGAGTAATGACAAGTGGCGGTGACGCTCCAGGAATGAACGCTGCAGTTCGAGCTGTAGTTCGTCGCGGAGAATCTTTAGGACTTGAGGTATACGGGATTACTAATGGTTATAAAGGATTAGTCGAGGGTCAAATTACCCGTTTAACTTCTAAAGATGTGGGTGGAATTCTTAACCGTGGTGGTACAATGTTATTCTCTGCTCGTTATCCTGAATTTAGTCAAGAAGAAGGACAACTTAAAGGTGTCGAACAATTAAAGAAATTTGGTATTGAAGGTGTGGTTGTAATCGGTGGAGACGGTTCTTTCCGTGGAGCACAAGCTTTATCAAATCATGGTTTCCCAACAATAGGTATACCAGGAACAATCGATAATGATATTCCAGGGACAGATTATACTTTAGGGTTTGATACAACATTAAATACTGTTGTAGATGCATTAGATCGTATCCGTGACACAGCAGGTTCACATGGTCGTGTCCTAGTTGTTGAAGTTATGGGACGAGGCGCTGGTGATATTGCTATTTGGAGTGGTTTGGCGAGTGGAGCAGAAGCAATTGTCATCCCTGAGAAACCTTATGATGTGAACGAAATTGTCGACAGATTAAAAAATGGTTTTGAATCTGGTAAAAATCAAGGTTTAATTGTTTTAGCTGAGGGCGTTATGTCTGCACCAGAATTTTTACAACAAATTTCTGAGGCAGCAGATGGAGCCTTTGATATCCGTGATGTTGTTTTAGGACACGTTCAACGTGGTGGCCAGCCAACAGTTCGTGACCGTGTACTAGGAAGTTCATTTGGTGCACGTGCAGCTGAATTGTTAGCTGAAGGAAAAACTGGATTATGTGTCGCAGTAGTTAATGAAGATATCATTACCAATGAATTCAATGATATTTTTGAAAACTTAAAACACACACCAAAATTAAACTTACATGATTTAAATAAATTTTTAGTCTAATTTTTAACTCTATATAAATGAAGATAAAGGAAGGAAATTTTCCAACATGAAAAAAACGAAGATCGTATGTACTATCGGACCAGCAAGTGAATCACCAGAGGTATTAGAACAATTAATCGAGGCAGGCATGAACGTTGCTCGCCTAAATTTTTCGCATGGTGATCACGATGAACATTTAGCAAGAATTAATAATATCCGAGCAATTTCAGAAAAATTAGGTCAACCAGTGGGTATTATGTTAGATACGAAAGGACCAGAAATTCGCACGCATAAAATGGCTGAAGAAGTTATTCAATTAACAAAAGGTTCTGAAGTTCGCATTTCAATGAAAGAAGTTTTAGGTACATCTGAAAAATTCTCAGTTTCTTACGACGGTTTGATTAATGACGTAGAAATTGGTATGCCAATTCTTCTAGACGATGGTTTAGTTGAATTACAAGTAAAAGCAATTGATACAGATAATCAAGAAATTGTTACGACAGCTATTAACTCAGGTGTTTTGAAAAACAATAAAGGGGTAAACGTACCGGGTGCATCTTTAAATTTACCAGGATTAACAGATAAAGATATCTCAGATATCAAATTTGGTATTGAAAATGGCGTAAACTTTATTGCTGCTTCATTTGTTCGACGTATAAGCGACGTTTTAGAGATTAAAGAAATTTTAGAAGACTACGATAGTTTACATGTTCAAATTATCCCTAAAATCGAAAACCAAGAAGGTGTCGACAACTTAGACGACATCATCGCAGTTTCTGATGGCTTAATGGTTGCTCGTGGGGACCTAGGAGTAGAAATTCCAGTAGAAGAAGTTCCAATTGTACAAAAAGAAATGATTAACAAATGTCGTGCAGCTGGAAAACCAGTAATTACTGCTACTCAAATGTTAGATTCTATGCAACAAAATCCAAGACCAACTCGAGCAGAAGCATCCGACGTTGCGAATGCGATTTTTGATGGTACAGATGCCATTATGTTATCTGGAGAAACTGCAGCAGGGGACTACCCAGTTGAAGCAGTTCGTACAATGAGTAATATTGCGATCCGAACAGAGATGTCATTAGTGGATCAAGATGCATATACTTTACGTGCATTTGATCAATCAGATACTACTGAAGCAATTGGACAAGCAGTTGGCCACACAGCGAAAAACCTTAAAATCGGTACAATCGTTGCAGCTACTGAATCTGGTCACACAGCTCGAATGATTTCGAAATATCGTCCTAAAGCAGATATTGTTGCGATGACTTTCTCAAATGAGACTGCTTTAGCCCTTACACTTAAATGGGGTGTTCAACCACATATTGCTGAAAAACCAGAAACTACAGATGATATGTTTAATAATGCTGCTCGTTTTGTAGTTGATAAAGGATTCGCAAAAGAAGGGGACTTAATCCTGATTACTGCGGGTGTACCAGTTGGTGAAAGTGGAACAACAAACTTGATGAAGATTCAATTGATTGGCTCAAAATTAGTTCAAGGCCAAGGTATTGGAAACAATACAGTCATTGGTCGTGCTGTAGTAGCAAACACAGCAACTGAAGCTGTTGATAATATGACAGAAGAATCTATTCTAGTTGTAAAAACTACAGATAAAGATTATTTACCAGCTATCGAAAAAGCAAGTGCAATTGTTGTTGAACAAGGTGGATTAACTTCACACGCAGCCGTAGTTGGTATTGCGATGGGAATTCCAGTTGTTGTAGCAGCAGAAGCAGCAACAGAATTAATTAATGATGGAGAGCTTATCACTGTAGACAGCCGTCGTGGAATTGTTTACCGTGGTGAAACTACAGCGATTTAATCAATTAAAATACATTGATTTGGAGGACTTTGCTTATTAATCGTATGCAAAGTCCTTTCTTTGTTTTTTAAAAAATATATTTAATAGGCTATAAATACATAGGGAAATATAAATTGCTACTTCAAAGAGTGAAATTCGCAATGACTTTTCCTTAATCTGTTAATCCATTAAGGTTATAATAAGAAAGAAATCATATTGTGAGGAGTTTAGACAATGGAAAAGATATTAGGGACTATTATTACAGCAATGGTCACAGATAGAAATGATAAAAATATCTTTGCACAAAAATCAGGGATTACGTTTAAAGTAATCGATGGTGATTTAGAAAATGCGAAGATTGGTGATATGATTGAAGGTTTTGCTTATGTGAATAAGAAAGATGAATATATTCTTTCGACTCAGATACCTGAAATATATGAAGGGGTTTATGGTTGGGGGGAAGTTGTAGCTGTTCAACGTGAACTTGGTGTTTTTGTTGACGTTGGTTGGGCAGACAAAGACTTAGTCGTTTCTCTAGATGCGCTTCCAGTTCTTCATAATGTATGGCCAAGAAAAGGTGATCGATTATACCTAACAGTTGTCGCAGATGATAAGGATCGCCTTTGGGGAAGATTTCCAGATATTAATGAACTTATTGATACTGCACCAAAAGGGTCTGCAGAAATGCATAATGAAGATGTAACAGGAACAATTATTAGCTCCCTTAAAGCTGGAAGTTTTATTTATTTGGACAATGACTACATCGGATTTATCCATCCGAATGAAAGAGAAAGTGAACCGAGATTAGGTGAACATGTATCTGGGCGAATTATCGGTGTCCGAGATGATGGTGTTTTATATACTTCTTTACTTCCTAGAGCATATGAAGCGTTAGACGGTGATGCTGCTATGATTTTTGAAGTATTGAAACGATCTACAGAACACCGTATTCCTTACCACGATAAAAGTGACCCGGTAACGATCAAAGAATATTTTGGCATTTCAAAGGGACAATTTAAACGAGCAGTAGGACGTTTAATGAAAGAACGTTTAGTTTTGCAAGATAAAGAGGGAACTTATCTAACTGAAAAAGGCGCAGAAAGAGAATTGTAATATAGAACAACTTATTTTATACTAAGAGTAAATCTTTATGAAATGTGCAATTAAGAAGAGTGATGCTATATGGATAATAATATTAAAGAGCTATATGAAGAAGTTAGTGGGAAACTCAAAAAATCAGGATATAAACTTACGCCTCAACGACAGGTGACTTTAGAAACGCTTGTAGAAAATAATGTGAATTTACTTACTGCGGAAGAAGTATTCATTCTAGTAAAAAAGAAAAATTCCTCAATTGGTTTAGCAACTGTCTACCGAACGTTAGATATGTTAAAGGAATTAGATGTAGTAAAGAAAATCCCTTTTCGAGATGGAATGAGTCGATATGATTTAGTTCGGGATGTAAGTGAGAAACCGCCTTTTTATTTATTATGTCAAAGTTGCGGTAAAATTACTGAAATCAAAGATAATATTTTAGCGGATGTGAAAAATCGATTAGAACAGGAGTATCGTTTCAAAGTGAATACACATCATTTAACTTTTCATGGATTATGTGAGGAATGTAGAGATAGAAAAGAGCAAGAAAATGGGAAATAATACAATAGATCGTGAGCCTTTTGATGAATATATTATGCATTTAAAAATTGAAAGAGATTTAGCTGATAACTCAGTTGAAAGCTATCGAAGAGATATTGAACGCTATATCCATTTTTTAGAATCTCAACAGATTTCAGTTTGGAATAAAGTTGATCGTTACGATATTATTCTGTTTCTACAACAATTAAAAAGTGAAAAGAAGTCGGATAATTCTATTATTCGTATGACATCGAGCTTACGGCAATTTCATCAATTCTTAAGAAGTGAAAAAATAACTGAGAATGATCCGATGCAATATGTTGATACTCCAAAAAAGGCAGAAGTGTTACCTAAAGTGATGTCAATGAAAGAAATAGAACAGTTAATAAATACGCCAGATATCAATACAGATATTGGTCTAAGAGATCGTGCCATACTAGAGGTTATGTATGCAACGGGGTTAAGAATTTCTGAATTAGTCTATCTTCGGATGGATGAGTTGCATCTAACAATGGGTTTTATCCAAACGGTTGGTAAAGGAAACAAAGAACGGATTATTCCAATAGGTGATGAAGCCATTTATTGGTTAAATGAGTATATTGATCACACACGTTTTATCTTTGAGAACCGATCAGGTGGAGAATCGCCCTACGTTTTTTTGAACACTAGAGGTAAGGGTTTATCGAGACAAGGCGTTTGGAAAAACATGAAAAAAATTGTCCGCTTAGCTGGAATTACTCAAAATGTGACTCCGCATATGTTACGCCATTCTTTCGCGACACATCTACTTGAAAATGGTGCGGATTTACGAGTTGTCCAAGAATTGTTGGGCCATTCGAATATTTCTACAACTCAGATTTATACACATATTACAAAAGCGCGTATGAAAAATATTTATGAAGAGTATCATCCAAGAGCATTTAAGAATGAAACACAAAATTAAAAAAGTAAACTAAAATAGAAGGTGGAATAATATGTTTAAAAGAATTCATCTATTAATCTTAGATTCAGTTGGTATTGGAGAAGCACCAGATGCGGCTGATTTTGGAGATGAGGGTGCACACACACTTGGTCATATTGCAGAAAGTGCTGGCTTATCTGTGCCAAACTTACAGGCACTTGGTTTAGGAAATATTGCTCCGCTTAAAGGCATTGACCCAGTAGGAGATCCAAAAGCATATTATACAAAATTAGAGGAACAATCTGTTGGGAAAGATACAATGACAGGGCATTGGGAGTTGTCAGGTCTTCGTGTAGATACTCCTTTTAGAGTTTTTCCAGATGGGTTTCCAGAGGAACTGATTCAGCAAATTGAAGAGTATACGGGTCGAAAAATCGTTGGGAACAAGCCTGCTTCTGGTACTGAGATTATTGATGAGTATGGTGAGCACCAAATGAATACAGGTAATTTAATCGTTTATACCTCTGCTGATCCTGTTTTACAAATTGCAGCTCATGAAGAAATTATTCCGCTGGAAGAATTGTATGCGATTTGTGAGTATGTTCGAGAAATTACAAAAGATGATCCCTATATGATTGGCCGAATTATTGCTCGACCTTATGTAGGAGAGCCTGGAAACTTTACTCGAACCAGTAATCGTCATGATTACGCATTAGATCCTTTTGGTGATACAATGCTAGATCAATTAAAAAATGAAGATTTTTCAGTTATTGGTGTTGGGAAAATTAATGATATCTTCAATGGACAAGGGATCACTGAATATGTTCGCTCTTCTTCAAATATGGATGGCATTGATCAATTAGTAGATCTTATGAAAACAAAAGATTTTACAGGTTTAAGCTTTACAAACTTAGTAGACTTTGATGCATTATTTGGACATCGACGAAATCCAGAGGGGTATCGTGACGCATTGGAAGAATTTGACGCTCGAATTCCAGAATTGTTAGAGAGTTTAACTGAAGATGATTTATTAATCATTACTGCTGATCATGGAAATGATCCAACTCATGAGGGAACTGACCACACTAGAGAATATGTTCCTGTATTGGTTTATAGCCACAAATTTGAACAAACTGGACGACTTGATCAGGGGTATTTTTCAGATGTTTCAGCAACAATATTAGAAAATTTTGGTTTAGAAACATTAGAACACGGTTCTAGTTTCTTAGACCAGTTAAAATAAATGGAGGAAAGTTCATGACAGAGATACATGATATTTTTACACAAGCAAAAGAAGCAACATCTTACATCCAAGATAAGGGTGTAGAGAAAGTTGAAGTAGGATTAATTTTGGGATCAGGACTAGGAGAATTAGCGGATGAAATTGAGAATCCAATCGTTATTCCTTATGAAGAAATTCCTTCTTTTCCAGTATCAACTGTCGAAGGGCATGCTGGGCAACTTGTCTATGGAACACTTGGCGGAAAAAATGTATTAGCCCTTCAAGGTCGTTTCCATTATTATGAAGGATATTCAATGGAACATGTTACATTCCCAGTTCGCGTAATGGGATTATTAGGTACAGAATCATTAATTGTAACGAATGCTGCTGGTGGAGTGAATGAAGAGTTTACTCCAGGTGATTTGATGATTATCAATGATCATATTAACTTTTTTGGCACAAATCCGTTAATTGGGAAAAATCATGATGAGTTTGGTGTACGATTCCCAGATATTACTCAAGCCTATGACTTGAAATATCAAGCTTTAGCCAAAGAGGTAGGTAATGAGTTAAACCTTTCGTTAAAAGAGGGTGTATACTTTGGGATGACAGGTCCTACTTATGAGACACCGGCTGAAATTCGCATGGTTCGTACAATTGGTGGAGACGCTGTTGGAATGTCTACAGTTCCTGAAGTTATTGTAGCTCGTCACTCTGGGCTTCGTGTACTTGGAATAAGTTGTATTACAAACTTAGCCGCTGGCATGGGTCAAGAATTAAATCACGAAGATGTGATTGAAGTATCAACGAAAATTCGATCATCATTTAAAGAATTAATTGTAAATGTTTTAGATAAAATGTAATTAATGATTAATTGTCGACCCAAGAGATGTGACTTTGTATCTCTTGGGTTTCTTATATTTAAAAAGAGAAATTTCGGCTGAAAAGAATAAATTTGTACAAAATGAAGGAAATCCTGTATAATTGCTAATTGTAACTTAGAATAAAGTAGGTTAGATAAATGAAATATAAAAAAGAACGAGCAAATTACACATCAAAAGAAAATATTCAAATGAACGAAAAGAATCATTTAGAGGTTTCTGGGATAGACACGATTGAGTTGACAGAGAAGTATGGAACGCCTTTGATGGTTTATGATATTGGAACCGTGCGAAAAAATATCGATGGATTTAGACAAGGGCTTAAAGCATATAAAGGGCAGGCCGAAATCTCTTATGCAAGTAAGGCTTTTTCTTCAGTAGCTTTATATCAAATTATTCATCAAGAAGATATTTCAATAGATGTCGTATCCGGTGGAGAATTATATTTAGCGATTCAAGCGGGCTTTCCGGCTGAAAAAATTAATTTCCATGGTAATAATAAATCAATCGAAGAATTGACCGCAGCTTTGGATTATCAAATCGGACATATTATTGTAGATAATTTTCATGAACTTGAATTATTGATGGAACTAAGTGAGACTAGAAAACAAACTGTAGATATCATGATAAGAATTACGCCAGGTGTATCAGCAGATACACATCGTCATATTATAACTGGACAATCGGACTCTAAATTTGGTTTTGATTTACCGAGTGGTCAAGCAGAAGAAAGCGTTGTTCAAGCGATGGATGCGAAATACCTCAACTTGGTAGGTATCCATATGCATATTGGTTCTCAGTTATTTGATACAGAGTCTTATCGAATTTCTATTGAAGAAATATTAAAATATATTCAGGTCTGGCAATATAAATACGATTTTAAGTTAGAAGTTTTCAATATTGGTGGAGGATTCGGAGTTTCTCATACGCTAGACGAAAACGACGCGAATACTTCTAACCAATTAAAAATAATTAGTAGCGATTTAATGGTTGCCTTGGATAAGTACGATATTCCATACCCAACTTTATGGATTGAACCGGGTCGAAGTATCGTTGGACCGGCTGGATTAACTTTGTATGAAGTGGGAAGTCAAAAAAATGTACCAGATGTTAAGCACTATGTTGCGATTAACGGAGGAATGACGGATAATATTCGACCTTCATTATATGATGCGAAGTATACAGCTTTGCTAGCGAATCGCTTGAAAGATGAGGCAGATACAGTTGTTTCTATCGCTGGAAAAGCTTGCGAATCTGGGGACATGTTGATTTCGGATATTCAACTGCCGACAGTACAAGCTGGCGATATTTTAGCAGTATTAAATACGGGAGATTATTCTTTTGCAATGGCTAGTAACTATAATAGGATAACTCGCCCAGCGGTTGTTTTCGTAGAAGACAATAAAGAATTTTTAGCTATCCGTCGTGAAACACCAGAAGATTTTATGCGATTTGAACAATTTTTACCAGAACAAGATATATTATGAGGTAAACACAAGTAAGTAGGGAGGATAACATGCTTATTTCATTTAATAATGACTATGAAAAAATTACCATGGGTTTTTTATCATATATTTCTGATCTTAAGGAACATGCCAGAATAGAAGAAGAACTGAATTGGTACAGAGCACAAGAAAACCGTCAAATTTACTTGTGGCAAAGTGAAGAAAATGGAAATATTATTGGTTTAGTGGGTGTAGAAGAAGAGGAGGATATTGTCCTTTTAAGACATATTGCTCTTGACCCTTCATATCGCAATGAAGGATTGACTTACACGGTCTTAGATTCGCTTCAAGAAAAATACCCTGAACAAAATATTGTCGCTACTTTAGATACGGCAACCATTATTTCTAAATGGCAAAAGAGATTAAGCGAGGGCTCCTCGTCTAATTAAGAATAACTTAACTAGGGGTTATAGGAGAGAATTCTGATGGATAATGTCAAAGATACAAACGAAAAATTAAAACTGGAACTCGATGTTTTTGAAGGCCCGTTAGATTTGCTCCTTCATCTGATTAATCAACTTGAGATTGATATTTATGATATTCCTATTGCTCAAATTACCGATCAATATATGCATTATTTGGAACAAATGAAAATCAATCAAATAGAGGTAGCTGGTGATTATTTCGTAATGGCCGCTACGTTAATGCGAATTAAAAGTGAAATGTTGGTTCCTCGTAATGAAAATCAAGCAGATATGGAAGAAGCTTTCTATGAAGATGATCCTAGAAAGCCTTTAATGGAATTATTAATTGAGTACAAACAAATTAAAGAGGTCGTTCCAAAATTTGAAGAAAGGCAAGTGGATCGAGCAGATTATTTTGGAAAAGATCCGTCAAACATTTCAATCTATAACGAAACGATTGAATTAAAAGATCAAGGATTACAAGCAGCTGATTTAACCGCTATTTTTACGGAAGTGTTAAGAAGACATAAGCTAGAAACACCACAGCCTACAACTATTGAAACAGATGAGGTAACTGTTGTTGAAAAGATGGAAGATATTCGGTTACGCATATTAAAAAATGGAGATTACCGAATCAATTTTTCTCAACTGTTGCAAAAATCAACTAAACAAGAGATCGTGGTTACTTTTTTAGCGATGCTTGAATTAATTAAAGATAGTCGAATTCTTGTCGAACAAGAATCGATTGAATCGGATATTTCGATTTCCGTATTAGATGACCGAGAACATTTGATGAATGAAGAGTAGGGATAAAATGAATGAAATTGCAATTATAGAAGCTTTGTTATTTGTAGCTGGTGACGATGGCTTATCTTTAGAAGAATTATCGAAATTGATGAATTTACCTATCGATCGTATAGCTGTAAAAGTGGAACAATTAGCTGATCGCTATGAAGCAGAAGAACAGAGTGGATTGAAGATTATCGAAACAGCGAACACTCTGCAAATTGTAACGAAACGAAAATATGCAGATTATATTAAAGAATATGCACAATCCCCATTCTCACAAACTTTGAGCCGAGCATTGTTAGAAACTCTGGCTATCATTGCCTATAAGCAACCAATCACACGCATAGAGATTGAAGATATTCGAGGAGTTCAAGTGACGAATAATCTTCAAAAACTAAAATCAAGACAATTAATTGAGAATGCAGGACGATTAGATAAACCAGGAAAACCTGTATTATATCGAACGACTTCGTTTTTTTTAGATTATTTTGGAATTAATTCGATTGAGGAATTACCTGCATTGCTCGATTTTGAGAATGAAGATGAAACATCCGATTTGTTCTTCAAAAATTTCCAACAATCTTTTGAAGATATTCAGGATGATTTTAATGAATAAAGGAGTGATTAAGTGGAACGTTTACAGAAAGTAATGGCACATGCGGGAATAGCTTCTCGCCGAAAATCGGAAGAAATTATTAAAGAGGGACGTGTTAAAGTAAATAATGAAGTAGTGACTGAATTAGGAACTCAAGTTTCTGTCAATGATCAAATTACAGTCGATGGTGTCCCAATTGAACGTGAACAAAAAATACACGTCCTTTTAAATAAACCTCGCGAAACAATTTCTACCACAAGTGATGAAAAAGATCGAGATACGGTAGTTGATTTGATTCAAGGTGTTGAGGAAAGGATTTATCCAGTTGGACGATTAGATTGGGATACAACAGGCGCATTATTATTAACGAATGATGGAGAATTATCTTATCAATTAACACACCCAAGTTTTGAATTTCCTAAAACATATGTGGTAAAGGCAAAAGGGCGTATTACGAAAAAGTTAAGTAATGAATTAGCAAAAGGAATCATGCTAGACGGAAAGAAAACTTCGCCAGCCAAAGTAAATATTATGAGTTATGATCGTAATTCGGATACGACAATGGCTCGCATCACTTTACATGAGGGGCGAAACCATCAAGTGAAAAATATGTTTGCTAGCATTGGTCACCCTGTTGAAAAATTGACACGAGAGAAATTTGGTTTCCTAACAACGGATGGTCTACAGTCAGGAGAATGGCGTTTTTTAAATCCACAGGAAGTAAAAGATTTAGAAAAATTAGTTAGTGAATAAATGAATTAATTACTTCAATTTCGAATTAAAAGCTTGATTAATTGATTAAGTTCATTTATACTATTTCCATAAATAAAAAATGATTCGTCTTCAGGGGCAGGGTGTGAATCCCGACCGGTGGTATAGTCCACGACCTACATTCTTAATGAATGTGGCTGAACTGGTGAAAATCCAGTACCGACAGTATAGTCTGGAATGAAGAAGATGGAGCTATATACTTTTGCATTTTTTTAACATGCACTTGTAGCTTCATTTATTGTCCTCTTGACATAAATGAAGCTTTTTTATTGCTCTACCTCAACAGATGAATCCTTTTTAATTCAGCTGTGAAAACAGCAAAAATTATAGGAGGATTTTTATGATCGACAAAAGAACAAAGCAGGTAACAGTTATTGGTATATTGGCAGCAGTGGCATGGGTAATTTCCACATTTTCGTTTCCGTTATTGTATTGGGCACCTTTTTTGAAAATTGATTTTAGTGATGTCCCCATTCTGTTAGGAATGTATGTGTATGGTCCGTTATCAGGAGTAGCCATTGCAGCTATCCGATCTTTGCTATCATATATTACAACTGGTGGGGAAGCTGGTTTTCCAATTGGGGACACGACAGCTTTTATTGCAACTCTCTCGTTTACTTTACCGATTTATTATTCACTTAAAGGAAAATTACCAACGAAAAAGAAATCAGTGATCACTTCTGGTATCTCTACAATTTCTTTAACCACTACAATGTCTCTTTTAAATTGGTTAGTAGTGGCACCATTGTATGTAACGGTTATGGGCTTTAGCGTTGGACCGATGCGTGAGTATTTAACTTTATCAGTTATCCCTTTTAATCTTCTTAAAGGAATTATCGTATCAGGCGTCTTTTTTGTAGTCTTTTACCAATTGGAAAATTATCTTTTGAAGTTGAGAAATGAAAATATGTCAGTGGACTTAAAATATCAAAATTAAAAATATGTATCATATAAAGATCAACGTCTAGCGTTGGTCTTTATTTATTTGTGGCGATCTTTTTGAAAGAATGATTTAGATATATGATTATTTTTGGTATTCTATAGATAGAAGATTATAGTTGAAATGGGGTTCTTTTATGGAGAAATACTATTTGAAATTTTATATTTTAAGTTTTTTTGACTTGGAAGAAATAACAACTACAGCTCAAATGACGCATGTTTTTCAAGGGAAGAGAACCCCCTCGATGTTTTATTTGATTGAAAAGAAAGGCTGGCATCATGGCTTTGAACGTTTTAAACGATTATCGGAACAGCAATTAAATAGTATTGTACAACAATTAATAACTGCTGGTTTACTAAAAAATAAAGAAAAAGGCTTTGTGCTTACTCAAAAAGGGTACAAGGATTGTTTAAAGTATTTTAAAGAACATTATTATCCCCAAAAAATCCGTACCTTTACGCATTCTCGATTGCGGAGTTCTTTTTGGAATAGATTACAATTGTTTACACAAGTTTTTTCTGAACTGAGTTACCAAAATAATACATATACCCCAATAATTAAACATCCAAAACATCAAGAAAATGTTCGTTTATTGTTTTTTCAATTTGGAAATAAGCAAGATGAATTATTAACCATTTGGACAAAGGAACAGTACCAATTATTTGTAGCACTCTCTGATAAGGAAAGCGCTGTGCTCATTCAACAATTTTCTGGTCATCAGTTAATTGGTAAAACAAAAGAACAAATTGCAGAATTATATGGAATGAATGCACTTGAATTTTCTTTTTATTTGGAAGATATTATTGAAAAGATGATTGTTCAATTGAAAAAGGAAAAGGCATCATATCCTCTGACGTATAAAGTGTTACATATTTTAGAACAAGAAAATAAATATGGCCTATCTGCAAGTACTTTTGAATCGTATCAATTATTGATTAATGGTCATTCCATTGAAGATATAGCAAGAATTCGGAGGATAAAGGAAAATACAGTGAAAGAACATATTCTTGAAATAGCATTTGTCTTCGAGCATTTTCCATATCAAAAATTTATTCCAACAAGTATTTATAAAAAAATGACTAAAACATTTACGAGGCAGCCTAATCTTTTATATAGAGAAATAAAAAAAGATATGGTCGATTTAGAGTTCTATCATTTTCGTTTAATAGAATTAGAAAGGATGCGAAATAATGGAGACCGAAATCAAACAAGTTCTTAAAGAAACATTTGGTCATACAAGTTTTCGCAAAGGACAATACGAAGCAATTGAATCTGTGTTGAGTGGAAAGGATACTTTAGTCATGCTACCCACTGGTACAGGAAAGTCACTTTGTTACCAACTTCCAGGTTATTTGATGGATGAAACAGTTTTAGTGGTGTCTCCTTTGTTGTCTTTGATGCAAGATCAAGTGGATAATATGCGTCTTCGTGGTGAAAAAAGAGTGGTTGCTATAAATAGCTTAACTTCCTTTTCTGAGAGACAACGAATCTTTAGACAAATCAGTAAGTATAAATTTATTTACACTTCGCCAGAGATGTTGCAAAATGAACAAGTGGTTCATTATTTAAAACAGATAAATATTGGCTTATTTGTTGTTGACGAAGCACATTGCATTTCACATTGGGGAACGGATTTTAGACCCGATTACTTAGCATTAGCTGAGATTCGAAAGCAATTAAATTCACCACGAACTATGGCCTTAACAGCTACTGCCACAAAACGAGTGTGCATGGAAATTATCGAATTTCTAGGGTTAGATTTTCAGCAAACGAAGCAAATCATTGAACCGGTAGATCGTGAGGAAATAAAGTTTCATGTAGAAATTTGTGAGAAGGATAAAGAAGAAAAGTTAATGACTTATCTAAAACAGTTAAGTGGTCTTGGAATTATCTACTTTACGAGTAAGTCGTTGGCGGATAGTTGGGCGAAGAAAATAAGAGATGAACTCCAAATTCAAACGAGTAGCTACCATTCGGATTTGGAAGCTGATGATCGTATTAAAATTCAACAGCAATTTTTAATTAATGACTTGCAAATTATTTGTGCAACGAGTGCATTTGGGATGGGGTTTGATAAAAAAGATATTCGTTTTGTCATTCATTTTCATTTGCCAAGCTCGCCAGAAATGTATTTGCAAGAAATTGGACGAGCGAGTAGAGATAAGCAAGTTGGTTTAGCTATACTGCTATACGAGCCTGGTGATGAACAAATTCAATATCGTTTTATAGAAAGTTCGTTACCTTCAAAAATTCAAATTCAGCAAGTCTTTCAAGGAAATACGAATGCAATAAAAAACGAAGACCCGCTCATGAAATTGGCGAATTATTATAAAGAGTCATCAAATGATTTGAATGAGACGCTAGAAAAAATTGAAGATAGGCGGCAAATAAAAATCAATCAACTAACCTATATGCTTCAATATATTTATACCGAGAAGTGTAAACGAAATTTTTTGCTAAACTATTTTGATGAAAGTAAAAATGAAGGCATTGTAAATTGTTGCGGAAATTGTGGACTTGATTTTGATAAAATTTACCACTTGTTTAGAGAGCTGTCAGAATTTCAGGAGCAAAAGATTCTGAAAAAAGATTTAGAATCGTGGCAAATAGCCTTTAATGCATTATACAATATTCAGTAACGATATCATGAAAAATATGCTACAATAATTGAGAGAGTAAAGATGGAAGGAAGAAGATCTATGACGAAGAAAAAACAATCATCTGACGAAGAAATTTGGTCCAAACGTTTTGATGAAGATTATGGGGATTTGGAGTATGTTTCTAGGAGTGAACGTACCCGAGGAGAAAAACAGCGAAATGATGACGGGATGTCACCAATGTTAACTGGTACAGTTATTTTTCTGGCGGTACTAATCTTGGCCACCATTTTTTATTACGTTTGGTATTCCAACCGTTCAGATAATGAAAGGATAACGAATGATCCAGAAATGTCAGAGACCGCTGAAGCACCAGAGGATAATTCGGATACAGAACCAGAAACTGATTCAAATCAAGAGGATGAAGAAGTAGCTACAGAGAATGAAGCAGCTGAAGAACAACCAGAGTCGACTCCTGAACCAGAGCCAGATTCTGAAACCGAACCAGAGCCAGATTCAGATTCAGAATCCACACCTGATCCTGAAACAGAAATCGAAACGGAACAGCCAGTAGAAGAAACACCATCAACACCAGAAACATCTTCAGGTGATACGTATATTGTTCAAGCTGGGGACAATATGTATCGAATTGCTCTGAATCATGGAATGACAACACAAGAATTAATGGATTTAAATGGCTTAACGGAAGAAACTGTTTATGTTGGCCAAGAATTAAAAGTAGAATAATTTAATATTAGATGAGGGAAATAATGTTTAAAGAGATAAAAATAGCGATTGATGGTCCGGCATCATCAGGGAAAAGCACAATTGCTAAATTGATAGCTGAAAAATTTCAGTTGGTATATGTTGATACAGGAGCCATGTATCGGGCTGTAACATTTTTAGCATTAAAAAACAACGTACCAGTAGATGAAGAAGAAGGATTAGTTCAATTGTTAGAGCAAACTGAGATTTCATTTAAGCGAACTGAAAGTGGTCAACAAGTTTTTGTAAACGAAGTAGATGTTACGGATTCTATTCGACAAAATGATGTCACAAATAATGTATCGATGGTGTCCTCTTTTGCGAAAGTTCGCGAAGAATTGGTGAGTAGACAACAACAAATAGCGAGTCATTCAGGAGTCATCATGGATGGAAGAGATATTGGAACTGTTGTATTACCACAAGCTGATGTAAAAATCTTTCTAGTGGCTAGTGTCGAAGAGCGCGCGGAAAGAAGATATTTAGAGAATAAAGAAAAAGGAATAGCTTCAGACTTTGAGACGTTGAAACAAGAAATTATTGCTCGAGATACTTTTGATTCCAATCGAACAGTTTCTCCTCTAAAGCAAGCAGCGGATGCTATTCGTTTAGATACTACAAGTTTAAGTATTAATGAAGTCGTTAATGAATGTATTAAAATAATAAATAATAAAATAAACCAAAAATAAATACTAATCCATGCAATTATTTAAAATTTAATGAACATTTCATGAGAAATATCTATTTTATCTATTGAAATAGTGGAATTTATGTGAAATGTATAGTAATATATGTTATGATATATGTATTGATTTGGTATTGGGAGGCACAGTAAACATGTCAGAAAAAGAAAACAAAGAGTTAGAGTTAAATGGTGAAGTAGAAGAGACAACTGAAACTGAAGTAGAAGAAGTAGTAGAAACTACTGATGAACAACCAGTTGAAGAAACTGCTGAACCTGCAGAAGTTGTCGAAAATGTTGAAGAACCAGAAACAATGTCAGAGGCTTTAGATGGTACGGTAGAAATTAAACCTGGTGATATTGTTGAAGGAGTCGTTTTAACGATTGACGAGGATAAAAACGTTATCGTTGGTTTAGATACAGGTCATGAAGGATATATTCCAATTCGCGAATTATCAACAAATCGCGTAAATAATCCTGCTGACGAAGTAGAAATTGACGAAAGAATTCGTGTAACTGTATTACGTGTGGTTAGCGATAAAGAGCAAGGTAGTTTTATCTTATCTAAAAAACGTGTAGACCAACGCGAAGTTTGGAATGAATTACAAGAAAAATTTGACAACGGTGAAACAGTTGAAGCTGAAGTTAACCGAGTTGTTAAAGGTGGAGTGACAGTTGATTTAGGTGTTCGTGGATTCGTTCCTGCATCTCAATTAGACACTCGATTTGTTCGTGATTTATCTCAATTTGAAGGTAACACTTATGAATTCAAGATCATTGAAATTGATCCTTCAAATAGACAGTTAATCTTATCTCGTCGAGATTTATTAGAATCTGAAGAAGAAGAGAAACGTTCAGAAGCTTTAGAAAGACTAGAAGAAGGTGCAACAGTTACTGGAACAGTTGTACGTTTAACTAATTTTGGTGCATTTATTGACTTGGGTGGGATCGATGGTTTAGTTCATATCTCAGAAATTGCTCATGAGCACATTGACCATCCAGAAGATCGTCTATCTGTTGGTGATGAAATCGAAGTTAAAGTCTTGAGCGTAGACGAGAGTCGTGAACGAGTATCTCTATCTATTAAAGATTTATTACTAGGACCATGGGATACAGTGGACGAAGAATATCCAGTGGATTCTGTAACAACTGGTACGGTTAAACGTATTGTTGATTTTGGTGCATTCATTGAATTGAAACCAGGTGTCGAAGGACTTGTTCATATTTCTGAAATGGCACATCGCCATGTTGAAACTCCACATGAAGTTGTGAGTGAGAATGAAGAGGTTGAAGTTAAAGTCTTAAGCGTTGATCAATCTGAACAACGTGTATCTTTAAGTATTAAAGCTTTGGAAGAAGCGCCTGAAAGAACTGAGGGAGAAGATAATCCGGCAGCAAAGTCAGCTCCAAAACAGACTTCTCGACCTGAAGTTCGTCAGCCATCCTTAAGAGATGATGATGAAGACTCAGCCTTTACGATTGGAGACCAATTAGGTGATCAATTAAAAGGATTATTCGGGAACGATGAAGACGAAGAGTAGTTCAATTTAATCTTTAAATAGAATTTAGGACACCCAACTTATTGGAAAACCAAAAAAGTTGGGTGTTACTTATTGTAATCAGACATAAGATATGTCAATATTTTAAATGAAAGTTGGTGAAATAATGGTAAAACCAATAGTTGCTATTGTAGGACGGCCTAACGTAGGTAAATCTACAATTTTTAACCGTATCGTGGGCGAAAGAGTATCTATTGTTGAGGATAAACCTGGTGTAACTAGAGATCGGATTTATGGAGAAGCTGAATGGTTAGGTAAGGAATTTTCAATTATTGATACAGGTGGAATCACCTTAGATGATTATCCTTTAGATGTAGAGATAAAAAGTCAGGCTGAAATTGCAATAGATGAAGCGGATGTTATTATCTTTATGGTAGATATTCGAAGTGGCATTACTACCTTAGATGAAAGTATTGCAAAAATTTTACATCGCTCAGACAAACCAGTTGTTTTAGGTTTGAATAAAGCGGATAACCCTGAAGAACGTGATCGTTTCTATGAATTTTATTCTCTTGGACTAGGCGAACCATATCCTATTTCAGGTTCTCACGGTCTAGGGCTAGGTGATTTATTAGATGAAGTAGTGTCGCATTTCTCGGGCGATTCCTTAGATGTTTATGATGATTCCACCATTCGATTTAGTTTGATTGGTCGTCCCAACGTAGGAAAATCTAGTTTAGTCAATAAAATATTAGGTGAAAATCGCGTCATTGTTTCAGATATTGAAGGAACGACTCGCGATGCCATCGACACACCTTTTGTTGATGAAGATGGTCAAGAATTTGTTATCATTGATACAGCAGGTATCCGTAAGAGTGGAAAAGTATATGAAAACACCGAAAAATATAGCGTTCTACGAGCGCTTAGTGCGATTAGTCGCTCAGATGTAGTACTTTGTGTGATTAATGCAGAGGAAGGCATAAGAGAGCAAGATTCACGTGTTTTCAGTCATGCAGTAGATGAAGGTAAGAGCATGATTATTATCGTAAACAAATGGGATACTGTAGAAAAAGATACAAATACAATGCGTGATTTTGAAAAGGATATTCGTTCACGATTTAAATTCCTTGACTATGCACCCATTCTTTTTGTTTCTGCTGAAACTGGCGAGAGATTGCATCGCTTACCAGAAATGATTAAACAAGTTTATGAAAATCGTATGCAGCGTGTACAATCTTCTATTCTTAACGATGTATTAATGGATGCTTTAGCGATGAATCCTACGCCAACTGTTAATACAAAACGTTTAAAAATATACTATATGACACAAGTTACTATAGGACCACCAACATTTGTAGTTTTTGTAAATGATGTTGAGTTATTACATTTTTCTTACCGAAGATTTTTGGAGAATCAATTACGAGAAAACTTTGATTTCGTAGGTACTCCATTGAGAATAATTCCAAGAAAAAGAACGTAATGTGCTTCGTTATTTAACAACAATTTTATCATTTTTAGCTAAAAAAGATTGCAGTCACAAGGGTTATGTGTTATCTTTTAAAATGAAATATCGAGGTAATCGAGTATTTCACCTATTTATTCTCAATAATGGGATTATAAAAAGTTGAGTCTAAATATAAATAGGGCTAACTTTTTAGGGAGGTGTAAAATTATGGCAAATAAAGCAGATTTAATTGACGGCGTTGCATCTAAAACTGGTTTAACTAAGAAAGACGCAACAGCAGCGGTTGAAGCTCTTTTTGACGTCGTAACAGATACTTTAGCAGATGGTGAACGTGTACAAGTTATTGGTTTCGGTAGCTTCGAAGTTCGTGAACGTGCTGCTCGTAAAGGACGTAATCCTCAAACTGGGGAAGAAATCGAGATTCCTGCAACAAAAGTTCCAGCATTCAAAGCTGGTAAAGGATTAAAAGACGCAGTTAAAAACTAATAAACTGTATTTTTTAATAGAACATAAGCAATAATTTTATTGCGAAAAGACCAGTTGGTTTTATTCTCTTCGGAAATAGAACTAGCTGGTTTTCTTTTATTCAAATATAATGTATAAGTAGAGTATAATTCTAGATATGTTACAGATATTTTTTAAAACAAAAAAAACGACACATCCATAGGACATGTCGTTTAATTTAATTACTGATACGTACCAGGAGGGATTCGAACCCCCGACCGTTCGCTTAGAAGGCGAATGCTCT
>CAZTEC010000015.1:0-25546 GCA_964612765.1 uncultured Carnobacteriaceae bacterium
TGAGTGAGATAGTGATACAATTTATTTTCTAATTTTTCTTCAGACACGGTAGGCATCAAATGGATATATTGCTTTCCTTCGTCTAAAAGATTTCGAGCATTCTGCCAATCATGATACAAGAAGATGGCTTCCGCCGCAAAAATCCGCATGTAGTCCGCTTGCTTTACTTTTTTATACTGTTTGTAAATGGTTGTCCCTGCAATTTTTTCAACGTCTGGATGATTCGGTTCCGTTAAAAGCAACAGGAAATAATAATTTAGAATAATATCTGGTTTATGCCCTGCGAATAGTTTCGCTTCATTTTCATAAAGCATCGCATAAATTTCACGAGCTTGGTCAAATGCTTCGATTTCTAAATAATAACTAGCACGTACTGTAAGCAACGTGACATTATTCGGATTTTCAATTTCAGTTAGTTGTGCATCATCAACATAATTTTGTAAATCTACAAAAGCTTTCCCTTGTACCATATCTTGATACAAATACAAAACTGACGTCATTTCATCACGAGCGTTTTTATTTTTGAATTGTTGTAGGATATTAAAACCGTCTGTTCCTTTTATCGGAATGAAATTCGTGAGCATCAGACCAGCAGCTGCAACCCCAAATGTAAAAAGACCGTAACGTAAATAGGGATGTTCGATAATATTTCCAAGCCAAATAGCTAACACAGCTGTTAATGTATTTACAATCAATCCTCCTGCATGATAAAGCAGAAAAGGAGGAGTGTCATTTTCTTTAGGTGGAACCATTAAGGCTTGTCCCAAAACATTTGAAATCACTTGTTTACGTTTCGAAATCCCTTCATCCGTCCGAATCCAAATATAGTTGAACAGGCGGAACATGATAAATTGATAACCAGATAATAATCCAGCAAGCAAATGACCGAGTTCGTGAAGGACTACGTGGATGGGTAAACTGAATATAAAAATGACGAGTATAAAAAGTAATTCAGCAAATCCAAAATCTCCTCCATACTCTTGTAGATAATGAGCCCCAAAGAAGCCAATTAATGCGGGAATAACATAGATGAATAAATTGGGTAAAACTTTTTTAATTTTTGAATCCACTAGTTCCATCCTCCTAAAAAAATAAACACGAAACATTCCTCCAAGTTGTCAGTGAGGACAAGAGTTTGAATGTTCCGTGTTCAAAATAAAATTAGTGATAAATACGATTCAAGCGACGGCCCATTCGGCATAAGAGATCATACTGAGAAGCATTCGCGAATTTTGCGACGTCAGTCATTAACTGGTGTCCGTTTGCAGGATCCCCAAAGTAAGTCAACTCATCGCCAATAGCAAGATCAGGCACAGCGGACATATCAATCATGATTTGATCCATACAAACTTCACCGAGAATTGGTAATCGATGCCCTTTATACGTGAAAAATCCTTTGTTAGACAAACTTTTTGCAACACCATCTGCATAACCAATGGCTACAGTAGCAATTTTAATGGGGTGATCGGAATAATAGGTTCTTCCATACCCAACGCTTTGTCCTTCAGGGAAATCTTTGACGAAAGTTACACGTGCAGAAACTTCTTGGATAGGCGTTAATTCAAGTCGCACATTCGAACCTGTCGTAGGATTTAATCCATATAAACCTAAACCTACTCGCACCATATCTAAATGGTAATCAGGGAAATTAATTGTTCCTGCTGTATTACAGCAATGGCGAATCGCAAATGTGATACCTTCTTCTTCAAATGATTGGACAATTATTTGAAATCGTTTGAATTGTTCATGCGTAAAATTGTCAGGCGTATCTTCTTTTGCGTCTGCAAAATGTGTAAAGATTCCTTCCACTTCTACCCAATCTGACATTAGTGCTTCATAGACTTCAGATGCCTCTTCAAATGTTGAAATGCCTAGGCGTCCCATTCCAGAGTCAATTTTAATATGAACTTTGGCTTGAAGATTAAGCTCTGACGCAATTTTAACAATTTCGTTTGCTGTGTCTGGCGCAAAAATGGTCATCGAAATATCTTGCTCAATCGCCAAACGAATTTCATGTGGACGAACCGCATTAAAGACTAAAATAGGTAATTGAATACCAGCATCTCTTAATTCGATTGCTTCAATTAATTGTGCTACCCCCAGATAATCAGCAGCTTGCGCTTTTTCAATTTCTTTTGCTAACGGGATTGCACCATGGCCATAAGCATCGGCTTTAACGACAGCCATCAGTTGAGTGGTTTCATTTAACAAGCCTTTAAATGCTTCGATATTCGAAAGGAGTTTATCCGTTTGGATGGTCGCTTTCGATAAAGAAAGTTCTTCGTATTTCATACTGCATACACCTTTCATAATAAAGTCAATGCGAAAATTTCATTAAAAAATAATAGCTTGAAATTCAATTATTGATAAATAGCCATGATTAAAATAATCGTAGAAACAATCGCGCTTCCGATTAAAAAGCCCATGACTCCACGTAAAGCGATATACCATGTATATTCACTAAAATCATAAACTTGTTCTTTGTCTGGATCTTTGTTTACAGATTGTGCCCCAAAGAAGTAAAAAATACCTGCTCCAAGACCGAGGATTGGTAGAATAGATTGCGATAATCCTGGTTGTAAATACCCAAAGATTGCTCCGATAATTGCACCAATCGCCCATACTAAACGGTTTTTGTTTTTAACACTCATCTTTTGTCTTCACTCCATACTTTTCATTAATGTAAGTGCAATTATACCACATGCACGATAAAATTTAATTCTTTTTCTTAGGAAATGAGCTGATTTCATACATTCTTCAAATATTTTTGCTATTCTTATCAAAAAGTAAAACAGATCTTATTTAAACAACTCGCTTTTTACGATATAATGACCAACAAGAACAGAGCTTGGAGGAAAGACATGGCACCAGTTACTTATGAAAAACAATTTAAAGTTCCTTATTTTTTAACAGATCGCTATCAAAAAATGGATCTTCATCAATTAATGAATGTATTAATTGAAACCTCAGGGGAACAAACCGCACAAATTGGCGCTCTTCCTGTTCATGAACTGGGACTAAGTTGGATTATTATTCAATATGATTTAAATATTCAACGGATGCCAGAAGCTAATGAAACCATTATGATTCGGACGTATGCTAAAGAATATAACCGTCTCTTTTCGTATCGCGAATTTGAAGTGTACGATAAAAATGGGGAGTTACTCGTCTATGTGATGACAGTGTTCGCATTAATTAATGAAGAAAGAAGATTAACAAAAATTCCTGTTGAAGTAATCGAAGGATATGGATCTTCAGAAAATCGTCGAATTAAGCGTATGCCTAAACCAACTGCACCAGATCCTTTAGAAAATGCAAATCAACAGCAATACCAGGTCGGCTATTTTGATATTGATAGCAATTTTCATGTGAATAACTCAAGATATTTTTTATGGATGCTTGATCCATTAGGGGATGGATTTTTATCGAAATATCGGATGACTAAAGGAAACGTCGTCTATGAAAAAGAAATACATAAAGACGAAGAGGTTGTATCATTTGCAGACATCATTGAAAATGATGATGAAGAACTTATCTCACGTCATCAACTCGTTGTGGATGGGGTTGTAAGAAGTACTGCAACATTTACTTGGAAAGAAAAATAAGAATAAAAAAGCGTTTGGGGAACTAAAATCTCCAAACGCTTTTCAATATCTAGTTATGCGAAAAAAGGATTCGTTTCTTTTTCATGACCAATCGTTGTCGATTCGCCATGTCCAGGATACACTCTAAAATCTGTCGGCAAAGTGAACAGTTGTGTTTCAATGCTTTCGAATAATTGAGTGTGATTACTCCCAGGTAAATCTGTTCGGCCAATACTTCCAGCAAATAATGCATCTCCCGAAACAACAAATTTTTCTTCTTCAAAAATGAATGAGACACTACCTGGAGAATGGCCAGGAGTTGGAACAACTTTAATTGCAAAAGAACCGATTCTCAATATTTCTCCAACATTAAACGTGTGCTCTGCTGCTTTCGCATGAATTGGGTTTCCGCTTAAACTAGACAAATTTTTGTTGGGATCGGTCAACCAATCGGCTTCTTCTTCTCCTACGTACACAGGGATTTCATAAGCTGATCGAATGGCATCCACCGCACCAATGTGATCAAAATGTGTGTGTGTCAATAGAATAGCTAATGGTTGTGACTCAGATTCACGTAGAACTGCTTGGATACGGTCAGGATTTTCACCTGGATCGATAATTATACTTTCTTTTGTTTCAGGATGAACGACAATATAACAATTTGATTGGGCTTGTCCGACGGAAAGAGAACGAATTTCCATTATCTACAACTCCTTTATTTATTTCTTCCATAAATTATAACCAGAATAGAGCGAGAAATGAAATGATACTCATTTTGGGAAATAATTGGTATACTTATTGGAGTCAAGATAGAAATAGTATGGATTTTTATAAAATCATCCAAGAATCAAGGAGGACAGCATGCCTACAGTATTTGTAGAAAATGAACAGCAAACAATAGAGTTCGCAAAAAAATTAGCAGGTTACTTAAAACCAGGGATGACAATTTTACTTAAAGGGGACTTAGGTGCAGGAAAAACAACCTTCACCAAAGGTCTCGGTGAAGGATTAGAGATTAAACGAATTATCAAAAGCCCGACTTACACAATTGTAAGAGAATATACAGATGGGCGAATGCCATTGTACCACGTTGATTTATATCGTCTGGATGAAAATGATGTCCCTGAACTAGGATTAGAAGAATATTTTGATGGGGATGGCTTGAGCGTAGTCGAGTGGCCATCCGTTGCTCCAGATGATTTGCCTGAAGATCGACTCGAAATCCAATTAACACCACCACTAGACACGCCAGAAAAACGTGAGATTACACTTCATGCAGTAGGAGAAAGGTATCAAAATATATTAGATGAACTGTTTCCAGAAAGATAATTTGACAAAAGGATTCGGACTTTCACCAAATCTTCACATAAAATTAAAAAAGAGCCGCTTGATTTTTTGTTAAAAGTTCACTATAATTGCGTTAAATGAATATTCATAAGGGAGTAACTAGAGGATTTATCCTCGTCAGTATCAACAACGATAAGTGACTAAGAGCAATTGGTCTACTGGTACTGTACTTAAATAGTGAGACTTATGCCTGGACAAATAGCGTCCTGAGTGCATAAGTCTCTTTTTTTGTAGGTTTTTCTGATAGAATATTTTTAGTAATTGGTTTTACACGAGGAGGAAATTAAAAATGGAAGAGAAAGATTTAACAGCTTATCAACATTCGAGCGAAGACATGATTGATCAATTAAATTCAAATGTTGCCAATGGTTTAAGTTCGGAAGAAGCTGCCCAACGATTGGAAAAATATGGTGCGAATGAGCTAGAACAAGGCGAGCGTACAACAACTCTCCAAAAATTTCTTGCACAATTTAAAGACTTTATGATTATTGTCTTAATGATTGCTGCAGTTATTTCTTGGGCAGTAAGTGGTCACATTGAAGATGCATTAGTTATTATGATTGTTGTTATTTTGAATGCAGTTATGGGTGTTTTCCAAGAAAACAAAGCCGAAGAGGCTATCGATGCCTTACAACAAATGGCTTCACCAGAGGCACAGGTAAGACGTGACGGAAAAATTAAAGTGCTAAAAAGTACTGAAATTGTTCCTGGAGATATCGTTTTACTAGAGGCTGGGAATGTCGTTCCGGCTGATATGCGTTTAATTGAAGCGAACTCACTTCAGGTAGAAGAAGCAGCTTTAACGGGTGAATCTGTTGCGAGTGAAAAAGATGCAACTACTATTGAAGATGAAGTTGGTATTGGAGATCGAACAAATATGGTGTTCTCAAGTACCAATGTCACATATGGTCGTGGTTTAGGTGTAGTTACTGGAACAGGTATGGACACAGAAGTTGGACATATCGCTTCTATGTTAGAATCGACAGAAGCTCAAAAAACACCATTACAAAAAGACCAAGATGAATTAGGAAAAACACTTACTTATCTAATTATTGGTATCGCAGTTTTAACATTTATTGTGGGGACAGTTGTACGAGGTTTACCTTGGACAGACATGTTATTAGTAGCTGTTTCATTAGCTGTTGCTGCAATTCCTGAAGGCTTGCCGGCAATTACTACAATTATTTTATCAATTGGTACACAAAATATGGCTAGCCGAAATGCTTTAGTTCGATCGTTGCCAGCTGTTGAAACTTTAGGTAGTACCCAAATTATTGGTTCAGATAAAACAGGTACATTGACAGTTAACCGTATGACCATTGAACGTGTTTACTATAATGGAGAAATTCGTGATGCTGAAGAAGATATGGATTTGACACATCCTTTAGTTATTTCAACAACTTACGCGAATGATGCAGATACTGATAACGAAGGCAAATTAGTTGGAGACCCAACTGAAATAGCGATGATTCAATATGGTATCGACAAAGGTCAAAAATTAGAAGAAGAATTAAATAAACATCCACGTGTTGGTGAAGTTCCGTTTGAATCTGATCGTAAATTAATGTCAACGATTCATGAACTTGAAGATGGACGCTATCTAGTTGCAGTAAAAGGTGCGCCAGATCAATTAATCAAACGAGTGACTAATATTTATGATGATGGAGAAGTTCGTGAATTTACAGATAAAGATGAACGACAAATCTTAAATGCAAACGAAGAAATGGCTCGTCAAGCCCTTCGAGTTTTAGCTGGAGCTTACAAAATTATTGATGAAATTCCTGCTGAATTAAATACTGATACAGTTGAGAATGATTTAATCTTTGCAGGGTTAGTTGCGATGATTGACCCTGAAAGAGAAGAAGCTCGTGGCTCAATTGAGACAGCACGTAAAGCTGGAATCCGTACTATTATGATTACTGGAGACCATGCGATTACGGCACAAGCAATTGCTGAACGTTTAACTATTTTAAACGAACGGGATAAAGATAATGATGAGCATGTTATTACAGGAGCAGAACTATCTGCAATGAGTGATGAAGAACTTGCTGCAAATATTGATCAATATTCCGTATATGCTCGCGTTTCTCCAGAGCATAAAGTACGTATAATTCGTGCATGGCAAAGTCGCGATAAAGTCATTTCGATGACAGGTGACGGAGTGAATGATGCACCCGCATTAAAACAAGCAAATATTGGTGTTGGTATGGGGATTACAGGTACAGAAGTATCAAAAGGTGCGTCTGATATGGTGTTAGCGGATGATAACTTTGCAACAATTGTTCACGCAGTTGAAGAAGGACGTAAAGTATTTGCCAATATCCAAAAAGCAGTACAATATCTATTGTCTGCCAACTTAGGTGAGGTTATTACGTTATTTACAGCAACATTATTAGGCTGGCAAATTCTTGAACCAATTCATATTTTATGGATTAACTTAGTAACAGACGTTTTCCCAGCGATTGCTTTAGGTATGGAAGAAGCTGAAAAAGATAGTATGGAGTACGAACCACGTGATCCAAACTCAAGTTTCTTATCTAATGGAGTTTTACCAAGTATCGCTTACCAAGGAATTTTAGAAGGTGTTATCACACTATTTGTTTACTGGATGGGTCGTTACCAATATGCACCAACGTTAGGATATGGTGTGGATGAGGCAATCGCGATTAACTTGGCTGAAACAATGGCTTTTGCAACATTAGGTACAATACAATTGTTCCACGCATTTAATGTGAAGCATATTTTCGGTTCACTATTTAGCGACAATCCATTTAACAACAAATACTTGAACGGTGCTTCATTGCTGTCTGGAGTATTACTTTACGGAGTTATCTTAATTCCAGGAATTAACGACTTCTTTGATGTTACAATTCCTGGTACAGAAGGATGGATTATTGTTATCGTAGCTGCCGCAAGTATCATCGTCTTTGTAGAGATTATTAAATTTATTCTACGAAAAACGGGTTTTGCAGACAAATACCTTAAAAAAGCTACACAAAAATAAAAATATACTTTATAATAGATAGTAATATAGGGAGTGGTTTAGTATAAAAGCTAAACCGCTTTTCCTTACGCTATTTGACATGACAACATGATGACTAATTATTTATTTAAGGAGAGAGAGTTGAGTTATGGATTCTTCCGGGAGTTCCCTGTTAACAGAATTAACTATCATTATTATATTAACCCTAATAAATGCATTTTTTGCTTCGGCTGAGATTGCATTTGTTTCGGTCAATAAATCAAAGGTTGAGCAACTAGCTGATGAAGGTGACAAAAAAGCTAGTAGAGTCTTAAATTTACTAGGAAATGCAGATGACTTTTTAGCAACTATTCAAGTAGCAATTACGTTTGCTGGATTCTTATCGAGTGCGCAAGCTGCAACGAGTTTTGCTGTGATCTTCGCTGATTATTTACCTGATTTTGCAGGTGCTCAAACAGTTGCAACAGTTACAGTGACTTTAATCTTGTCATACTTTACACTAGTTTTTGGAGAATTATTCCCTAAACAAATCGCACTGCAAATGCCAGAAGCAGTGACTATGGGCACAAGTGGCATTATTTACTATGTCCAAAAGATTTTTAAGCCATTTATCTGGTTGCTTTCTGCTTCAACAGGCTTACTACAAAGAATTACTCCAATCGATTTTACAGAATCGGAAGAGAAATTTACACGTGAAGAGATGCAAGTGATTATTGAACGAAGCCGTGATAGTGACAGCTTTGATACAGATGAATTAGATATGATGGAGGGTGTCTTATCTTTAGATACCAAAATCGCTCGCGAAGTTATGGTCCCTCGAACGGATACGATTATGTTAGATATAGAGGATCCGTATGAGGAAAACTTAGGTCTCATTTTTGATAGCCCATTTTCTCGATTCCCTATCTATAAAGATGAAAAAGATAATGTTATCGGTGTATTACACACGAAAAATTTATTAAAAGCAGCTAGCGCAAATGGTTTTGAAAACTTAGATTTACTAGAAATTTCTAACCGTCCGATGTTAGTGCCATCAACCATTTATACTGACGACTTATTGATTGAATTCCGACGTGAACAACAACATATGGCGATTTTAATTGATGAATATGGTGGAGTTGAAGGGATTGTAACGATGGAAGATCTTCTTGAAGAAATCGTGGGTGAAATTGATGATGAATCAGATGTGACGACATTAGGTGATATCCGTATTATTGATGATTTTAACTATTATCTAAACGGTGGCCTACAATTAACCGATTTTAATGATTATTTTGATGAAGATATTGAATCTGATGAAGTCGATACGATTGCTGGTTTTGTAATCCATCATATTGGCTACGTTCCAGATACAGACGAACGTGTGTCTGTCCGCATCAACAACTACGTTCTAACCACAAGCGAAATTCAAAACGGTCGAATTTATGGTGTGCTTTTGAACATCGATGAAGAGCGAATGATTGAGGTCGACTACATCGCGAAAGATGATTTTGAAGAAATCGATACAGATTCTGAAAGTCGTTTTGAAAATTAAATAAACAGATAAAACAAATGGTGTGAATGTATACTTAGGTATTCATTCGCATCATTTTTGTCATTTTTGTAAAATGGTAGGTGCGCTCTGTCATTGGATTGAATTATTTTGAAATATATAGACTACAAACGTGATGGGTTTCATGTTACTATTAATACGCTAAATATCTGGTATCAACCCAGAGAAGCATTTTAATCTGAAAGGAACGAATGTAGTGAAATATATCTACACTGAATTATTGAACAAATTCCCGAAACTAATTGTTAAAGAAAATGAACCTTTATCTAACTATTCACACACAAAAACAGGTGGACCTGCCGATGTCTTATTTTTCCCAAGTTCAGTTGAGGAAACAGTTGCTGTCATCAATTGGGCAAGAGAAGCGAACCATCCGTTAACTATTTTAGGAAATGCCAGCAACCTTATTGTTCGCGATGGCGGAATCCGAGGGGTTACGGTTATTTTGACTGAGATGGATAACATTACAGTCAACAAAAAACGAATGGTTGTTGAATCTGGAGCACCTATTATTGAAGTCAGTCAGATGGCTTACGAACATGGGCTAACGGGTTTAGAATTTGCTTGCGGAATTCCAGGAAGTACTGGTGGAGCCGTTTATATGAATGCGGGTGCTTACGAAGGTGAAGTAAAAGATGTGATTGAAAAAGTAACCATTCTAAAATTAGATGGCGAGATTATTGAAGTATCTAATGAAGAGATGGAATTTAGTTATCGTAATAGTAAACTCCAAAAAACATTAGATATTGTTTTGAGTGTTACTTTTAAACTGAAATCTGGTGATAAAGATGACATTAAGGAACGTATGGATGAATTAACTTTCTTACGAACTTCGAAACAACCATTAGAATATCCTTCTTGTGGGTCTGTGTTCAAACGTCCAACGGGTCATTTTACAGGAAAATTAATTCAAGATGCAGGGCTTCAAGGGTTGAAATGGGGTGGCGCACAAATTTCAACAAAACATGCAGGCTTTATTGTTAACATTGATGGTGCCACTGCAACGGATTATATTGAGTTAATTGAACACATTCAAAAAATTATTTTGGAAAAATATGATGTTCAACTTGAAAGAGAAGTTCGCATTATTGGTGAAAGTGTAAAAGTATCATCAGTTGAGTAAGCTAAATAGAAGACAAAAGACTGACTTTGATGGTTAGTCTTTTTTATTTAAATAAGGACTTGACCTTAACGTTACGTAAGCCTTTATACTAAATTTGGAGGTGATAAAGATGGAATATACCGTGAGTAAACTAGCAAAAATATCTGGGGTTAGTGCACGAACACTTCGATATTATGATGAAATAAATTTACTCCAACCAAAACGAGTGAATTCAAGTGGGTACCGTATTTATGGGCAAGAGGAAGTTGACCTTTTACAACAGATTTTATTCTACCGTGAAATGGATTTATCTCTTGAGGAAATTAGCGAGCTGATCCATGCCAATGATTTTACAATAAGGAAGGCATTGGAGAACCATCTTGTTCATCTGAAAAATAAAAAAGAGCGATTAAATCGATTAATTCTAACCGTTGAACAATCGATTCAGTCTGCGGAAGGAGAACGAACAATGAGTGATCAAGAAAAATTTGAAGCCTTTAAGAAAGCGCAGATCGATGAAAACGAAGCGAAATATGGGGAAGAAATTCGTCAAAAATATGGCGATGAAGTCATCGATAAATCGAACAAGGCCTTTGGTAAATTATCTCAAGCACAAGTTGCAAAAATGCAAGAGCTCACTGAAGAGTTAAATGGAAAATTAGCTCAAGCTACTGAGGAAAATCGTCCAGAGAGTGAACTTGCGCAAGAAGTCTGCAAGTTGCATCAACAATGGATCATTGCTGCATGGCCAGCAGGATATTATAATGAAGAAAAACATTTCAATCTAACAAAAATGTATGTTGAAGATGAACGCTTCAAAGCTTATTATGAAAAAATAGCACCAGGTGCAGCAGAATTTCTTCACGAAGCAATGGGAATATATTTAAATAAAAATGAATAAACGAATCAGAAGAACAGATGATCAAAACGGTCATCTGTTTTTGTATCCTTTCTCTACAAATTTCTGTATAAAGAAACAAATTCCTATTGTATTTTGGTAGAAAATAAATATAATTAATTAAGCTTTAAGTTCATATAATGAATCAAGCTAAAAATTAATAATAAACTGAGGTGAAGAGATTGACAGAAACGATTGTAACTTTTCAAAATGTAGGAAAACAATATGACGATTCGACTGTACTGAAGGATATTACCTTCCAATTAGAAAAAGGGAAGTTTTATACCTTGTTGGGACCTTCTGGTTGTGGAAAGACAACAATTCTTAATTTAATCGCAGGATTTACTGAAGCGAGCACGGGAGTCGTAACGATTAATCATCAAAAAGTAAATGAGGTTCCCGCGCATAAACGACAAGTAAACACAGTATTTCAAGACTATGCATTGTTCCCGCATATGAACGTCTTTGAGAACGTAGCTTTCGGTCTAAAAATGAAGAAGTGTCCAAAAAATGAAATCAAAGAAAAAGTGGAAGAGGCACTTGGTTTAGTCCGTCTAGAAAAATTTGCGAACCGTTCAATTAGTGAAATGTCTGGTGGACAAAAACAACGTGTTGCGATTGCTCGAGCATTGGTAAATGAGCCTGAAGTTCTTTTACTAGATGAACCATTGTCTGCACTGGATTTAAAATTACGTACAGATATGCAATATGAATTAAGTGAATTACAAAAACGATTAGGTATCACTTTCCTTTTTGTTACCCATGATCAGGAAGAAGCCCTCGCAATGAGCGACATGATTTTTGTAATGAAAGATGGTGAAATCGTTCAAAAAGGAACACCGATCGATATTTATGATGAACCATTAAATCGGTACGTTGCCGATTTTATAGGTGAAAGCAATATTGTCGAAGGGAATATGGTCCGTGATTATCGAGTGTCTTTTGCAGGTTATGAATTTGATTGTGTTGACGGTGGGATTCCGACGAACGAGATAATCGATGTTGTTATTCGACCAGAAGATCTGGAAATTACTTCACCTGAAAACGGAAAATTTGTCGCCAAAGTAGATACACAATTATTCCGAGGCGTCCATTATGAAATTATTTTATATGATAATGAAGGCAACGAGTGGATGGTGCATTCCACTAAAAAGGCTATCGAAGGATCGACTGTCGGTCTTGATTTCTCAAAAGGAAGTATTCATGTCATGCGTAAAAATGAATCGGAAGAAGATTTCTACAGCCGTTTAAATACCTTCACGAATGAAAACGAGGAGGGGTAAGGATGGCAAATCGATTCAAAGCGAAAATACTGAGAAGACCAGGGAATGTGTTGATGTTTCCTTATATACTTTGGATTATTCTCTTTGTCTTTGCGCCAATTGTTTTACTACTGTATCAATCTTTGTTAAATATTGATGGCCAATTGACGTTAGAAAATATTGTAACTTATTTTACGTCCGCCACTTATCTAAAAATGACCCTCCAATCTTTTTTGTATGCGGGGTTAATTACAGCGATCACATTAGTCATAAGTTATCCAGCGGCCTATGTCTTAACCAAAACTGAACATAAAGAATTATGGCGGATGCTACTCATCTTACCGACATGGATCAATATTTTACTGAAAGCCTATGCGTTTATTGGAATTTTAAGTCAATCTGGAGTCGTGAATAACTTTTTAGAAGCGATTGGTATTGGAAAACAGCAAATTTTATTTACAAATTTTAGTTTTTTACTCGTAGCCACTTATATCGAGCTGCCCTTTATGATGATGCCGATTATGAATGCGATCGATGAAATTGACCCGTCATTGACAAAAGCGAGCCATGATTTAGGAGCGAATACTTGGGAAACGATTAAAAATGTCATCATTCCATTATCGATGAATGGTGTACGAAGCGGGATTCAAGCGGTATTTATTCCATCTCTCTCGTTGTTTATGTTAACGCGTTTAATTGGTGGAAATCGAGTCATCACTTTAGGGACAGCGATTGAACAACATTTTTTAGTGACACAAAACTGGGGAATGGGTTCTACAATTGGAATTATCCTTATTCTCTTGATGTTTATCGTCATGAAATTAACAAGTCCGAAGAATGCCAAACGTTTGAGAAGAGGTGTGGACAATGACTAATCAATTGAAATGGTCCAAACTGTATCTACTTGCGGTCTTTGTGGTGTTGTATATTCCGATTTTCTATCTCATTTATTATTCCTTTAATGCAGGCGGAACGATGAATGAATTTACAGGTTTTACTTTGGAACACTATGCCAATGTTTTACAAGATGAACGGTTAATTCAAATTGTCATTCAAACATTAATCGTTGCCTTACTATCATCCACAATGGCGACCGTGATTGGAACATTTGGCGCCATCGCGATTCATAACATGCGACAAAATCGCGTAAAAGAATCCTTGCTTAGCGCGAATAATATTCTGCTTGTATCACCGGATGTTATTATCGGTTCAAGTTTCTTATTACTCTTTACAATTGTCGGCTATCAACTAGGTTTTATGTCCGTATTACTTTCACATATTGCCTTTAGTATTCCAATCGTTGTATTGATGGTTCTACCAAGTTTAGAAGAATTAAATCCTTCAATGATAAAAGCTGCACAAGATTTAGGTGCTAATCGATGGCAAGTCCTTGGCAATATTGTCTTGCCAAACATTATTCCGGGCATTCTTTCTGGATTCTTCATGGCTTTTACGTATTCTTTAGACGATTTTGCCGTCACTTTCTTTGTTACTGGAAATGGTTTTACCACTTTATCCGTAGAAATCTATTCACGGGCTCGTCAAGGCATCAGTTTAGAAATCAATGCGCTAAGCGCTTTACTATTTATCGCATCCCTGTTATTAGTTTTAGGATACTATTATATTTCGCGATACAATCGTCGAGCGCGAGTGTTGAAAAAGGTGGTGGCTGAATAATGAAAAAATTAATCCAATTTATCGTGTTGATTGGCGGAATGCTCTTCCTTTTATTTGGCGCCGATCGCTATCTAAAACATACGACAAGTAGTCAGACAGATGGGACGTTAATTATTTATAATTGGGGCGATTACATTGATCCTGAATTGATTGAAATGTTTGAAGAAGAATCAAATTTGCAAGTCATTTATGAAACTTTTGATTCGAACGAAGCAATGTATACCAAAGTTCAACAAGGTGGAACGCAATATGATATTGCCATTCCGAGTGAATATATGATTGAACGAATGATCGAAGAAGATTTATTATATTCAATCGACCATGAAAAAATCGAAGGGCTCGAACATATTGTACCGGACTTTATCGACTTATCCTTTGACCCAGGAAATCAATATTCAATTCCATATTTCTGGGGTACTCTAGGGATTATTTATAATACGACGATGATTGAAGAAGATTCTATTACTTCGTGGGAAGATTTGTGGGATCCAGACTATGCAAATAGTCTTTTGCTTATTGATGGCGCGCGTGAAATTGTCGGCTTAACCTTACAAAATTTAGGCTACTCACTAAACTCGAAAAATATGAATGAGTTACAAGCAGCTGAAGAAAAATTAGCCACACTGGCACCAAATGTAAAAGCCGTTGTAGCGGATGAAATTAAAATGTATATGATTCAAGAAGAGGCTCCAATTGCCGTCACGTTTTCAGGTGAAGCAGCGGATATGATGTGGGAGAATGAAAATTTGCGCTACGTTTTACCAGAAGAAGGATCAAACTTATGGTTTGATAGTATGGTTATTCCAAAAACGGCGAAGAATATCGATGGCGCTCATGCGTTTATTTCTTTTATGCTCCGTCCAGAAATTGCTGCCCAAAATGCAGAATACATTGGCTACAGTTCACCAAACCTAACCGCAATCAATGAACATATTGATGAAGAAATTACGAGTGACGAACAATTTTATCCAAACCTTGAAGAGATGGATGAATTGGAAGTCTATGAAAACTTAGGTCTCGAATTTATTGGCATTTATAATGACTTATTTTTAGAATTTAAAATGCTATAAATTCCTCTTCGAAAAAAAGAAAAAATGCATGTCCATCTGAATTGATGCGAGATGCATTTTTTATTTAAAATAATTTCTATAAAATGCCGACAGATACTGAAAATATATTACAAAATATGCTATACTTATTCCGTATGATTGTGAGCGTTTTACTAAGGAGCTGACGGAAAAATGAATCCCAAAAAAGCAGTAGGGGAAAAAGCTGCAGAATTTATTCGAGATGGTATGGTGGTTGGTTTAGGAACAGGGTCAACTGCACAATTTATGGTGGAAGCAATGGCAAAGCGAGTGCAAGACGAACAACTACATATTCGCTGTGTCTCTACATCGAGTGTTACGGAAAAATTAGCTAAAGAATTAGGTCTAAATATGGTCACTTTAGCGGATGTCGATGAGATTGATTTAACGATAGATGGTGCAGATGAAGTATCACCAGAATTTTACGGCATCAAAGGAGGAGGCGGCGCACTGCTTTTAGAAAAAATTGTGGCTTCACATTCCAAAGAAAATATTTGGATTGTGGACGATTCAAAAGTAGTTGAACAGCTAGGCGCATTTCCTTTACCTATTGAGGTTGTTCCCTTTGGAAGTGAGCACCTATTTTCGATGTTTGAAGAGAAAGGTTATGCTCCAGCTTTTCGTACTGCACAAGAAGGAACTAAATTCATTACGGATTCCAAACATTACATCATTGATTTACATTTAAATAAAATCGATGATCCTAGAGCCTTAGCACAAGAATTGAAACTAGAAATAGGTGTCGTCGAACATGGGTTATTTATTGATAGCACAGATATCGTCATTGTTGGCAACACAATTGGGGAAGTTAAAATACTAAAGAAATAAATTGTCGAAGAGGGGAAAAATGAATGGTAAGAATGGTAGACTTAATTGAGAAAAAGCAAGAGCAAGAAATGCTTTCAACGGAAGAAATTCAGTGGATGATTGAAGGGTATACAAATGGTACAATCCCAGATTATCAAATGAGTGCTATGTTGATGGCAATCTATTTTCAAGGCATGACAAAAGAGGAGTTGCGAGATTTAACCGTTGCAATGGTCGAATCAGGCGATCAAATTGATTTGTCTGCGATTGATGGGGTGAAAGTAGATAAACATTCAACAGGTGGAGTTGGTGATACGACAACACTAGTCCTTGCTCCATTAGTTGCGAGTGTTGGCGTTCCAGTGCCAAAAATGAGTGGACGTGGCTTAGGTCATACAGGTGGAACACTCGATAAATTAGAATCCATTGAAGGATTCCATATTGAAATTAGCCAAGAAGAATTTGTGGATTTAGTAAATAATAACAAGCTAGCATTGATTGGACAATCAGGTAACTTAACGCCAGCGGACAAAAAGATTTATGCATTACGAGATGTGACAAGTACAGTAGGTTCAATTCCATTAATCGCAAGTTCGATTATGAGTAAAAAAATTGCGGCTGGTGCCGATGCGATTGTGTTGGATGTAAAAGTAGGAACCGGCGCCTTTATGAAAAATATCGAAGATGCCAAAGAACTTGCGCAAACGATGGTTGAAATTGGAAATTCAGTTGGTCGTGATACTATGGCTGTCATTTCGGATATGAGCCAACCACTGGGTGTTGCCATCGGAAATGCAAACGAAGTGCGTGAAGCGATTGACACACTGAAAGGTGAAGGTCCAGAAGACCTAACAGAATTATGCTTAGTTCTCGGTAGTCAAATGGCTTACCTAGGTGGTGTGGGTGAAAGTTTAGAAGATGCACGCAAAAAACTAGAAGAAAATATTGCAAATGGAAAAGCCCTAGAACAATTTAAAATCTTTATCGAAGCACAAGGTGGTAATCCAGAGGTTGTTGATAACCCAGACGAATTATTGCCGCAAGCAAAATATGAAATCGAAGTTACGGCAGATAAAGAGGGTTATATTTCAGCAATTGATGCAGAAGAATTTGGGGTAGCGGCAATGTTACTTGGGGCTGGACGTGAAACAATTGATAGTGAACTTGATTTAGCAGCGGGACTCATGTTGCATAAGAAAATTGGTGACCCAGTAAAAGAAGGCGAAACGATTGTTACGATTCTTTCCAATAAAGAAAATGTCGATGCGTCCATTCAAATGATTAAAGATAATCTAACAATTAGTGATTCTGCAGAACCGATCACTTTAATTCATGAGATTATTCATTAAAAATAAAAATATGAACGGTTCTTTGTTTCTGACAAAGAATCGTTTCGTGTGAATTACAATGAAGTAAGGAGAACATGATGGAAAAATATATGGTATTTGATATCGGCGGTAGCGCCGTAAAATATGGCATCTTATCAGAGACAGGCGAAGTTCTATCAAATAATAAATTTATATCGCCTGGGAGTTGGGAAGAAATGGCTGACGAAATGGATCAAGTCATTACGGATTATTTGGATGAAATTTCAGGTGTAGCGGTTAGTGCACCTGGACGAATCGACGTCGAAGAAGGCGTTATTTATTTAGGTGGAGCCCTTCCATTCCTACATGGTATTAATATTAAAGAACATTTCAAAGAAAAATACAATCTTCCGGCTGCTGTCGTTAATGACGGAAAAGCAGCTGCGCAAGCAGAACTCTGGATGGGCCATTTAAAAGGTGTCGAACATGCTGCGGCAATCGCATTGGGTACAGGAATCGGTGGAGCCGTGGTAATTGATGGAAAAGTACATCAAGGCCGAAACTTTTTAGCTGGCGAATTTAGTCATTACCTTCCAACTGACGAACAGTTACGCAATAATTTTGCAACAACGAACTCTTCAGTTCGATTAATTGCTGAACTAGCAGAGATGATTGGTTTGGAAAACAAATCGGATGGAGAAGCCGTGTTTGAAGTGATTAATTCAAAAGAAAACGAAGAAGTGAACGCTCATTTTTCCGATTATTGTAGACGAATAGTTGGCTTCATTTTAAATTTACAATCGACATTAGATATCTCACATGTTGTAATTGGTGGCGGAATTAGTAGCCAGCCTGTACTTATCGAAGAAATTAATCACCAGTATGACTTGGTTCTTGAAGACATCTCTTTCTTTGAATACATGTTTGGAAGAATAACAATTCAACCGAATAAATTCTCAAATAACGCAAACTTAATGGGTGCGTTGTACCAGTTGTTGTTAGACTTAGGAAAACAATAGAGAAAAATAAAAGTAGGCGCATTCGAATGAATAATGCACCTACTTTTTTTTTATTCAATTAATCCAACTCAAATTCAATCGCCAAAGGATAAGTTTCATACGAACCGGGCTCTTCAACATCTAACACTTCAGTTATCAGTCGATAATGTCCAGTCTCGAGATTTCCATATAACCATTCCCACTCAGTTGTTAGAGCGACAATTGATTCAGCTTTTAAAGTATAACCGATATCTTCAAAGCCATAGTCTTCTATAATGGTAGGTACTTGGTACCATTTTCCATTTATTTTTTCTTCCAAAATAAATGATTGACCATACGTAAGATCCTTATTCGAATTATTTTCATAATAGTAGTTTAAACTTGTAGGAGTAGGATCATCACTTTCGGTAGGACTAATCGTAAATCCTGAATTTTCATCGATTAGCTGAAGGGAGACTCCCTCTAAATTATTGACGGATTCATAAATAGTGGGTTCTAAATGGTCCGTATTTTCACGCGAACAACCAACTATAACAAGAAGAAGTAGAATAAAAAATAATTTCCAACGAAATTTTCTAACCACGGCACTCACTCCGTTTCTCAAATTTGGATAGGATTTTCCTGTGTTAATTTCCTACATTTTTTGATCGATTGGCGTACTCCATTATGTCAATCCCACGTAGTTTTGCCCAGTGAGCTGTTTCACCAGAAATAATTAAGTCACTTTGTATTAAATCGGTCACTTTTTTTGCACCTAGGAGAGTCATTGTCCGTTCAAGTTCAAGTTTCCATTCAGCCACTTTTTCAATAGCACCATCGACATCTTTCAATACCATATGCATAAACTCACTTGAAATGCCAACCAAGGAACTACCAAGAGCTAATGATTTTACAATATCTTGTGCGGTTCGAATACCGCCAGAAGAAATAATATAGCTTTCCTTTTGAACAGACATCGCTTCGACTAAAGAAACGGCTGTCGTTTGTCCCCAAGATTCTAAGCCATCAAGTTTTTGTTCTCTTCGACGGAAGTTTTCGATTTGCGCAAAATTGGTTCCGCCTTTACCACTAATGTCAATAAATTTGACACCGATATTCTGCAGCCAAGCAACTGTTTCACGACTCATCCCAAAGCCCACTTCTTTTACAATTAATGGGACGTCAATTGCCTCTAGAATACCTTGAATATTCGTCATCCAATCAACAAATTCACGATCTCCTTCAGGCATGACCACTTCTTGAGGGGCGTTGACATGAATTTGTAAAGCGTCCGCTTGAACCAAATCAATCGCTCGCTTTGCATTTTCAACGCCGTGGCCAGCGCCCAAGTTCGCAAACACTAACCCATTTGGATTTTCTTGTCGGACAATTTTATAGGTATCCGAAAATTCTGGATGTTTAAGTCCTGCACTAATAGATCCAGTAGCAATGGCTAAGCCAGTTTCTCGCGCAACGATGGCTAATTTCTGATTTAATTTACCTGTCCATTCACTTCCACCTGTCATGGCATTGATGAAGAAAGGGGAATTAAATTCTAGCTCACCTAATTTAACGGATAAATCCACATCTGCAACATCCATTCCTGGAAAGGAATGATGAACAAAATGGATATCTTTTAGCGACGAGTCTCCGTCTTTATAAAAATTCTCGGATAGAGAGACATGTTCATTTTTTCGATTTGTTTGTTTTGGCATCAAAATCCTCCATCTATTCCTATTCTTTAGAATAAACAGAAAGAGGTAAGGGGGTAATTCCCGCCGCTTTCCATTTTTTGATCATATTATTTTTAGCTTCTTCATCAAAAATAAATGCGATTCCAGAATCGCCACCACCTGCGCCTGAAGTTTTGGCCGCACCACCAAAAGAAGCTGAAATTTTACATAGTGAGGTGAGTTTTGGCGTTTCGATGACTACATTTGTTTGCTGACCCATCGTTAACAGCGCTTGCCGATTTTTATGGATTGCAAATTTAATTTGTGTTTCATCGCCATTCGCTAAAGCTGTTGCTAAAATATCTACACTTTCTTTACTTTCTTTAAGAAAATGAGCATAGTCATCTGGACTCTGTTGTTTTTTTTCTTGGACATCACCAACTAAATGATGGGTTGATGCTGGTGAACCCGTCCAACCAATGAATGGCAGGACTTTTTTTGATACATCTAACTTCTCAATTTCTAAATATGGCCAATCTCTTTCAATCACTTCTCGAGTCGACAATTCCTGTAACCATTCTTGTACAACTTGATGATTAAAATTCGTATAGTGGACCCACCCGGTAAAACTACTGACAGCTAAATCGCCGAAAGAACTATTCACACCTAATTGCAATTGTGCTAGGACACCTAATTTATAAACGACTAAATCTGTGTGAGAAATCTTATAATAATTCAATAATCCTCTGACAACTGCTATTGTCACGGCACCTGAAGAACCTAGCCCAAATTTTTGACCGTCTAAATGATCTAACTCACTCGTTAATTCAAGATGGAAATGGGACAAAGCAACACCGCATTGTTCAACGTACTCTTCAACCGTATGAATCGTTTTTAAAACATAAGTTAAACGTGAATCCGTATCTGCAAGAGTCACTTTTCCATTTATTCGATTCCAAGAAATAGCGCCATCGGTAAATCCTTCAGAAGTAATCGATCCTTCTTCATCGAAAGAAGGGCGCATTTCCAAAATAATAAATCGATCGACTGCTATCGCGATAGCAGAATATCCTGGCTCAACAACCGCATACTCACCCGCAATATATAATTTCCCGGGCACTCTCACTCTGGTTTTCTCCACAATACATTCTCCTCATTCGATGGATCTTCATCCAAAATTTGGATTCCTGGACCTGGTCTCGCCATGATCAATTGTTCTGGACGATACGATTTTAGAAGTTGCGCATGCAACTCCTCCATCTGCGAAGCTTTACAAATTAGCTTCACATTCGGTCCCGCATCCATCGTCAAATAGACGGGGTAGCCATTTGTTCGAAACTCTTCTACTGTTCGCATAGCTTCAATACTAGCTGGTGACCAATAATTAAAAGGAGGATTAGCACTTAAGTTTAGTGCATGCATTTTTAATGCACTTCGCTCTGCAATTTCACCAACAGTGACAAGATCCCGTTCCTTAATCGCGATCTTAATTGCCGTTAAATCTTCTTTCGCAGAGGCCATCCATCCGTCATAATAAGGTGAAGTTTCTACCACACGACGCATTCCTTCAGTACTTGAGACATCCTTTTTTCCGTCTTCGACAATGATAAAAATCATGCCAATGTCCCAGTTTGCATCATCAATTGGAATAGCAACAGAATCTAGGTCAGACGTCCCTTTTTTCCACTCTGCAAACCCTGGGTATATACTTCGAGAAGCCGAACCGGATCCGCGTCGAGCCAAACGAGAAAGTTCTGTCTTCGATATTTTTAAACCTGCAGCCAAGGCAGCAGCTCCCGCTAAAGCAGCTAAACCAGAAGCAGAGGAAGCTAATCCTGCAGCAGTTGGCACATGATTGATTGATTCGATTTTAGCAAATTCAGTTAAACCCGCTTGTTCTCGTACTAAATCCAAAATCACTTGCGCTTTTTTTAGAGACTTTGCATCTTGTTCTTCGCCATCGATAAATAAAATATCATTCGCTAACTCATCATTGAATGTCACTTTTGTATCTGTATAGAAAGCATCCAAAGTTAAAGAAAGCGAATTGTTTTTTGGGATAATCAGTTCTTCATTTTCTTTGCCCCAATATTTGATAAAGGCAATATTTGTGTGGGCACGTACCCACTTTTTTTGATTAGTCATTCGTTTGAGCTCCTAGCGGATGAATCCAAGTTTTTACAGCCCCAATAGTCATTAGTGATTCTGCAATTTTTGTTGCTTGTTCGATTGTGTCAGCTAAAGCAATCATACAACCTCCACGCCCCCCACCTGTCATTTTGGCACCAAGGGCACCAGCTTTTAGAGCGCCAGTAACTAAAGCATCCAGTTTTTCGTTACTCACCGTTAATTCTTTAAGCTGTTCGTGCGCCTGTGTCAGGACTTTACCGAGATTTTTTGCATCTTTTATTTCAATCATTTCTCGCGCTCGCTTAACGAGCTCACCTAAACGAGAAATATTTTCCTGCGCATGAGAAGTAGTATCCTCTAATAATATTCCAACATCTCGAACAGCTTGACCCGTTTCGCCTTGTTGGCCAGTGTCCGCAACGATTAAGTAAGTGGGGACTTCCACATCAAAAAATTCTGCTCCTTGGTTGCGTACAAAGAAGACAGATTCATTAGAACTTACCACTTTTGCGTCTAAACCACTGGGATTTCCGTGGGCAATCACTTCAGAAATACTCACAAATTCGTGCAATAATTCTTCTGTTAATTCCGCATCGAAGTAATTAAAAAGAGCCCGCACCAAAGCCGTTGCGACTGCAGCACTTGACCCCATGCCTCTTTCTGCCGGAATCGTACTTGTAATGGTCAACTGCAAATGGTCTATGGATTGATTAAAATGTGTGCAAACAGCTTTCAAAGTTTCAAGCAGATTGTTTAACGAAGAGGGTGCTTTTGCTAAATCACCAGAATGATAAATACTCTCGATTGTACTTTTTCCAGATATTTCAGTAACTGTCACTTCAACAGTAGCTGAAGTAAAAGGAATCGCTATAGCTGGCTGATTATGGACCACAGCGTGCTCGCCGATTAAAATAATTTTCCCATGGGCGTGGCCAGATGCGGTGTTTGGTAGAACCTTCATATTTACCTCCTTATATTTTCGAATTTCGTTTAATTTAATTTGTTTCGTTTTCTCACTTCATTCTACCATGCTACCACTCTAAAATTAAGTTTGTCTAAAGAATATTGAAAATTTTCAGTTATTCATTTTAATAAAAAAATGTGCGTGTGATATTCAATGCGACTTTCATTTTCTTATACCTATTTCTAGCGTTTTTTGTTACACTATATAGGCAAATTGGGACGGGGAGGACACCATGCAAAAATCGAACACGTTTTATATATTCAATCGAGAGGACTGGACAAAATTAAATACAGCAGAAAACTTTTCGATGACGGATGAAGAGTTGGAGGAGCTGAGTGCTCTAAATGATAATGTGTCATTAAAAGACGTGCGTGAAATTTATGTACCACTTGCTTCTGTATTGGATATTTTTATTAATAAATATAACGAACAACAACAACAATTAAAAAACCTTTTAAATATTCCATCAAAAAAAGTGCCATACGTTATTGGGATTGCAGGAAGTGTAGCCGTCGGGAAAAGTACTTTGGCTCGTTTACTGCAAACAATTCTTGCGCAATATTATAAAGATAAAAAAGTCGATTTAATTACGACAGATGGTTTTTTGTATCCAAATGAAGTACTAGAAGAAAAAGGCATCATGAATCGAAAAGGATTTCCTGAAAGTTATGATATGCACCGACTGATTAAATTTATGGGGGATGTCAAGAGTGGTAAACCTAATGTGTTGGTGCCAAAATACTCGCATGATGTGTATAATATTCTCAAAGACGATTACCAAGTAATTGATCAACCGGATATTTTGATTGTAGAAGGGATCAATACATTACAGTTACCAGCAAATGAGAAAATTTACGCAAGTGACTTTTTTGATTTTAGTTTCTATGTCGATGCAGAGCCTGAAAATATTGAAAAATGGTATTTACAACGATTTGGGATTTTGGTCGATACGGCATTCAAGGATCCGAAAAACTATTACAATCGGTTTGCGGATATTGAACGAGCGCAGGCTTTTGATTATGCTCGGAAAGTTTGGAAAGAAGTGAATCTGAGGAACTTAGTGGATTTTATCTTGCCAACTCGTTTTCGAGCGGATGCGATTATTCATAAGACAACAAATCATTATATCGACCAAATTTTACTGCGTAAACATTAATTTAATTTCAAACAATTCTTACTGGAGGTAAGTGAAAGATGAATGAATCAGTAACAAAAAATGTTCCAACAGTGGCGGTGATTGATTTTGGAAGTCAATCTAACCAGCTTATTGCAAGAAAAGTACGTGAGCTCGGCGTTTACTCGGAACTTTTTCCCTATAACGTTTCAATGGAAACCCTAAAAGAAAATAACGTACAAGGCTTAATTTTCACAGGTGGCCCAAGACGCGTAAAAAATGAAGATGCCTTTATCGTCGATCCAGCGATTTACGAATTGGGCTTGCCGATATTAGCGATTGATTATGGTGCACAACTCATGGTCCATCAATTAGGCGGCGAAATTTCTACGCAAGATAATACAGAAACAGGTGTCGTTACTTTATCTATTCAAAATGAAGGGCAGCCATTCTTTGCTGGTTTGAGCGCAGAAGTAAAAGTGTGGCAAAGCGTTTATGATACAATCACTCAATTGCCAGCAGGTTTTGAAACATTGGCGACGGCAAGTCATGAACCGCATGCCGTCATTTTTAATGCGGAAAAGAACTTTTATGGTGTGCAATTCCATCCCGAAGTGAATCAAACGGGAAAAGGAAAACAAATGATCGAAAATTTTGTTAAAGATATTTGTGGCTTTAAAGGCGACTGGGATATGGGTCAATTCATTGATCTTGAAATTGAAAAACTCCGCGAACAAGTGGGCGATAAAAAAGTGCTCCTTGGTTTATCCGGGGGCGTCGATTCATCTGTAACGGGAGTATTGTTAAATAAGGCGATTGGCGATCAGCTAGTTTGTATTTTCGTTGACCATGGTCTACTTCGAAAAAATGAAGCAGAGCAAGTGATGGAAAGTTTATCTGGGAAGTTCGGCTTAAATATTGTTCATGTCGAAGCGAGCGACCGCTACCTCACAAAATTAGAAGGTGTTAGCGATCCAGAAGAAAAACGTAAAATAATTGGTAATGAATTCATCGAAGTTTTCAGTGAAGAGGCAAGAAAATTAGATGGAGTCCAATTTTTAGCACAAGGGACACTTTACAC
>CAZTEC010000016.1:0-25151 GCA_964612765.1 uncultured Carnobacteriaceae bacterium
AGTATGCACTAGAATGAATGATTCCATCATTCATTTACGCATATAGCTAAACTAACGCTTCTGCTACATTCTGCTTCGCAGAATTTCCAATCAGCGAGTTTACTTTACCATTCAGGGCACATTTCCTATTTTTTCAGCGGTCAGAGTGGACTTGTTCGTCTTTCTTTATTCTAAATCCAAAAGGATCGTTTTTTTGTTTGAAAAGTTAAAGCAAAGCCTTCTTGCGTAAACGGTTCTCCATCTTTTTGGGCAAAGTGAGTTGCATCAATAAACAATGCGGCTTTTTTTGTGCGGAAGAGGTGTAATTTTGGGTGTGCTAAGTGACTGCCATCTTTGAAGAGCTTAGTCAAAATTTGCGCTAAATTTTTCCCAGAGACATTTTCTCCCACTACTATTTCTAATGTGTCATCTGTTCCATCGGCATCCGGAACAATCTTAATTCCACCACCAAAGTATGGATTATTTACTACTAAAGCCAATTGTGCCTGATCAAAAGTATACACGCCATCATCCACCTGAAGTTTCAGTGGAAAAGTTTTAAGTTGTATAAAAGCCGTAAGAATATTTGAAATATACGATGCAGGCCCTAACCATTTTTTGAAAGAATTTTTATGTACTTTATCGATGACTAAACCATCGATTCCAATGCCGATGCTATTTACAGCATAATAATTTTGATCGCCTTCAGTAGCATGTAAAATCGTTAAGTCTTTCGGTTCTTTCAATTGAAATAAATATTTTATGGCTTCTTCTGTATCAATCGGCATATTATGTGAGCGTGCAAAGTCATTTCCAGAGCCAGAAGGAATATAGCCTAAATCATTTTGAATATCATATTTCTCAAATAAAGTGACGATACTATTTAAGCTGCCGTCACCACCGATACTGATGACAATATCTTCGGGATCGATTTGATTTTTCAAATGTTGAATAATGGTTTCTAATTTTTCCATATTATCTGTTAAATATAGTTGAAAATGCTGTGTATATTTTGGAATTTCGATTAATAATTTTTTGAAAACAGTATCCCCATGTCGAGACTGTTTGTTGATGATTAAATGTAAGAATCGATTCAATAGAATAACCCCCTACTAGAACTAATTCTATTATAATGATTTTTTGTAAATTTAGAAAGTCTAATTGTAATATTTGATTGGATTGGCTATAATGACTATTGTATTTCAAATCAGAGAAGGGGTTAAATCATGAGAAAAGTGATCAGTGAATTTAAAATGGAATGGAAGGACGTCGCCTTAATTGTTGTAGGAAGTTTTTTATTATCTTTCTCGTTTCAAGTTTTTATTCTTCCAAATGACGTTATTTCTGGTGGTATTGCCAGTCTTTCGATTATCATTTATGAGCTGTTTGGTATTTCTCCTGCTTTAATCCAATATGCCTTTAATATTCCGTTATTAATTATCAGTTATTTAATCCTTGGGAAAGACGTTGCTTTTAAATCGATTTTAGGAAGTTTATTGTTTCCATTCTTTACTGGTCTTGTGAGTACCCTACAACCTTGGACAACGGATCAATTTCTTGGAGCTGTGTTTGGCGGTTTATTGGGTGGAATTGGCATCGGTTTAGTGTATAAGGCTCAAGGTTCTACTGGTGGAACAAGTATCATTGCCCAAATTATTACAAAATATACAGGAATGACGTTAGGTAGTTCGAGTTTAATTGCGGATGGTTCCATTATTGTTGTTGGATTAATCATTTTTGACTTAGAGGCCATCATGTATGGAATGATTAGTTTAGTCGTTACTTCACGTGTTATTGATATCGTTCTAGTCGGTGGAGCTTCTTCTAAAACAGTTCTTATTATTTCTGATGCAGCGGATGAAATTCGCCAAGAAACCCTAGGACGCTTTGAACGAGGAGTCACTTTGCTTGATGTACGAGGGGGATATGGCAATTCGCCAAAAGAAATGTTAATGGTTGTTATTTCAGAGCGTGAAATAACGGCATTACAACAAATGATTATCGAGCACGATGATGATGCCTTTGTCGTCTTCATGCCTGCAAGCGAAGTGTTGGGAAGAGGCTTCTCATTAGAAAAATATCTTCCACTAGGTCAACAACAATCCGATTATTTGGAATAATCGCATAGCCATAGGAATTGTTCGTTAAAGCAGTTGACATTTTTAGCGGAAAAGTTTATAGTATTCAAGTAATGGATATGCTTATTTGTCCTATTGTTTCCAGAGACGCATGGGGGGTGGAACATGCGAACAATGAGAAATAAGTGCTACCAATGAAACGAAAGAAATAAATAAGATTAAATGAGAAATCATATCGTATATAAGGCGTTAACTTATTAAAGAGGTAATGAACGAGTTCTGTCATTGCAAACAAGGTGGTACCGCGTAAAATCGTCCTTGTCCGCAATGAGAGAGCTCGTTTTTTGTTTAGAAAAGACTAATTAAAAGAAAATGGAAGAGGAGCATAAAGATGAAAGTATTATCAAGTTCAGAAATTCGCGCAAAGTTTTTGGAATTTTTTGAAGAGAAGAACCATAAAATAGAAAAAAGTGCGTCACTCATACCGGTAGATGATCCTACTTTATTATGGATTAACTCTGGGGTAGCGACGTTAAAGAAATATTTTGATGGGTCAATTGTTCCAGAAAATCCCCGTATTACAAATTCACAAAAAAGTATCCGTACAAATGATATCGAAAATGTTGGGGTGACCGCTCGTCACCACACCATGTTTGAAATGTTAGGAAATTTTTCAATTGGTGATTATTTCAAAGAAGATGCGATCAAATGGGCATGGGAATTTTTGACAGATGAGCAATGGATGGCTTTGGATCCAGAAAAATTATATGTAACTATCCATCCCGACGACAAAGAGTCTCGCCAAATATGGGAAGAAATAGTCGGTGTTCCAGCAGAACGTGTATTAGATGAAGAAGATAATTTTTGGGATATTGGAGAAGGTCCATGTGGGCCAAACTCAGAGATTTTTTATGATCGTGGACAGGAAAATAATGATTTACCGTTAGATCATCCGGAAAGTTATCCTGGCGGGGAAAATGAACGCTGGTTAGAAGTTTGGAATTTAGTGTTCTCTCAATTTAACCATCAAGCGGATGGAACTTATGTGCCGCTTCCGAATAAAAATATTGATACGGGGATGGGCTTAGAACGAATTGTTTCTGTCATTCAAGATACACCGACAAACTTTGAAACAGATTTATTTATGCCAATTATCAATCGAATCGAAGAAATATCAGGTAAAGAATATGAAACAAGTGATGCATTAAAAACATCCTTTAAAGTGATTGCGGATCACATTCGTGCGGTGACTTTTGCGATAGCGGATGGTGCTTTACCTTCTAACGAAGGCCGAGGTTATGTTTTACGCCGCTTGATTCGTCGTTCGATTATGCATGGCCGAAAATTAGATATTCATGAACCTTTCTTAACACAACTTGTGCCAATCGTTGGCGAAATTATGAATGATTTCTATCCAAACGTAACGGAGCAAGAAGAGTTTGTTTTGAAAGTCATTAAGCAAGAAGAAGATCGATTCCACGAAACTCTTTCTGGTGGATTAGAACACTTGGTTGAAATTTTTGATGCAACTTCAGAAGAAAAAGAAAAAGTGATTTCAGGAAAAGATGCCTTCTTACTTTATGATACGTACGGTTTCCCGGTAGAATTAACAGAAGAGTATGCACAAGAAAAAGACTTCACAGTCGATCTGGAAGGCTTTGAAGTTGAGATGGAAAAACAACGAGAACGTGCTCGAGCAGCTCGAAGTACCGAACAATCGATGAAAGTACAAACTGATTTTTTAGTAAACTTAGATGTGGCAAGTGAATTTGTCGGTTACAATCAAGTAGAAGCTGTTGGAACGCTTGAAACAATCATTCTAGAGGAAGAATTAGTACAAGAAGTTGATGCAGAAAAAGAAGTACAATTAATCTTTAGTGAAACGCCTTTTTACGCAGAGAAAGGTGGCCAAATTGGAGATCGTGGGTTCATTCTTGATTCAAATGGCGAAATCGTTGCTGAAATAACGAATACTTTATCTGCTCCTGCTGGTCAAAATTTACACACGGCAGTTACAAGAGTTGCTTTAAAAGTTGGCGCAGAATATACACTTCAAGTGACAAGTGATCGTCGTCATTTGATTGAAAGAAATCATACGGCTACTCATTTATTGCATCAAGCACTAAAAGATATTCTTGGTTCACATGTTAATCAAGCGGGATCATTAGTGGCAGCCGAACATTTACGCTTCGACTTCACCAGTTTAGAAGCAGTAACGAAAGAACAAATAGTGGAAATTGAACGCATTGTTAACAAACATATTTGGGCTGCTTTACCAGTTGAGACGACGGTTACGAATATTGACAAAGCACGTGAAATGGGGGCAATGGCCCTTTTTGGTGAAAAATATGGAGAAGTAGTGCGCGTTGTTTCAGTTGGCGATTATTCGTTAGAACTTTGTGGGGGAACGCATGTAGGGAACACTTCAGATATTGGGTTATTTAAAATTATTAGCGAATCAGGAATTGGTGCAGGTGTTCGGAGAATTGAGGCACGCACAAGTGAAGGGGCATTTGAATGGTTAAACCATCAATTATCTCTTTTAAATCAAACGGCTCAATTATCAAAAGCGCAAACCTTAGACATGGTTCCTGAACGTGTTGAAGGTTTACAAGATGAAATTAAAGAATTGAAACGCGAGAACGAATCACTTTATGCGAAATTATCCAATGCGCAGGCAGGAGATATTTTTGATGAGATCGAAACAATTGGTGATTTTACAATTATCACTGCACAAGTTGAAGCAAAAGATATGGATCAGTTACGTCAAATTGCCGATAAATGGAAAGCCAATACGCCATCTGATGTATTAGTTTTAGCACTAGCTCTTGACGGAAAAGTAAATATGTTGACTGCGATGAGTGATAAAGCTCTTGCGGCGGGTCTTAAGGCAGGCGATTTAATTAAAACTATTGCACCTAAAGTTGGTGGCGGTGGTGGCGGTCGTCCAGAAATGGCGCAAGCAGGCGGGAAAAATCCTGCAGGAATTAACGATGCATTTACCGCAGCCAAAGATTGGTTGAAAAGTGAATAAAGTTTGAAAAAAGCTTAAAAAGTTTACGATGTACCTCAAAAACGTTGAGAAACACTCTGTTTTTCGGTAAGATAAGTGAGATAAAAATAATAGTTAGATGGGGGATTTTCAATGAGTAATGATGAACGTACAGTGCGTTTTGATAGTAGAAACCTAGACCCAAATAATGTATCCACTATGTTAAGTCAAGTATATAATGCATTAGAAGAGAAAGACTATAACCCAATTAATCAAATTGTCGGCTATCTTCTATCGGGTGACCCTGCCTATATTCCTAGACATAATGATGCTAGAAATTTAATCCGTCGTTTTGAACGGGATGAAATTTTAGAAGAATTATTAAAAAATTATCTTGAAAGTGATAAATAATGCCTAGAATTCTAGGCCTAGATGTAGGAACCAAAACAGTCGGGGTTGCTGTGAGTGATCCATTTGGCTGGACAGCTCAAGGGTTAGAGATTATTACGATTAATGAGGCAAAAGAAGAATTTGGTTTACTACGTTTAGGTGAAATCATTCATGAGTATGAGGTCGAACAAGTTGTCATTGGCTTGCCTAAAAACATGGATGGCACAATTGGAGAACGTGCGGAAGCTTCTCAAGTATACGGTGGACTGGTTGAAAAAGAGTTTGGATTACCTGTTGTTTATGAAGATGAACGACTAACTACAGCTCAAGCCAACCGTATGATGATAGAAGAAGGGGACGTCTCTCGTAAGAAACGAAAACAAGTCATTGATAAGTTAGCAGCAATGATGATTTTACAAAATTATTTAGATCGACAAGCTAAATTAAAGGAGAATAACAATGTCTGATAATCATACACATAATCACGATCATGACCATGACCATGACCATATTACATTAATTGATGAAGATGGAAATGAAGAATTATTTGAAATTTTATTAACTTTTGAATCGGATGAATTTGAAAAAAGTTACGTGCTCGTTTATCCTACATCAAGTGAGGAAGAAGAGTTAGAAATCTTCGCGTTTTCTTATATTGAAGAAGAAGGCGGACTTGATGGAAACTTAAGTCAAGTTGAAACGGACGAAGAGTGGGAAATGATTGAAGAAGTTCTTGGGGCTTTTATTGAAGATGAAGATGACGAAGAAGAATAATTAAATGCATTTAAGAGAGGGTGGACTTTCCACCCTTTTTATTTGATTAAATAAGATTATAAGTCTGTATTCATTGACTAGCTTCCAAGTCCTGACCGCGTGAAAAAAAGAAAAATGTACCCATTGCGCGCCTTACAGTTGCTCATTCAGGACACATTTCCTATTTTTTCAGCACTCAAAACGGACTTGCCCGCTTTTCTAAATAATTCTCTTTTTTACTAGGTGGAATTCAGGTATAATATGTAATAGCAAATTTAAGGGAATGAAGTCATTTGAGCGAAACTCAGAAAAATAAAACGGTACGAAAAATAATTGTGCGTATGATTATTCTATTTTTAATCGCAATAGGGATTTTAATATTTGCGGCTTATCGTTATGTCGATAATGGATTAAGTCCAGTAGATCCCGCGAGTGAAGAGATTGTTGAAATCGAAATTCCGAGTGGCTCAACACGACGAGATATTGCGATGATACTAGAAGAAAATGAACTAATTAATAGTTCGTTAGTCTTTGATTTTTATGTGCGTTTCAATGATAAGAGTGGTTTCCAAGCAGGAACCTATGCGATGTCACCAGCAATGTCAGTCGAAGAAATGGTGACTTATTTAAATGAAGGTGGAACACCTATTATGGTGCAACCTACTGATTTCCTAACAATACCAGAAGGTATCCAAATCGAAGATATTGCAGAACGTTTTGATGCGACAGATTTTTCAAGCCAAGATTTTAAGGAGTTAATTGAAAATCCTGATTTCATTGAAGAGATGGGCCAAAAATATCCCGCATTACTAACGGATGCCTTAGCAGCTGAATCTACACGCTATACTTTAGAAGGTTATTTATACCCGGCGACGTATGATATTTTTGAAGAGACAACTTTAGAAGAATTGGTCGAACAAATGATTGATCAAATGAATCAAGCGGTGCAACCTTACCTTAAAGAAATTGAAGCGAGTGAATTAAATGTACACGAAACATTAACACTTGCGTCACATATTGAAAGAGAAGGGGTTTCTGCGGAAGATCGTAAACTAATTTCTGGTGTGTTCCATAATCGATTAAGAGATGGCATGCGACTACAAACAGACCCAAGTGTGGCTTATGCTTTGGGTGAACATCGAGAGTTTACCTCTTTAGAAGATTTAGAAATAGATTCTCCTTATAATACGTACATGTATACAGGGGTGGGAGCAGGTCCGATTGCGAGTCCTTCTTCGGCATCAATTGAGGCGAGTGTTTCGCCTACGGACACAGAGTATCTCTATTTTTTAGCAAATATTGAAACAGGAGAAATTTATTATTCAACAAATTACGAGGATCACTTAATCCTAAAAGAAGAACATATTGATAACATAAACCAATAATATAAAAAGGCATTGGAATCTATTTTCAATGCTTTTCTAATGATAATAAGAAAAGAGGAACTGGATATGAGTTCAAAGAACAGGCCCATAATTATTGGCGTAGCCGGAGGTTCAGGTAGCGGCAAAACGACCGTTTGTAATAAAATTTATGAATACTTTTCGGGTAAATCGATTGCGATGATTGAGCATGATTCTTATTACAAAGATCAAAGCGAGCTTAGTTTTGAGGAACGTTTGAAGACAAACTATGACCATCCGTTTGCATTTGATACGGAATTAATGGTTGAGCAATTGACACAATTACAAAATAATGAAAGTATTGAAGTACCGGTCTATGATTATTCGAAACATACCCGCAGTGATAAAACGATCCATGTCGAACCACAAGATGTTATTATTGTGGAAGGTATTCTTATTTTAGAAGATGAACGTCTTAGAGACCTAATGGATATAAAAATTTATGTTGATACGACGGCTGATTTACGAATTATTCGTCGAATTCAAAGAGACATCAAAGAACGTGGACGTTCTCTTGAAAGTGTCATTAATCAATATCTATCAGTCGTTCGTGAAATGCATGATCAGTTTGTAGAACCTTCTAAAAAATATGCGGATATTATCATACCTGAAGGCGGTCATAATAAAGTAGCGATTGATATCGTGATTACAAAAATCCGTATGATTCTTCAAGAACGTGGAGCAGCTCGGAATAAAAAATAAAAGTGAAATTCCCTTTACAATAAAAATGTTTCATGTTATCTTATTACCATTGAAAAAGAAAACGTTCACCATTTATATAATATTACATACAATGATGTTGCTCACTAGCGGCATCATTGTATATTTTAAATGAACGATTTCGATTCGCTCAGGTGACAGGTTGTTATATTTTTTACAAAGGGTCGCAATGAGCATTTTTTTAATAAACAGTACACACCCAATGAATATCAGAAAAAATTATATTACATTAATGAATTAGGAGTAGTCGACTATGCAAGAGAAAAAATTTCCGATGACAATCGAAGGTAAAGAAAAGTTAGAGACAGAATTAAATGCTTTAAAAACGACAAAACGTAAAGAAGTCGTTGAACGAATTAAAGTAGCACGTGGCTTTGGTGATTTATCAGAGAACTCTGAATATGAATCTGCAAGAGAAGAGCAGGCATTTATTGAAGGACGAATTCAAAAAATAGAAAATATGCTTCAAAATGCTGAGCTAATCAATTTAAATAATATTGATGAAGGTGAAGTAGCTTTAGGTCGCACAGTTAAATTCATCGAATTACCAGACGGTTTTGAAGAAGAATATACAATTGTTGGAGCTGCTGAAGCGGATCCTTTTGCTGGTAAAATTTCAAATGAGTCGCCGATCGCAAAAGCTTTGATTGGTAAAATTGCTGGTGAGAAGGTTATCATTGAAACACCAGGCGGAGAAATGAACGTAGAAATTTTAAGTGTTAGCTAAAAGAATAATACTGAGAAAGGACAAAGCCGTAGTGTTTTGTCCTTTTAACGTTTTAAATTAGAAGATTTAAGACCATAAGTTCAAAATCAAAAGCTCAAATTCTCAAATTCTCAAAATTCAAATCATTACTCTGTTGGAGCTCTGTTCGTCTTTTGGCGCGACTACAGAATCGAAAATTGGTCAAGACTTGGGAACTAGACACTAACCGCTATAACTACGTTATGGTTCTGAACTTGAAAATGTTCAATTAATATTTAGAATAATTTTGGAAAAAATTTTAGAGTAACTAATCTATATTAACAAGTGAGTGAAAAAATATTTTTTCTAATACTTAATGAAACTTCCAAAAAGTCTCTGCTTGAGTAATTTGAAACGAAAGTGACTGTTGTTCAATCGATTTTTGAACTATTTATTAAAGGGGTAAATATCAGACTGAGTTGTTTACCACTTTAGCCTCTTAAACTCAAAAAAGGCAAGACCCAGATCTCTAAAAGGAAGAAATCGGCGTGCCGATTCCGACTTAATGGGGTTTATTTTTTGACAAATGAACACAAAAGTCGGTATAAAATGGCAAAATGTTTACGAAAATAGATTTGGTAAACGTTGTCTACTTTTATTAGACATACTGCTCTGAAAACATAGAGCCAGTTCTTTAAAAGGGAAAAAATGACGAGCCAATTACAACCAAATGAAATTTTTCTTGTCAAAATCTTTTGATCTTAATTTTTTTCTGTTGGCTAGCAAGAATTTTATATGGAAAAGTGCTAAATCCATATATTTCTGCTACTAATGTTTTTAGAATGAACATTTTTGCTTCAGGCAAAAATGGACGACCTTAAAAATATTGCAAAAAAATTTCGCAAGCGCGAAATTCTTTATTAATTGATTAGTTCGGACTTGTCCATTTTTCTTATAGGTCTTGAGGCTGATTTTGTCGAATTTTAATGCGCCTGAAGTTAAAATTGATTATACTTAGTATACAGAATGTAAAGAAAGGGGCGAGTCGTTCATGAATAGAAGATGGTTAGTCATTGTGCTTGGGATTCTAGGAATCATTTCGATTTTTGAAATTTTGAATAATCCATTTGCCTTATCTATGCTTGTTGTTGCGATAGGCAGTTTCTTCTTGAGAAGTCGTGTATCAAAAAATAACCAAGGTTTCTTATTTCTTTTCGGGGTTGTAAGTTTACTCTTTGCTATATTTTCTAGCCGCATTGTATTAGCCTTTCTAGTTGTGGGTGCCTTGTTGTTTATTGGGGATAATCCGGAGATTTTCCAGTTGGTTCGAAATTTATTTACGAATAAAAAAGAAATGACAAACAATGATTTCATTATGGTAGATTTTGAAAAAATCGGAGAAAGACCTGTCGGAATAGTAAAGAATCGTTGGTTTGGAGAAGATTCAGAGACAGAAGATGACATCTATAGCTGGGAAGATATTAACTTTAGTAAAATTTTTGGTAATACGGTTTTTGATTTAGGGAATACGATTTTACCAAAAGAAAATAATGTCATCATGATTCGCAAAGGAGTTGGGAAAACGAAACTCCTTATTCCAGAAGGTGTAGCGGTATCAATTAATGTCAGTATGTTAGTGGGTAAAATTACATTAGCGAACGATCAAATCAACGTAAAGAACGAAACGATCCAGTGGATTTCACCGAATTATTCGACAAGTTCGCGTCGTCTAAAACTTGTCTCGAATGTTTTAATTGGAGAAGTAGAGGTGATTTTCCTGTGAAACAGTTTTCGTTAAAAGATTTTGGACTTTATTTTTTTTCGTCATTCGCTTTTTTAGTCTTATTCACTTTGTTTATCGTGATAGGTATGATGGAAGCTCGTCTGGTTGAGACTTTTTTAAAGCCACATTTTTCTGGTATTCCATTAATTGTTTATTTAGTGTTATTTGCTTTTATTTCTTCGTTTACAGTGTATACCTATTACCAAATCCGTGAACGTCGAAAAAATAATAAAATAGAAGATGCTTTAAAAATGTTAAACGAAGGACAATACTCAGCAACTATTTTCTTAAAAATGTTTGCTGAAGATACTCCGGTACAAGTGAATGAAGTCATTGATCGAGAAATTTTAAAGCTGCACGAAAAAATTATGCTCATTTCTGAAGAAGCCGTCAGTTTATCTCAACAAGCTTCAGTTATTAGTGAAGAATCGAGAGAAGAAATCTTAGAAACTGAAAGGCATCGGATTGCAAGAGAGTTGCATGATTCGGTGAGCCAACAACTTTTCGCAGCCGCCATGCTTTTATCTGCAATACAAACGGATGAAAGTTTGATTCCTGATAAAATTAAACCACAGATTACATTGATTGGAAATATTATTGGGGATGCTCAATCGGAGATGCGTGCGTTGTTACTCCATTTAAGACCGATTAAATTGGACGGCAAGTCATTAAAAGCAGGACTTGTTCAACTTTTAGAAGAGCTCACGTCGAAGGTACCAATTAAAATCATCCATGATATTGAAGATGTTAAATTAACGGAAGTTGTTGAGGATCATCTCTTTCGAATTGCGCAAGAATTATTGTCTAATGTTTTGCGCCATTCCCAAGCGGATGAGTTAGAGGTCTATCTAAAGAAAACGGAAAATTTCTATCAATTACGCTTTATTGATGATGGAAAAGGTTTTGATGTATCAGAGAAACAAGGCAGTGGTTTTGGGTTGCGAAATATTCGTGAACGGATAACTGGTTTAGGTGGAAATGTTCGAATTGTCTCATTTCCTGGACAGGGAACAAGTGTGGAAATTCGAATACCGTTAATTACGGGGGGATAGGAATATGATAAAATTATTAATCGTAGATGATCATGAGATGGTCCGTCTGGGCTTAACTTCTTACTTTTCAGTATTAGTGGATATTGAAGTTGTTGGTGAAGCAGAAGATGGAGCTGAAGGAGTAAAGATGGCATTAAGCCTGACTCCGGATGTTATTTTGATGGATTTAGTAATGGATGTCATGGATGGGATTGAAGCGACCAAAGTGATCCTAGAAGAATGGCCGGAAGCCAAAATACTTATTCTGACAAGCTTTATTGATGACGAAAAAGTTTATCCAGCCATGGCTGCAGGAGCGAGCGGTTATTTATTAAAGACTTCATCAGCAAGTGATATTGCGCATGCAATTCGTCGTACATATTCAGGGGAAGCTATTATTGAAGAAGAAGTCTCTGATCGGTTGCAAGAAATTGAAAAAGAAAATAAAACGAGAAAATTGCATGATGATTTAACTAGTCGTGAGTTAGAAGTGTTACATTTAATCGCAGATGGTCTATCCAATCAAGAAATCGCGGATCAATTATTTATTACCTTGAAAACAGTGAAGACACATGTGTCGAATATTCTCTCCAAATTAGAAGTGTCTGATCGAACACAAGCCACGATTTATGCCTTCAAACATGAAATTGTTGAATAAATCGATCGGTTAGAGTGCATCGAAGGAGGAACACTATTCTTTTGAAACAAAATATGCTATCATTTAATTTATAATAAAGCGTTTTCTATAAGGAGGGAATTAGAATATCATGATGGATTTCTTAAACAGACGAGATGTTTTCTTGCACAAGGATGTTCCTCACGTAGTAAAAAACGAAAAGCATGCACTAGAAGAAAAAAATACAATTGTTGTTAAACACGAACGCAAACCAATAATTGAAAGAATTAAACTATTTTTTAAAGGAGAAAGAAAAAAATAAGAAAGACAAGTCCGCTCTGACCGCTGAAAAAATAGGAAATGTGCCCTGAATGAGCATACTGCGCAATGGGTGCATTTATCTTTTTTTCACGCGGTCAGGACTTGGAAGCTAGACAAAGAATGCAGATTTATATACCCTTATACTAATAAAAAGAAAGACCTTTCCAAAATTTGGAGAGGTCTTTTTCATTCACAAAATAAATTTTAATCATCTGTTGTCAAAATGACGGGCAAAATCATTGGTCGTCGTTCGGTTTCTGTGTATAAAAATTGTCGGACATCTTCGATTAAATCATTTCGCATTTTGTATTCATTGATTTGATCATAATTAAACGAACGCTGTATACTTTGTCGCGCAATACGTTCCGCACTATGAATTAATTCACCAGACTCACGCATATAAATAAAGCCTCGCGAAATAATATCTGGTCCAGCTAAAATTTCTCTGTTTTTCGTATCAACTGTTGCTACAACAACCACCAACCCACTGTCGGAGAGAATTCGGCGGTCTTTCAACACAACATTTCCAATATCTCCAATTCCACTACCATCAATATAGACATCATCTGCTGGAAATTCACCAGCACGACGAGCTTCTTTATCTGTAAAGGCTAAAATTTCACCATTATCTAGAATGAAGCAATTGTCAGGATCGACGCCAGTTTTAACGGCCAAGTTTACATGTTCATGTTGCATGCGACGTTCTCCGTGAATAGGAACAAAGAATTTTGGTTGCATTAAACGCAACATTAATTTCAGTTCTTGCGCCGCACCGTGTCCAGAGGTATGAATATTGTTTACTTTTCCATGAACAATTCGCGCACCAGCTTCAAGCAAACGGTCAATTAAATTGTTGACTGAATTTGTATTTCCTGGGATTGGGGAACTTGAAAAGATCACTGTATCTCCAGGAATAATAGTGATTTGTCGATGTGTTCCATTCGCGATCCGACTCAGTGCAGCCATGGGTTCTCCTTGAGAACCCGTACATAAAATAAGCAACTCATGTGGTTCATAACGATTAATTTCGTTTGGTTCAATAAAGATATCTGGATTTTCTTTGATGTAGCCAAGTTCAATTCCTACGTTTATTCCGTTCACCATGCTTCTACCGAAAATGGCTACTTTACGGCCACTTAAACGGGCCGCACGGATAACCTGTTGGATTCGTGATAAATTTGATGCGAAGGAAGCGAAAATAATTCGACCTTCGATATTTTCCACCAAGTTCATGATTGATTCGCTAACGGTTTCTTCCGAATTTGTAAATCCACTAATTCCAGCATTTGTACTATCTGAAAGTAGAGTAATTACACCTTCTTCTCCGATACGCGCCATTTTCTGTAAGTTTGCATCTTTCCCAAATGGTGGCGTAAAGTCGAATTTAAAGTCACCTGTTTCAACCACATAACCATAAGGGGTCTGAACAGCAATCCCAAAAGATTCAGCCACACTATGGTTAGTGTGAAAGAATTCTACGGATAACTTTCGGAATTTGACGATAGAATCTTCATTTACTTCATGTAATTTCGCATCGCGAAGCAAGTTATGCTCGCTTAATTTATTTCGAATCATCGCAAGGGCCAACTTACTCCCATAAATCGGAATATTGAATTGTTTTAATAAGTATGGGATACCCCCAATATGATCCTCGTGGTTATGCGTGATAAATAACCCTTTGATTTTATCTTTGTTTTCAATTAAATACGAATAATCAGGGATTACATAGTCAATACCTAGTAAATCATCTTCTGGAAATTTAATTCCAGCGTCGATTACGATTAATTCATCTTGAAACTGTACACCATAGGTATTCTTTCCAATTTCATCTAGCCCACCTAAGGCAAATACAGCCACCTCATTATTATTTATATTTGGTTTCATTCGGACATTTACTCCTCTTTAATATATTTTCAGATAGTCAAAGGGGTAACAATTTTTTCCCTTTGTATAACATTCATGTTTGATCGTGTCTTTTTCGTCTAGTTGACACAATCGATTTTTCAAACAACATGTATCCGTCCATTGCTCATGCAAATAAGTGCATGATGTTAAAGTTATTTTAGCATAGAATAAATCTTAAGTATAGCAACAAACCATTGAAACCGTTACCGAGAGGGAAAGTAGTTGAAGTTATATCAACATATAATAAAAACGGAGTTCGCACATATGTGCACAAAAGAATATATACTCATTAAAGTCATAAAAAGCTGGTAAAACTATTGCGTCACAAAGTTGCGAATGTTATGTTATGTCTAACAAAAATGCAGATCGAACAAGGAGTGAACAAAAAATGAAATTTTTAATTGATACAGCAAACTTGGATGATATCAAACGACTTTATGATTATGCACCATTGTCGGGAGTGACAACGAATCCATCTATTTTGAAAAAAGAAGGAAAAGTTGATTTTTATACACATATGCGTAAAATCCGTGCGATTATTGGTGTAGAACAAACGCTTCATGTCCAAGTAGTCGCAACAGACTATGAAGGTATGATGAAAGATGCAAAAGCATTATTAGATAATATCGATCGTGACGTTTATATAAAAATTCCAGTTACCGAAGACGGACTCAAAGCAATTAAAGCATTAAAAAATGAAGGAGTAAATATTACTGCAACAGCTATTTACACAAAATTCCAAGCTTTCTTAGCAATTGCGGCAGGTGCAGATTTTGTTGCACCATATTATAATCGAATGGAAAATTTAAATATAGATCCAATAGATACTATCCACTCAATTGCAGAAATGATCCGCACAACTGGAAGTAATACAGAAATTTTAGCAGCAAGTTTTAAAAATGTGAATCAAGTTAATGCCTCTTTTGAAGTTGGAGCACAAGCAGCAACAATGGCTGTTGATATTTTAGAAAGTGCTCTAGTGATGCCTTCAATTAATCAAGCGGTTGATACGTTTAAAAAAGATTGGGAGGATGTTTACGGTTTGGGAAAAAGGGTATCCGACTTATAATTCATTATCAAATGAAAATAAAAAGGAAGGAGTAAATTTATGGAATTAGAGAAAAATCAATTGCTTGCCCGGGTTGCCCATTTATATTATATCGAAGATATCAACCAGGCACAGATTGCTAAAGATCTAAATATTCATAGAACGACTATAAGTCGGATGCTTAAGGAAGCCCGAGAGAAAAAAATTGTCGAAATTACGGTTAATGACTTTAATGCTGAATTATTTGAACTTGAGTCAAGAGCAAAAGAATTATTTAACATTAAATATTTAGAAGTTATTTCCCAAGAAAGCAATAATAATGGGGAAACAACCAAAGAACTTATTGGTCGACGTGCGGCTGTTGTCATCCGTCGATTAATCGAAGACGGGGATTATATCGGTTTGTCTTGGGGAACAAGCTTAACTTCTACTGTCCGTCATCTTGAAAGAAAATATACAGAGAATACGGTTTTCATGCCTTTAGTTGGAGGATCAACGCAAATTGATGCACGTGACCATGTGAATACGTTGGTTTATGAGCTGGCTAGAAAATTCCAAGGACAAAGTTTATTCGTTAATGCTAGTGCTGTGCAAGAATCGCCGAGCTTAGCACAAGGTATTTTGGAATCGCAATACTTTTCAGAGTTGAAATCTTACTGGGGTAAGCTTGATAAAGCTATCGTTGGGATAGGTGGAGAGCTTGGAATGGAAGATAGTTCTTGGCGAGATCTCTTAACAGAAAACGATCGAGAAAAATTGAGAAGTCAAGAAGTAGTAGGGGATGTGTGCTGTCGATTCTTTAATGAAGAAGGTAACTTTGTAGAAGGGAATCTTTACGAAAGAACAATCGCCATTAGCATCGAACAACTAAAAGAAACACCAATTAGAATCGGTGTAGCAGCTGGTGAAGACAAGGTATCAGCTATCTACGCATTATTGAACAAAGGGTATATTAACTCATTAGTGACTGACGAGGTTACGTTACGAAGAATTATTCAAAAAGCAGAAATGGAAAATGAATAAAATTTAATAGAAAGCAATTTCTGGCAGGAAGCTGCTTTAACCATTATAAATGAATTAATATATGGAAGAGACAAAAAGAAGCAGATGGCAGTCTGCTTCTTTTTATAATATATGGATGGATATTTTTATGGTAGACGCATGTACGTCTGTTGTTGAATAAAAGCAATATTTTAATTTATAAAAACTTCTACTCCTTGAGAATTAATAATTGCTTCATACTGTGCTAAGTCTTCTTTATGCAACTGTTTGATGTCCTTCATTTCATATTCACGTTCTAAGAATTCATATTTGCTTTCACCGAATTGATGAAATGGAAGGATCTCAATATTATTTACTCCGATACGATTAAATAGTTCTGCAAATTGTTTGGCGTCTTCTAAAGTATCATTGAATCCTGGGATGACAGGTACACGAACATTTACATTGGGATGAATTTCTAAGGCACGTTGCAAGTTTTCAATAATAAGTTCAACTTTAACGTTAGTTCCTTCCATATGAGCATTGGTATCGTGGTGCTTCACATCGAAATAAACCATGTCTACGTTATCAATAAATTCTTCAAAAATTTTAGGGTGAGCAAATCCAGTTGTTTCACAACAAGTGTGCACATCGTTTTTTCGTAATTCCTTTAAGAGTTTGATGGCAAAATTTGCTTGAAACAAAACCTCTCCACCTGAAAGAGTTACACCACCACCAGATTCTTCGTAGAAAGGAATGTCTTTCATGACTTCTTTCATGATTTCATCAACAGTCATATATTCACCAACCGTTTTTGTTTGATTTCTAGTGTTGTCCCACATTTGTTCAGGTTTTCCGCTCTGAGATTCTGGATTAGAGCACCAGAAACATCGCAAAGGACACCCTTTAAAGAAAACGACTGAACGAATTCCAGGACCGTCATGGATACTAAATTTTTGAATATTAAATACGAGGCCTTGATTTGCCATAAAATCCCTCCTAAATTTCAGAATTAGTATAACATAGTAAATTTCGAATGTAAACAGTTAACTTTCGAACGTAAATGGACGTATAGTTTATTTTTTGCTATACTATATTGGAAACTGAGGTGGAAATAATGACAAGAGAACAGACAATAGTAAAGATTGTTAGTGAATACAAAAAGATTGAAGTAAATGAATTAGCAGAAATGTTAGATGTTTCGAAAGTAACTATTCGAAAAGATTTAGATAAATTAGAGTCTCGAGGAATCCTACATCGAGAGCATGGATTTGCAGTTTTAAATAGTGAAGATGATATGAATTATCGTTTAGCAATCAATTATGAGTTGAAACAAAAAATTGCGAAAGAAGCAGCGAAGGAAATAAATGATAATGATATTGTTTTTATTGAGTCAGGCTCTACTTGTGCGTTGCTAGCAGAAGAGTTGGCGATCCATCGTAAAAATGTTACGATTATTACCAATTCTAGCTTTATAGCATCGTATATCAGAAAAAGTGATACAGTGAATATAATCTTACTTGGTGGTGAATACCAAAAAAAATCTCAAGTAAATATTGGACCGCTGACTGAACAAGCGATTAGTAATTTTTTCGTCGATAAATTGTTTATTGGAATAGATGGAATTGATCAAAAGCGAGGATTTACAAGTCAAGATATGCGTCGATCAGAAACGGCAAGAGCAATGGCAGCAAGAGCGGATGAAGTTATTGTATTAACGGATTCAACGAAGTTCCATATAAAAGGGGCAATCACTGAATTCAACTTCGATGAAGTAGCAAAAGTATATACAGATTCGATGGTTCAGGAAAAAGATATTGCATTTCTTCGTGATCGAGGAATAAAAGTGTTAACAGTTTAGAGTGCACATTTGTGCGCTCATCTAAAACTTCTGATTCATCTTTGAATTTCAATTGTTACGTATCCCTTGTCATGATATGATAATTACGAACAAAAGGATATTACTTTCGAACGAAATCTTGTTCGTTTCAACAACCATTTAGGAGGAAATATGATGGAAGTTATAAAAACTAGAAGTCAAGATGATGCGTACTTTGGAACTTTATCGCCTAGAATGAAACAATATCGTGAGTCGGTCTTGGATAAAAAACCTTACATTGATGCTGAGAGAGCGATGCTAGCAACGGAAGCATATAAAGAAAATCAAGGAAAACACGTTTATATGCAACGTGCTTTAATGTTAAAAAATATTTTGGAAAATATGACAATATATATAGAAGAAGAGACAAAGATTGTCGGTAATCAAGCTTCTTCAAACAATGACGCACCTGTATTTCCAGAATATACGATGGAATTTATTATTGATGAATTAGATAAATTTGAAAAACGAGATGGTGATGTTTTTTATATAACAGAAGAAACAAAAGAAAAACTTCGTTCGATTGCTCCTTACTGGGAAGGAAAAACGTTAAGAGATTATTCAAAATCATTACTTCCTGATGAAATTGCTCCATTTTTAGGTTTCTTTGGAATGGAAGGAAAAATGAATTCAGGGGATGCACACTTGGCTGCTGATTATCCAACTTTATTAAAAGAAGGCTTAGGTGGATATGAAGAGCGTACAAGAGAAAAATTGGCTTTATTAGATATGACAAAACCTGAAAGCATCGATCAATATCAATTTCTTCATTCTGTGTTGACTGTGATTGAAGCGGTTGATAATTATGCGAAACGCTTTTCAAAATTAGCTTTAGAATTGGCAGAAGAATCGAATCCAGATCGAGCAGAAGAATTAAGAGAGATCAGTCGCATTACGAATAAAATACCTTATCAACCAGCTGATACTTTTGCAGAGGCTATTCAGGCTGTTTGGTTTATTCAGGTTATTTTACAAATTGAATCAAATGGACACTCATTGTCTTATGGACGTTTTGATCAATATATGAATGAATTTTATATCGCTGACTTAGAGGCAGGACGTATTACAAAGGAAGAAGCGGTCGAATTACTAGGAAATCTTTGGATTAAGACCGAGACAGTAAACAAGGTTCGTAGTCAATCTCATACGTATGGAAGTGCTGGAAGTCCGTTGTATCAAAACGTAACAATTGGTGGACAAACCAGAGATAAAAAAGATGCAGTAAATGAAATGTCTTATTTAGTCCTACAAAGTGTTGCGCAAACTCGTTTACCACAACCAAACTTAACCGTTCGTTATCATGCAGGGTTAGATGATCAATTCATGAAAGAATGTATTGAAGTTGTAAAGCTAGGTTTTGGGATGCCTGCATTTAATAATGACGAAACAATTATACAATCCTTCATTGATTATGGTGTAGATGAAGCGGATGCGTATGATTATTCTGCAATTGGGTGCGTAGAGACGGCGGTTCCTGGGAAATGGGGCTATCGTTGTACAGGAATGAGTTATGTGAATTTTCCGAAAGTCCTGTTAATTACAATGAATAACGGAACGGATCCTGACACTGGTCTACAATTTGCTAAAGGTTTAGGCCATTTTACTGAAATGAACTCCTTTGAAGAATTAATGATAGCTTGGGATAGTGTTCTTCGTGAAATCACACGTATGAGTGTGGCAGTAGAAAACGTTTGTGATATTGGTTTAGAAAGAAAAGTTCCAGATATTTTATGTTCAACTTTAACGCAGGATTGTATTGGTCGAGGCAAACCAATTAAAGAAGGTGGCGCATTATACGATTACATTTCAGGCTTACAAGTTGGAATTGCGAATATGGCAGATTCTCTAGCAGCAATTAAAAAGTTAGTTTTTGAAGAAGAAAAAATAACACAACAAGAATTATGGGATGCAATGATGGGGAATTTCCAAGGGGAGCGCGGCTTAGAAATCCAAGATATGTTAATTCATGAGGCACCTAAATATGGAAATGATGAAGATTATGTTGACGAATTAATTGTTGAGGCATATGCTAGTTACATCGACGAAATTGAGAAACATCCAAATACTCGCCATGGAAGAGGACCAATAGGCGGAGGAAGATATGCAGGAACTTCTTCAATTTCAGCAAACGTGAGCCAAGGTATGGGAACACTAGCAACCCCAGATGGTCGAAATGCGCATGAACCTTTAGCTGAAGGGTGTTCACCTTCACATAATATGGACCAGAATGGACCGACAGGTGTCTTTAATACAGTGGCTAAACTTCCAACTGAAAAAATAGTGGGCGGCGTATTGTTAAATCAAAAAGTGAACCCTTCTGTTTTATCAAAAGAAACAGATGCGATGAAATTGATTATGTTAATTCGAGCATTCTTTAATCGACTAAAGGGCTATCATGTTCAATATAACGTCGTTTCGAGGGAAACTTTGCTCGATGCACAAGCAAACCCGGATGAGCATCGTGATCTGATTGTCCGAGTAGCGGGTTACTCTGCATTCTTTAATGTCTTATCTAAAGCAACTCAAGACGATATTATTGCTAGAACAGAACACTCTTTATAAAAATTCCATTAATAAAAGCGCTAGAAAATTCAACTTTCTAGCGCTTTTTTGAGGAAAAAACGTTTGCAAAAGTATCCAATGCATAGATACTTTAAATAGGACTGAATATAAAAACATTGTAGGAATACCGACAAACGGTGTTCCTACAATGTTTTTATAAAATGGAGATAGACGGGCTTGAACCGACGACCTCTTCACTGCCAGCGAAGCGCTCTCCCAACTGAGCTATACCCCCTAAAAATATAAACGCTGATTGATTATCAACGTTTATATTATAGCTTATTATTATTTTAATTACTATTTATTCTTTACGTTTATTTTACTTTCGAAACGATTCATAAAGGCTAGGGAGTTTGTTTCATTATATTCTTCTAAAATTTCGATAACGGCCTGATCTTCGTTTGAACCAATTTCATAGTTAGCAATTTCTTTTAGTTGAATATCTGCATTCTCTACGGCTACAGAATATTTTGCTACACCCATCATGCTTTCGTCATTTGAGCTATCCCCAAATACGATTGTCTCTTCAGGTAAAATACCATATTTTTCTTGAAAAGCAACTATTGCTGAGCCTTTTCCACCATTGATATCAAACACGTCGAACCATCCGCCGCCACTTGTTACAGCGTCAAAAGAAGGGAATTTCTCGGTTATATAATTAGCAAATTCTTTGGTTTCATCTAGTGGTAAACCTGAGTGATTTGCAATTTTGACAATTTTATCTAATGGAATTTCATCGATTGAATCTACTAGTTGTAAGTTTCCATAATAACTTAGAATATATTCTTCGTATTCTTCAGAAATACCTGTCGAGTAAGAATGTACGCCGTCACAATAAATTGTACTGTAATTATCCATTGATTCTAAAAGGTTTGATACTTCAAGCATTTCTGAATAATTCATCTTGTTGCTATTCATTACTTTTCCACTTTTTACAACGAAATTTCCGTTGTCTCCAGCAAAATATAACTCATCATGGTCCATGAATGAGAAGTATTCATCCAAACGTGGATATGAATTTCCAGAAGCGATAACTATTATAATTCCTTTTTCTATAAACTCATTAAAAATTTGTTTAAATCTACTTTGTTCAAACGTTTTGTTTCCACGAAGTAGAGTATCGTCCATATCTATTCCTACAAGCTTTAGCAATTTACTTCCTCCTTGAAATCATCATGTCTTTCTACTGACATATGTGATTATACCATGAGAGCACATAAATGCAACAAGATAGTTTCGAATGAAATTATCTATGTTTTCAACTGTAAGTGTCGGGATGTATTGGTACTAAAAATATGTGTTCGTATTATTATGAAAGACTAATTATAAGCATACTTTATGCAGTGCTAAAACCCATCACTTTAACCATTCTACTAAAAACTAGGAACATTTCTAAAAAAAGCGTACAATAGGTGTAATAGTTTAAATGGAAAGTGGGCGAGCTACAGATGAAATTATTTACGAACGGAAAGTTTTATATGGAAAGAAATTCTTTTGCGGAAGCGATGTTGACTGAAGATAATCGCATTGTTGCGATTGGAACAGAAGAAGACTGTCGAAAATTATTTACTTCGGGTGAAGAAATTAATTTAGAGGGTAAGACGGTATTGCCTGGATTAATCGATACGCACGAACATTTTTTAATGCTGGCTGAATATTTATCGATGCTTAATATTACGGATGTCACTTCGATGAAAGAATTAATTCATCGAGTCAAAACGCACATAGATGAAGGGCATTTTGAAGGCGAAATGTTATATACAGAAGGCTGGAATCATAACCAATTTACTGATGAACAACGTGTTCCTAATCGTTATGACTTAGATAAAATATCTACGACTATTCCAATTGTTCTTGTTAGAGTTGACCGACACATGGCTAGTTTGAATACGGCTGCTCTAGAAAAATTCTCGCTGACAAAAGAAACAGAGATAACGTTAGGTGGAGAAATTGTAAAAGACGAGACCGGTGAATTAACTGGTGTATTAACAGAAGGTGCGATTGATTTGATTCGACCATATTTTCCGAAACATTCAATCGAAGATAAAAAGAAAATGCTCATAGACACCATGGAAAAAGCGAACAAAGTCGGACTGACAACTGTTCATACAAATGATGCGAAAGATGATACGATTGAAGATACGCTTCGAATTTATAAAGAATTAGAAGAAGAAGGTCACTTGACTCTTCGTTTTTACCAACAAATTTGGTTTAATGATGGCCAGTTCTTGCCAGATTTTTTAGATTCACCGAATGATTTTCAAAAAGGAACAGACTGGAATAAAATTGGACCGATTAAATTATTTATCGATGGCTCTCTTGGTTCAAGGACTGCTGCTTTAAGAGAACCATATTCAGATGAACCATCGAATCAAGGGATTTTAACCAAAACGGAAGAGACTCTGACGAATGAAGTCAGACAAGCGGTGGATCATGGTTTCCAAGTTTTTGTACATGCGATAGGGGATCGAGGAATTGAAACGACATTAAATGCGTACGACAATGCTTTGGCAGGTCGAGAAAATGAATTGCGATTAGGCATTAACCACATGCAGATTACGGATCATGAACTTATTCAACGTGTGGCAGATAAAAATTATCTAACTTATGTACAGCCTTTATTTTTAGAAGATGATTTACCAATTTTATACGAGCGAGTTGGGAAAGAACGAGCAGAAACGTCTTATTTATTCCAGACAATGTTCGAAAAAAATATTCATCAGTCTTTTAGTTCGGATGCACCGGTTGTTTCATTTAATCCATTTGAAACGATTCAATCAGCTTTGACGAGAAATCGAATTTCTGAACCATTGGCAGAACCTTATCTGCCGGAAGAAGCGATGGATATTTTTGCGGCGATTGATGCCTATACTTATGAAGGTGCGTATGTTAGTTTTGATGAAGAGAACAAAGGGCGCTTAAAATCAGGTTTTTTAGCCGATTTTATTGTTCTGAATGACGATATTTTTACACACCCTTTGGATCAAATTAAAGACATTTCAGTTGCTGCGACCTATGTGGATGGCGAGAAAGTTTATTCGAATCAATAATTAGAATAAAACCTTAGACTAGACATTTAACACCTAGTTTAAGGTTTTTTATTTGGCTACCTTAACAATGTTCGGAATTTACAGGTATTTTTAAAAAACAATCGATCGCCTTAGTTTTAAAACGAATAATAAAAACAATAAACAGAAAATTATTTGTAATTATTCGGAAATGTTGTTATAATTCACCTGTAATAAATATTTTGTTAATTTTGGAGGAAATAATGGTGGATAAAATAAAAACGTATTTTCAGCTTGAAGAGAACAATACGAGTGTCAGTACAGAAATCATGGCAGGAGTTACGACATTCTTAGCAATGTCCTATATCATCTTTGTCAATCCAGCAATTTTAGCTCAGTCGGGTATGCCTAGTCAGGCTGTTTTTCTCGCGACTTTAATTGCATCGGCTGTTTCTACTTTAGCGATTGGCTTAATTGCGAATGTTCCTTATGCGTTAGCACCAGGGATGGGGTTAAATGCATTCTTCACTTATACTGTTGTCTTTAGTTTAGGTTTTACATGGCAAGAAGCGTTATCGATGGTATTTATTTGTGGACTTATTAATGTATTGATTACTGTAACTAAAATCCGTCGTTTACTGATTGTCGCCATTCCTAACGTCTTGCAAAACGCAATCTCAGCAGGAATTGGTGTATTCATTGCCTATATTGGAATTAAAAATCTTGGGTTATTACGATTTACTTCAGACGCTAGCAATATTTTGTCCGTCAATGGGGGCGATCCTGCAGCGGAAACAATTACTGGTGACATCACTAATGTCGTAACGTCAGGTGGAATATTACCTGAATTAGTTGATTTTACAAATCCGAGTGTTTTAATCGGTTTAGCTGGCTTTTTTATTACGGTGATTTTAATTATTAAAAAAGCGAGAGGTGCGATTTTGATCGGAATCGTAGCAACAACTCTTTTGAGTATTGCTTTTGGTCAAACTGATTTATCCTCTATAAATTTCGCAG
>CAZTEC010000017.1:0-24120 GCA_964612765.1 uncultured Carnobacteriaceae bacterium
AAAGTCCTCGTAACACTCTTCGAGTGAACGAGAACTAATTCGCATTTCGTCTTTTAACACGACTACAGAATCGAAAAGTGTACAAGTCTGCTCTGACCAATTAAAAAATAGGAAATGTGAATCGAATGAGTGCAAAGCACTCAAAGATCACATTTATCTTTTTTTCATTTGGTCAAGACTTGGGAACTAGACACGAACCGCTCCAACTACGTTATGGTTCTGAACTTGGAAATGAATAATCTGACAAAATAAGCATTAAAATTGAAAAAACTTCTTCTATAGATTATTCATTTTTTGTGAAAAAAATGTTATCTTAACAATTTGCCCAATAGAAGACTACAATTTGTAAAGATAATGCTTCTATCCTACCAAGTTGCATTCAATTTTTAGTAAACTAGGGAGGATAGAACCGTTACCCTACTCAGTTTTACAAAATTGTTTAAAACTTGGTAGGATAAAAGCAGTACTTCTTTTTGATGATCATTTGATTTTAAAATTGCAGGACAAAAAATTAAAAATTGTCTCGCAGATTAATTTTACAAGACAAAAAAATAAAAATTGTCCCGCAAATTCATTTTGCAGGACAAATTATTCATTCTATTCTTTAGTTATATTTTTCAAACAATGATAGAGTGTTTGATTTAATTGTCTGAACTTGAAGAATTTTGCGTGATTTCTAATAATTGATCACGTAATTGATCTTCCATCACGACTAATTGTTGCTCAGCATCCCGACGTTTTTGCGAGCCTTCTTGTTGAATAACTAGCGTTTCTTGAAGGGTATCGATTAAATCAGTTTGTGTTTTTTGCAGTGTTTCAATGTCCACAACGGCACGCTCCGTTTCTCTTGCCGTATCAATCGAAGATTGTTTTAACATTTCAGAGTTACGTTGCAACATTTCATTTGTTGCATCCGACACACGTCTTTGAGCCGCAACTGCATCTTGCTTACGCAATAGTGTCAATGAAATGACGATTTGGTTTTTCCATAGTGGAATGGCCGTATTAATTGATGTTTGAATACGTTCCGCTAAGGCTTGGTTTGTATTTTGAATCAAGCGAATTTGCGGCGCTTGTTGTAATGTAATTTGGCGAGTCACTCGTAAATCATGGACACGTTTATCTAAACGGTTTACATATTGATTTAAGTCATTCACTTTTTGGACAAGCATTTGATCCGGTGTTTCTTCCGCTTCTTTCAAAGCTGCTGGAATAATATTATTTTCTAATTCTTCCACACGTAATTCACCAGCCGCAATATATATGTTCAATGCTTTATAATAATCTAAGTTTTGGTCGTACAATTGGGTCAACATTTTATTGTCTTCGAGCAACATATTTTTTTGTTTGTCTAATTGCAAAGCAATCTTGTCGACTTGAGCACCAATCTTTTGGTACTTCGCTGTTGTTTCATAAATCGAGCGTTGTGCTCGATTAAACATTTTTTGAATAAAATTTTGCTTGTCTTGTGTTAATTCATCTGGATTTGATTCTTGCAGATGGAACATCAAATCGTTAATTGAATTTCCAATAGTTCCTGTATCTTGATTTTGAACATGATTCAAGACACTATGAGAAAAATCACCAATTTTTTGTTGTGCAGCTGAGCCATAATTTAAAACGGAATCGGTATCGGAATAATCAATTTGTTCCGCTAACTTTCTAGCTTGTTCTTGTTGTTCAACTGGTAAATACTCGTATGTTTTTCCTGCTACACGTTGTTCTTTTTCAGGATCTGCTTTTTGAATGTCTAGTTCAGGCATTGCTGTCGGTGTACCGAATGGATTTTCGAGTAAATCTTCGATGGAAGCCATTGAATTTTCACGAGGTTCCTCAAAATTTCCAGTACTGCTCTTATTTTCGTTACGTTCTTGTTCTGACATAAGCCACTATCCTCTCCATTATTCATTCTTAGTTTCAAATTTCGTCTTCTTCGATGTCTGAGCCCTCTTGTTTGAGTCTTCTTTTTGCAATCTCCACTTCATCCACTAAACGATCAAGATCCATTGAACGGAAATCGACATAGTCTTTTGAAATTTGTTGACAGAGTTCATCGATGGTGCGTGCAGACTTTTCTAATACATCAAATGTTTGTTTGCTTTTCGCTTGATGCTGATTAATTTGAACATATTTTGAGCTCAAATCAGCCAGACTAGGTAAGTGTACATATAAAAATTGGTCCACTTCATGTAGTCGTTCGGGCTCATTAACGATATCCTTAAACAATACTTTAGTTAAATTCAATGTATTGTTTCGGTTCGCAATCGCTCGTAATTTTCCGACTTGATTCATATTTTCTTCCACTTGATGAATTTGTTCTTTAGCATTATTCATTGTTTCTCTAAAGAACGTAATGTCTTCATCGGATAAACCTCTTGATTCATAGAATTCTTCTCGCGCTTTAGAAACAGGTTGTAACCCTTTCTTTTTATTTGGCGTCCGCTTCTTCCAAATAAATACCAGATAAAGAGTGAAACCAACAAGTCCACCAATGATTATATTTAATGGATTCTCTACATTTATCAGTGTAAGTAAAAACACAACGACGATTACCGTTAATACAGCCAATAACAACATGACTAAATTGTTGGATGTTCGCTTATTCATAGTTTAATACATCCTTTCCTAAATTTCATTTACATTTTACCACAAACAATAAATTCTTTTCTCAGACTTTAGCAGGATTTTATTCATTTTCCATTAGCTAAATCGAAATAAATGCTATAATAAATAAAATGATTTTGTACTTTAAGGTCGAAATGGAAGATAACGTTCAGAAAGGACGAAGCTATATGGAATTTGAAGAGAAAATTACAAATGTCGAAACAATTTACGAAGGAAATATTACAAAGTATGAATTGTTGGATGTTACTTTGCCCGATGGGAATCAAGCTGAAAGAGAAGTCGTTCGACATGATGATGCCGCAGCCGTTATTGCTTTTACAGAGGAGCAAAAAATAGTCTTGGTTCGTCAATACCGTGTAGCAATCGGTAAAACAACTTTGGAATTGCCAGCTGGATTAAGAGATCCAGAAGATAAAGATGGCATGGTTACCGCACAACGTGAATTCGAAGAAGAGACAGGCTTACATGCAAACCATTGGCGCTATGTCACCTCATTTTATAGTACACCTGGATATACAGATGAGTTTTTAGAAATTTATGAAGCACAAGAATTAGAAGAAGTCGAAAATTCACTAGAACAAGACGACGATGAATTTATTGAAGTTGTGACATTAGATTTTGACGAAGCGATGGATGCTTACACACGTGGAGAATTATGTGATTCAAAAACAGTTTTTGCCTTATTCTATTGGCAAATGAAACGCCAAAAAGCATCCTACCAAGCAAACGAAAATTAAATTATTTTATAAAAAGGTAGAGGGAAAATATGTCAAGAATTGATCGGAAAAGAGAAGAGCGCGAACAAGAAAAAATAGAGCGTAAAGAAGGGTTCAAAAATAAACTTACTGATCGAGTCGAAGAGTTTAAATTGAATCGAGAAGGAAAAACAAAACGCAAACGCTCGGATGTCATGGGAAAATATCGACGAACGAGTCGTATGCTGTCAATTTTTATTCTCATCGTTTTATTACTGTTCATTATTACATGGGTAATTATTTTATTTTATTAAACAAAGAATTTAAGGAGTGAGCATTTGAAACTAGGAATTTTAGTTGCGATGGAAGAAGAAATGAGACGTTTGGTCGAAGAAATTAAAGACCCAATAATCACAGAAATCGCTAATCAAACTTTTTACGATGGGACAATCCACAACCAACCGGTGACCGTCGTACAAGCTGGAATCGGGAAAGTCAATGCAAGTATTGCAACGACGCTCCTAATCCAAGAATTTGCTGTAGAAATGGTCGTTAATACGGGCTCAGCAGGTGGAATCGGAGGAGATTTAGAAATTGGGGATCTCGTTATTTCAACAGAACTCGCCTATAATGATATCGATAATCGAGATATAGGTTATGAATATGGGCAGGTTCCACAAATGCCCACTCGTTTTTCAAGTGATAACCATCTTCGAGGAATGATTGAAAGAGTTGCGGAGAAATTAGAGTGGAATGTACAAAGTGGTTTGATTGTTACGGGTGATACGTTCGTTTCAAGTACAGACCATATCAGGCAAATTATTGAATTTTTCCCAGATGCTTTAGTGACTGAAATGGAAGGGGCGGCAGTTGCACAAACGTGTTCGCAGTTTGATATTCCTTTCGTCGTTATTCGTGCTGTGTCAGATACAGCAGACGAAGAAGCAGAAGTTACGTTTGATGAGTTTGTTGTTTTGGCTGGGAAACGCTCAGCAGAATTATTAATGGCCATGATCAGTGATATGGAAAAATAAGCAAAAAAAGAACTCGCAAATCGCGAGTTCTTTTTGTCTACTGATTGCTTTCTTATTTTCGAATTAAGTCGTACATATTTGTATAGCGATGATCTAATGCTTCTGCTACACCTTTATTTGTGACTAATCCTTTGTACACATTTACTCCACGCATGATTGCACGATTGCTTAAGAAAGCTTTTTCTAATCCTTTATTTGCGACTTCGTTAATGTAGCGCATGGTCACATTTGTTAAGCCAATGGTAGATGTACGAGGGACTGCACCTGGGATATTGGCTACGGCATAGTGAACAATTCCGTGACGAATATAAATAGGATCGTCATGTGTCGTTGCATGTTCTGTTGTTTCAAAGTTACCACCTTGATCCACAGCAACGTCCACGACAACTGAGCCTTTACGCATGGTTTTAATCATTTCTTCTGTTACAAGAACTGGTGCTTTTGCTCCGGCAATTAAAACTGAACCAATGACTACGTCTGCATCTTTAACAGCTTCTCCAATGTTATATGAGTTTGACATTAATGTATCAATACTTTGTCCAAAAATATCATCAATTTCTGCAAGTCGTTGTTGGTTCACATCTAGGATTGTAACACGGGCGCCAAGGCCAAGTGCCATTTTTGCCGCATTAATTCCAACAACTCCACCCCCAATGATGACTACTTTTCCACGTTCTACGCCAGGAATTCCACCTAGAAGGACGCCAGATCCACCATAAATATTTTGTAAGAATTGAGCACCTGCTTGGACAGCAAAGCGACCAGCTACTTCACTCATTGGAGTTAATAATGGTAACGTGCCATTGACTGAAATAGTTTCATAACCTACTGCTGATACATTGTTATCTATTAATGCATCCGTTAAGCCTTTATCATTTGCTAAATGTAGATACGTGAATAAAATTAATCCATCATAAAAATATTGATATTCTTCAGGAAGAGGCTCTTTCACTTTAATGACCATTTTAGCTTTCCAAACATCCGCTGGATCTTCTAATACAGTTGCTCCGACTGCTTCATATTCTTCATCTGGAAATCCTGAGCCAACACCCGCATTTTTTTCTACGAGTACTTCATGACCTGCTTGAATTAAATCTCCGATATCTGCCGGTGTTGCTGCAACTCGATTTTCGTTTGCTTTTACTTCCTTTGGTACACCAATTATCATAAAAATTCCTCCTATAATTTATTTAAAAAATTGAATAGGTTATCTATTCATAAATAATCGCACGGTTTTCTTGAATAAACTGCACGACATTACTATTTCTTCTCGCTGTTTTTATCATAACACAAATGTTTTCAATCACTAAAACACAAGCATATAAAATCTAAAAATAATTATTATTTCAATTGAGTTTTTACAGGAATAAATAATATTTCTTAAAAATCAGGTTGGAATAAACAAAATAAATATAAACCAGTTTTCTTAAATAAAGGTGTATTGTTTGCGCATGAAAACCAGTCTTTTATATAATGGGAGTGTGAAAAATATGAATTTGGAGGAAAGAACATGGCAAACTTAGACGAGATTAAAGGAAAAATTAAGCAAGCTTCTGGTGATTTGACAGATGACCAAAAATTGAAATTAGAAGGTCATTTACAAGAAGCACTAGGTAAAGCTAAAGAAAATAGTGAAGACACACTTAATGATGTCTCTCGTAAAATCAATGAAAAAATTGATGAGTTCAAGCGAGAAAACAAAAATAACTAATGCTTAAATGATTACTCCCTTAGCGATGAAAACTGTTGAGGGAGTTTTTATTTTGACAAGTGGGTTGGAAAATATCTTATTATCTCGTATAATTATCGTGAAGCGATTACATATACATATAATAGATGAGAGCAGGTTTTTATGATGAAAAGAGTTCGTTTTGGTAAGAGTAATGAAAGTGTTTCGGCTATTGCCTTAGGCTTAATGCGTATTACAGGGGCAGAAAATCCAGCAGAGGTGATTGAAACGGCCTACGAAAATGGGATTAATTTCTTTGATCATGCAGATATTTATGGTCGTGGAGAAAGCGAGACTGTTTTTTCAAATGCATTAAAAGAAACTTCTATTCAACGCGAAGATATTTTTATTCAATCGAAGTGCGGGATTGTTCCAGGAGAAATGTATGATTTTTCTAAAGAGCATATTGTTCGTGCCGTTGAAGGAAGTTTAAAGCGATTGGATATCGATTATTTAGATGCACTTTTACTCCATCGTCCAGATACTTTGATGGAACCGGATGAGGTTGCGGAAGCTTTTGTAAAACTTGAGAAGGAAGGGAAAGTTCGACACTTTGGAGTAAGTAACTTTACTCCAGGACAAGTTGAACTTCTAAAAACAGCTGTCACACAACCTTTGCAGGCGAACCAATTGCGCTTTGGTTTGATGCATACAGGGATGATAGATCAAGGAATAAATGCAAACACGACACATGCAGCTAGTTTAGACCACGATGGGGGCATTCTGGAATATTCTCGTGTGAATCAAATGACGATTCAAGCTTGGTCACCTTATCAGAGCCAAGGGGATGCGGGAGTATTTGTAGATAATGAAAAATTCCCTGAGTTGAATACCCTGTTAAATGAAATGGCTGAAAAATATGGAACAACGCCAACGGGGATTAGTTCTGCTTGGATTTTACGCCATCCAGCAAACATGCAAGTTATTATTGGGTCAATGAATCCAAGTCGTATCAAAGAAATTGCACAGGCAGCTGAAATTGAACTGTCTCGTAAAGATTGGTACAAATTATATATGACGGCTGGAAACAGACTTCCTTAATTCAACAAAAAGATTGACTTAACGGATTGGATAAGGTACAATACTCTTTGTGTAAAATAATGCAGCAAGAAGTGATAACCGCGTCAACAGTCTTTTACCTTTAGGTGAATGAGTAACCAGCGGCTGCAATTCGGTGAAAATTAAAAAAGAATGCACGTATTATTGAGCTTCTATCCGTCTCGTTATTTTACTCCAATACATTTATATATGGAGGAAATAAATATGTCAAGATTTACAGGATCTACATGGAAAAAATCTCGTCGTTTAGGGATTTCTTTATCAGGTACAGGAAAAGAATTAGCTCGTCGTCCATACGCACCAGGTCAACACGGACCAACTAGCCGTGAAAACTTATCTGAGTACGGATTACAGTTAAAAGAAAAACAAAAATTACGTTTCTTATATGGAATGAATGAACGTCAATTCTTCAACTTATTCCAAAAAGCAGGTAAAATTCGTGAAGGTGAGCACGGTACAAACTTCATGGTTTTATTAGAACAACGTTTAGATAACTTAGTATACCGTTTAGGTTATGCAACTACTCGTCGTCAAGCTCGTCAATTAGTAAACCACGGTCACATTCTTGTAGACGGTAAACGTGTAGATATTCCATCATACACAGTTCAAGTTGGACAAGTTATTGGTGTTCGTGAAAAATCAAGAAACTTAACAGTTATTCAAGAATCTGTTGAATCTTTATACGGTCGTCCAGACTACTTAGAGTTCGATGAAGAAAAATTAGAAGGTAAAATGACACGTCTTCCAGAACGTGAAGAAATGCCTGCTGAAATTAATGAAGCATACGTTGTTGAGTACTACAACCGTTAATTCATAAGAATAATATTGCAAAGACTGAGGATGATTTCCTTAGTCTTTTTTCTATGCAAAATATAAAGTGGATAGAAAGTATCTTCATTCTCTATCCACACAATTATTTACACATTATTTTTTGTTAAGCATACTTCAAAAAAGTATCGACAAATGCTTCAAGCATTTCTTTTTCTTTGTCTCCAAAGCGTTCTTTCACCGGAGCGTCAACATCCAATACCCCAATTTTCTTTCCTTCTTTGATTAAAGGCACCACAATCTCTGATTGACTGGCCGCATCACAGACAATATGACCTGGGAACTCATTGACATCTGGCACCACAATTGTTTCCCCTTTTTCAAATGCCGTTCCACAAACACCTTTTCCTGAATCAATTCGGATACAAGCGACTCGTCCTTGGAAAGGTCCCAAGACTAGTTGTTCATCCGCTTCATCCCACAAATAAAACCCAACCCAATTAATGTGGTCTAAGGTTTCATTTAATAAAGCCGCTGCATTACTTAAGTTTGCGATCCAATTTGGCTCATCTTTCACCAAACCCTCGATTTGTTTCACGATTAATTCTTGACTCAAATTATTTTCCATTCGACTTGCTCCTTCACTGTTCCAAAATGACAACCCATTCGTTCGCTCTATATTAGCATAATTCTGAGAAAATACTAAATCTTCTATTAGAAAGAGCGATTTATTTTCGTGCAATTATAACATATTTCCTTTATTTTTGATATACTAGTTGTGATATGGAATTTACAGAATTCCAGAGATACGAAGCACCATTTAAACAGTTTAGGAGAAAAAACTAAACACATATAAAAAGGTAAAGATGAAAATTACTTGGGGGAATGTTTATGGGTCCGTGGCAAATTGCACTCGTTGTTATTATCGTATTAATTTTGGTCGTTGGGTTGATGACTTATTTTATGCGCAACCGGTATTACGAACAAATTAATTCACTCGATGAGGCGAAAAATGAAGTGCTGAAAAATGCACCTTATGACGAATTAAAAGAAGTGGCAACATTAAATATTACTGGACAATCCTATGAATTAAGAAAAACATTAGAACGTAAGTGGCGAGAAATTGAGACGGTCAAATATCCACATTTAGAAAATCATTTATTTGATGCGGAGCAAGCCACTGATCGTTATCGTCTCGGTGAATCAAAAAGAAGCCAAACCGCAGCCGATGAGGCGATTGAGGAAATTAATGTCGAAATTCGAGAATTAAAAGAAGCTTTGAATGAATTGATTGAGAGAGAGCAAGCAAACTTAGTTAAAATTGATCGTATCAAGAAACGCTATCATGAAATTCGCAAGTCATTGCTTGCATACAGTTTTTCTTTCGGTCCGGCTTCAATAAGTTTTGAGAAAAAACTAGGATTAATGGAAGATGATTTTACCGATTTTTCTGAATACACGGTAACTGGTGATCATGAGGAAGCCAATAAAATTGTTGGACATTTGAATGAAGTCATCGAGGAAACAGAACAGCAAATGGCTGAAATCCCACCACTTCTCGAAGAGTTAGATGATGTGTATGAAGAAGAAATAAAAGATTTAAAACAAGGCTATGACTCAATGGTTACTTCTGGCTATATTTTCCCGGATGATACGATTCTAGACGATATTGCCCAACTTGAAGAGGATAAGCAGGCGATTTATGATTCAATTCGCGAGTTAGAATTAGAGAAAGCGAATGAACAAATTGAAGCCCTCAGTCAAGAAATTGATAAGCAATATAACCGGATGGAGTTAGAAGTTGAAGCGAAACCTGCAGTAGCTGAATTATTGGAAGATACAAAACGTGCAATTTATTATTTACAAGAAGAACAGCGTCGTCAAAGCCATTTGTTGAATCGACTCACACAAAGTTATGTTTTAATTCATAATGAAACGGTATTGCTTGAAAAGCAAGAAGCTAAAATAGTGAATTATCGTGAAGAGTTTGATACCATCAGCGAACAATTAAAAGGCAATCAAATCCCTTTTTCTGTAGCGTATCAACTACTCTCGAAATTGTTTGACCAGTTAGATCACCTAAACGATGAATATGTGAAAATTGGTGACGACTTAGATAATTATCGCAAAGAAGAAGTTGAGCTTAAAGATGATATGCTTGCAATGGAACAAACCATGTATGAATTAAAACGTGAACTTGAAAATGAGCGATTGCCTGGTTTACCAACGAATTATTTAGAGCTATTTTTCTCTACAACAGATCGAATTGAAGCCTTGTCTGCTGAGTTGGCTCGACCAAAAATTCAACTCATAGATATTCGGAAAATGCATAAAATGTGCACCGAAGATGTGGAACAACTTCGCGAGATGACAAAGGATATCATTCGCCAAGTGGAATTAATCGAACGCACTTCACAACGACTTTACCGATACAAAGATACACATAAAGGGGTACTCGAAACAATTCGTTACAGTGAGTCACTATTTACAGAAGATTACGATTACGATATATCCCTACGCCTACTCCGCGAGAAGATGGAAAACGTGGATCCAGGGGTTTATGCAGATATTGTCTCGGCATACGAGAACGAACTGACGATTTAAATACACGCTTCGCTTTATAGCTGGGCACTCGGTGATTAACCAAAGCAGAAATTCTTCTCCTTCGGAAATGACGCAGAGTCCTAGCTTGTTTTTTGTCTAGCTATTTAATAGAAGAAAACAATTTGAAAACAATAAAGTATTTAAAAATTAGCGAAAGTATGTTAAAATTTACGACCGTATCGAGATTGGAAATACAGGAGGAAAGAATGATTTATTTTGATAACAGTGCGACGACAAAAGTCGCAGAATCTGTTTTAGAAACGTATCGAAAAGTGAGCGAACAATTTTTTGGGAACCCCTCTAGCTTACATCGCCTTGGGGATGTAACTTCTCAATTATTAAAACAATCCAGAGCGCAAATTGCGCAGACACTACAGGTAAAGCCTTCGGAAATATTTTTCACAAGTGGCGGAACGGAAGGCGATAACTGGGTGATCAAAGGAACTGCGATTGAAAAAGCGCGTTTCGGAAAACATATGATTACAACAACCGTCGAACATCCGGCTGTTTATGAAACAATGAACCAATTGGAACAGCTTGGTTGGGAAATAACATATCTTCCTGTGAATGACGAGGGCGTTATTTTGCCAGCAGATTTAAAAGCGGCATTGCGCGAAGATACGGTTTTAGTTTCAATGATTGCAGTAAATAACGAAGTGGGAAGTATGCAGCCATTAAAAGAAGTTGGCGAACTATTAAAAAATTATCCCGCTGTACATTTTCACGTAGATGCAGTTCAAGCATTAGGCTTAATTGATTTGAATTTAGGTGAGGATAGTCGGATTGATTTTGCTGTTTTTTCAGGGCATAAATTTAAAGCGCCTCGAGGAATAGGTTTTATTTATGCAAAAGATGGACGAAAAATTGCCCCACTTTTAACAGGTGGAGGACAGGAAACTTCTATGCGTAGTGGAACGGAAAATTTGCCGGCAATTGCTGCGATGGCAAAAGCGGTTCGCTTAATCTTTGAAGATGTGGAAGAAAAACAAGCGCATTTGAGAAGTCTACAAATGACATTGCGTAATTATTTAGAAACAAAAGAAAAGGTACAAATTTTTACACCGGAAAATCATGCCCCACATATTTTGTGTTTTGGGATTGAAGGTATTCGTGGCGAAGTAACTGTGCATGCTTTTGAGGAAAAAGACATGTATATTTCAACAACTAGTGCTTGTTCGAGTCGAGCGTTAGATGTGGAATCAAGTACATTACATGCGATGGGTGTAACAAAACGCATTGCTGAAACTGCCAATCGTGTGAGTTTTTCAGCTGAGAATACACATGAAGAGTTAGCGCAATTTATCGAAGCGTTTGATGAAATACTAGAAAAATTTGAAGTCATTAATGGCTAATGAAACGATTTTAAAAAGAGAGATATAGGAGAGAATAGAATGAAACCGACACAAATTATGATTCGCTACGGTGAATTGTCGACGAAAGGTAAAAATATTAATTTCTTTATCGATAAACTGGGAAGCAATGTAAAAAATGCATTGTCTGGTTCATTTCCGCAGGTAGAAGTGAGTTGGTTCCGTGATCGTATGTATGTGGAATTAAATGGAAAGCCAGCGGATGATGTGATTACTCGTCTACAAGATATTTTTGGGATTCAAACTATTTCACCAGTGATTGAAGTGGAGAAAACGTTAGAAGCAGCAGAAGCTGGAGCGGTTGAAATTGTTCGTCCATTTATTGGCGAAGCGAAATCGTTTAAAATTAATACAAGAAGAGCAGATCACGATTTTGAATATGATACGATGGCAATGAATCGAGCATTAGGTTCGGCAGTTGCGAAAGCTTTTCCTGAACTAGAAGTAAAAATGGATGCACCAGATTTAACGGTTCGTACAGAAGTTCGAGCAGATGGCATTTATTTATCTGTTGAAACGATTCAGGCTTCAGGAGGTTTGCCTGTTGGAACAGCTGGAAAAGGGATGTTGATGCTGTCAGGTGGAATCGATTCGCCAGTTGCTGGCTATTTATCGATGAAACGTGGAATTGATGTTGAAGCTGTGCATTTTGCAAGCCCACCATACACAAGTCCTCAAGCTTTACAAAAAGCAAAAGATTTAGCAGCGAAGTTAGCTCGCTACAGCGGAAACGTGACTTTTATCGAAGTACCATTTACTGAAATTCAAGAACAAATTAAAAAAGATATTCCAGAAGGATACATTATGACTGTAACTCGTCGCTTTATGTTAAGACTGACGGATTTAATTCGTGAACAACGTGCTGGCTTGGCAATCATGAATGGAGAATCTTTAGGACAAGTTGCATCGCAAACATTGGAAAGTATGTTGGCGATTAATGCGGTAACGACGACTCCAATTTTACGTCCACTGGTTGCGATGGATAAAACAGAAATCGTAGACATTTCTCAACAAATTGATACGTATGATTTATCGATTCTTCCATATGAAGATTGTTGTACGATATTCACACCACCGCGTCCGAAAACAAAACCGAGTCTAGAAAAAGTGGTTGAGTATGAAAAAGCGATGGACGTTGATGGGTTAATTGAACGGGCAATGGCAGGATTGAAGATTGAACATATCCGACCAGATACTGTTTCGGAAATAGTTGAAGAAGAATTATTTGAAGGTTTATTATAAAATTTGATGTACTATTAAGATGAAGCTATTGGAATTTTTTATAAATCGTGTTAATATAAGGATTAGTTAAGATGAAAGAAGAATATTTTAATAGTATAAAGCGATGATCAAGAGGAGTAAGGTGTTGTTTTATTTTAGAGAGAGGACGTTTGGTGCGAGTTCTTATAAAAAACATCTGAAGGTAGCTTGGGAGCAAACATCTCGTTTGGTGGACAGACCATTATATCTGTCATAGAGAGATACGTCTTAAAGATGAAGACGTATAATTTAGGTGGTACCGCGATTGAAAAAGCATTCGTCCTTGTTGGGATGGGTGCTTTTTTTGTATAACAATATCAAGGGATGAAACGAGAAATATAATAGTTAAGTAGTAGAAATTGAGGAGTGAAGATCATGGAAAAACAGACAGAGATGTCGACAAAGTATCAGCCGAATGAGGTTGAACAAGGAAAATATGAGAAGTGGTTAGAGCTGGATTTATTCAAAGCAAGTGAAAATCAGGAAGCAGAACCGTATTCAATTGTTATTCCACCACCAAATGTGACTGGAAAATTACACTTAGGACATGCTTGGGACACGACGCTACAAGATATTATTATTCGTCAAAAACGTATGCAAGGCTACGACACACTTTGGTTGCCAGGAATGGACCATGCTGGCATTGCGACACAAGCAAAAGTAGAAGAGCGTTTAGCGGAACAAGGAACCAATCGCCATGAACTAGGGCGTGAAAAATTCTTAGATGAAGCGTGGAGTTGGAAAGACGAGTACTCAAAAAATATTCGAGACCAATGGGGGAAAGTAGGACTCTCACTTGACTATGCACGTGAACGATTTACTTTGGACGGAGGGTTAAATGACGCCGTAACAAAAGTTTTCGTGGACTTATACAACAAAGGCACCATTTACCGCGGTGAATATATTATTAACTGGGATCCTAAAGCGATGACGGCTCTTTCAGATATCGAAGTGGAACACAAAGATATCAATGGAGCATTCTATCATATGAAATATCCACTAGCGGATGGGAGTGGAGACTTTTTAGAAATCGCGACAACTCGTCCGGAAACAATGTTAGGGGATACGGCTGTTGCAGTTCATCCTGAAGATGAGCGTTACCAAAAATATATTGGTCAAACGATTTTATTACCATTGATGAATCGTGAAATCCCAATTATCGCGGATGATTATGTGGACCGCGAATTTGGAACAGGTGTCGTAAAAATTACACCAGCTCATGATCCAAATGACTTTGAAGTTGGAAACCGTCACGACTTACCTCGTCTAAATGTGATGAACAATGATGGTTCTATGAATGAAAATGCTGGAAAATATGCGAACATGGATCGATTTGAAGCACGCAAACAAGTCGTTGAAGATTTAAAAGCAGAAGGATTATTGGTTAAAATTGAAGAAATGGTTCATAGTGTTGGCCATTCAGAACGTACAGGTGTTGTTGTCGAGCCAAGATTATCGACACAATGGTTTGTTCGCATGGAAGATTTAGCGAAAAACGCCTTAGATAATCAAAAAACAGAAGGCAAAGTAGATTTCTACCCTGAGCGATTTGAAAAAACATTTATTTCTTGGATGGAAAATGTACATGACTGGGTTATTTCTCGTCAATTATGGTGGGGACACCGCATTCCAGCTTGGTATCACAAGACAACTGGGGAAGTTTATGTTGGTGAAGAAGCACCGTCGGATCCTAATAATTGGACGCAAGATGACGATGTGTTGGACACTTGGTTCAGTTCTGCTTTGTGGCCATTTTCAACAATGGGTTGGCCGAATGTAGAGGCGAGCGATTTTAAACGCTATTACCCAACAAACACTTTAGTTATTGGCTTTGACTTTATTTTCTTTGGGGTTCTTGTTTTTTTTTTCCATGTTTTGTAATTTACAGATGAGGCGCCTTTTAAAAATGTGTTATTGCATGGTCTCATTCGTGATGAACAAGGACGTAAAATGAGTAAATCACTAGGGAATGGAATTGACCCGATGGATGTCATCGAAGAATATGGTGCAGATGCATTACGTTGGTTCTTAACAACTGGTTCAACACCGGGGCAAGATATCCGCTTTAGTTACGAGCGTATGGATTCTGCATGGAATTTCATCAATAAAATTTGGAACGCGAGTCGTTATGTCATCATGAACTTGGGCGATTTCCAATACGAAGAGATCAATCTGGAAGGCGATAAAACGCTGGCTGACCGTTGGATTCTTGCTCGTCTAAATGAAACAGTCGAAAAAGTAACGGAACAATTTGAAAAATTTGAGTTCGGTTTAGCTGGCAAGGAATTGTATACCTTTATTTGGGATGATTTCTGTGACTGGTATATTGAAATGTCAAAAGAAATTCTAAATGAAGGAACAGACGAACAAAAAAATACAACGAAAAGTATTTTAACTTATGTTTTGGATCAAACTTTGCGTTTAATTCATCCAATTATGCCTTTTGTTTCCGAAGAAATTTGGCAACATATTCCACATGACGGTGTTTCGATTGTTGTGGCAAAATATCCAGAAGTGGATGCGGAATTTATAGATGAGGCAGCACGTGAAAATATGACGATGTTAATTGAATTGATTAAATCCGTTCGTGCTATTCGTCAAGAAGTAAATCGTCCAATGTCTAAATCTGTCGATTTATTAATTAAAGCGAACTCAAAAAAGGAAAAAGACGTTCTTCAAGCAAATAATTCCTTTATTGAACGCTTCTGTAATCCAGGGGAACTTGTGATTGATACGAAGATTGAGGTTCCGAGTGAAGTCATGTCTGCTGTAATCAAAGGGGCAGAAATATTCTTACCGTTAGAAGGGTTAGTCGATATTCAAGAAGAGATTAATCGATTAGAAAAAGAATTAGAAAAATGGGCGAGTGAAATTAAACGAGCCGAAGGTAAATTAAAAAATGAACGATTTGTTGCGAATGCACCTGAAGATGTTGTACAAGCGGAACGCGATAAAGCAGCTGAATACCAAAATCGTTATCAGGCTGTTGAGGAGCAAATTGAAAAGTTAAATAAATTAAATGCGTAGATTTTATTAGAATAAACTTCCAAGGAGAATAAAATGGCTAAAGTTAAAACTGTAATTTTTGATATGGATGGGCTCATGTTTGACACTGAGAAAATTTATTATCGTGCGAACCAGCAGACAGCGGATGAAATAGGTATGGATTATTCGTTTGATGTGTATAAATTATTTATAGGTGCAGGCGACTCGGTCTATAATGATGCAATGCATGAAATGTATGAAGACCACGGATTATTAGCTCGATTTTTTGAAGCGAGTGACCAAGAAATTAATCGTTCATTTCTAGAAGACCCTGTGGATATGCATGTTGGCTTAATTGAATTATTGGATTATCTAAAAGAAAATGATATTGTTGCAGTTGTTGCATCAAGTACACATCGAAAAATGGTCGAGCACTTATTAAATCGGCTTGAAGTCCGCCATTATTTTAAAGATGTTGTCGGTGGTGATGAAGTGCCAACTGCAAAACCGGATCCAGCGATTTTTAATCTAGCTTTTTCCAAAACAGGTATTGCAAATAAAGAAGAAGCATTGATTTTAGAAGATTCGGTGAATGGTGTTCTCGCAGCTCATGGCGCAGAAATTCCAGTTATCCAAATTCCAGATTTGATCGAACTGGATGAAGAAACAGCTGAAAAAACAACCGCTATTTTACCCGACTTGCATCATGTAATCGATTTTATCGAAGAAAAGAATAAATAATTTCAAATAAATAAAAATAGTTTCGCGGAAATCCATTTTTTTTGCAAATGATATATATAGGAAGTATTTTACTAAAATATCATTTAAACAAAGGAAGTGGATTTTTTGCAAAGAGAAGTAAGAGAATCGAATATATTGGTGATACCTGAAGATTCCAGACCGAGAGAACGATTAGAAGATATGGGACCTAAAGTGTTAGCGGATCATGAACTCCTAGCAATTATATTGCGAACAGGAACGAGAGATAAAAATGTGGTGTCACTTGCCCTTGAAGTGTTGAGAGCTGTAGATGATATTTACATGTTCCGACATGTTTCATTACAAGAACTCATGCAAATTCCTGGGATTGGTCGAATCAAGGCAATCGAAATTTTAGCAGCTATCGAATTTGGAAGTCGCGTGGCTAAAGCATCACAAGTGAAAGAAGGAAAGGTAGTTTCGAGCAGTTGGGTCGGTAATTATTTATTGAAAGAATTGGCCAACTTAACGCAAGAGCATGTGGTGGCACTGTATTTAAATACGAAAAATGAGATTATTAAGAAAGAAACCATTTTCGTAGGTTCTTTAAATAGTTCAGTTGCGCATCCTCGTGAAATTTTTAAGGGTGCAGTGCGTTATTCAGCAGCAAGAATTATCATTGCCCATAATCATCCATCGGGAAATACAGAACCGTCTGAAGCAGATTTTTCATTTACTCGAAGATTAGTCGATGCAGGTGAGATGATGGGGATTGAAGTCGTCGATCATTTTATTATTGGGGAGGATAGTTATCTCAGTTTGAGGGAGCATGGCCTAATGTAGATTTCGTTTCCAATAGTGATTGAATCTGAAAAACCAGTCATATCCCTTGAAGTTTTAAAATAGGGATGCTATTATAATTGTAGCATTTTTAGTAAGGAAGGGAATACAATGTGTAATAAAGCATTCCAATTCGTACCTTGCAAATATGTTAATTTTATATAGTGCAATTGGCACGAGGAGGAACACAGTAATATGGAAACAGGAACAGTAAAATGGTTTAACGCAGAAAAAGGATTCGGATTCATCGAGCGTGAAGGTGCAGACGACGTTTTTGTACACTTTTCAGCAATCAATGAAGAAGGTTTCAAAACTTTAGACGAAGGTCAAGCAGTTACTTTTGATATTGAAGAAGGCGACCGTGGACCACAAGCAGCTAACGTTCAAAAAGCTTAATTCATTTTGAACCGAAGTGTAAATTTTATTTTACAATTAATGGACCGAGGAGACAGTTATGTCCCTCGGTTTCTTTATTTTTTGGCGAACTGTTTCTCCAATTTTAAAAACATGATCCATTCATTTATTTCGAGTAGATGTGTGCGTTTTCTCAAGAATAATGGCCTGTTCTCTATTATTTTTTAAGTTTTTTCAGACATTCTTAATGCAAATTGATGGATTAACAGGTACAATAAACAATAGGCAAAATCATTGAGATAGATGTATTTTGCAACAAATTAGGACAATTTTTAAAAGGAATTTGAATTTAAAATCCAAAATGGATTTTATTATAAAAGGAGATTTTTTCATGGTTTGGTGGTTATTTAATAAAAAACGAATCGGTATCGATTTAGGTACTGCAAATACAAACGTTTATGTAGAAGGTAAAGGAATTGTGATTGGCGAGCCATCAGTAGTCGCTTTAGAAAAAGATACTGGTGAAATAGTTGCTGTGGGTGAAGAAGCAAATAACATGATTGGTCGTACACCTGGAAGTATTATTGCTACTCGTCCGATGAAAGACGGAGTTATTGCTGAATTTGATACGACAGCGGCTATGATGGAATATTTTATTAATAAAACTCGGAGCAGATGGAGTTCGAAACCGCAAGTGGTAATTTGTGTGCCTGGGGGAGGTACAGAAGTTGAAAAACGTGCGGTTGTTGATGCAGCACTTTTAGCTGGAGCGAGTGAAGCATATCTAATTGAAGAACCTTTTGCTGCAGCAATTGGTGCAGATTTACCAGTCAATGAGCCTACAGGAAGTATGGTTGTTGATATTGGTGGAGGAACGACGGACGTTGCGACGATATCATTAGGTGGAATCGTTTCAGGACGTATGAGCCGTTCTGCAGGAGATGCGATGGATGAGGCGATTACTTCATACATTCGCAACAAATATAATTTACTCATAGGTGAACGCACAGCGGAATCTGTAAAAATTGAATTAGGTAGTGCTACAGTTGAATCTGCAAAAGAGTTAGGTAGCACAGATATTCGTGGACGTGACTTAGTTACAGGTTTGCCAAAGACAATTACAATTGAAGCAACAGATGTTTCTGAAGCCATTAGCGAAGTAGTGGAAGATATTATTGAAATTGTAAAAGAGACATTAGAAGATACACCTCCAGAAATTTCTGCGGATGTGATTGATCGCGGTATTGTATTAACTGGTGGTGGAGCTTTATTAAATGGACTCGCTGAAGCTATTTCAGAGGCGACAGATGTCCCTGTTTTTGTAGCTAATGATCCACTAAATTGTGTGGCATTAGGAACTGGATTAGCATTAAAACATTTTGAACTGCTACAAGGTCGTAGAGTATAATAGTAAATAAATGGATGAGGTTAATTGGGTGTCTATATAATGCAATTTTAAGTGAGACAGAGGGAACTCTCCATAGACATTATTAACCTTATTTAACTTTCTATTTAGTACAAAAGAATTGAGGAGTGATCGGTTGAAACAATATTTTAATAATAAAAAACTAATCACTTTGTTAGTTAGTTTGATTTTTCTAATTGCATTACTTTGGTATTCACTGAGTAATTATGGGAATGCACCATTTTTTCAGCAAATGGTGAATGATATTACTGCTGTAGGTGGGCGTGCATTTTCAACTCCGGTGAATGCAATTAACGGGTTGTTTTCTGATATTAACCATTTACAAGATACATTTGAAGAAAATAAACGCTTAAAAGCTGAAGTCGATTCATTGACGCAGTTACAAGCTGATGTAACAACATTTGAAGAGGAAAACAAAAAGTTAAAAGAAGAATTGGATTTACAATCAACATTAACAGAACATTCATTGGTTACAGGAACAGTAATTGCTCGTAATCCGGATATGTGGATTGATCAAGTAATTATTGATCGTGGGAGCAGTGATGGCCTGACAAATGGTATGTCTGTGTTATCAAATAAAGGGTTGGTTGGTCGAGTAACACAAGTCAATCCTACAAGTTCTAAAGTGACATTATTAACAACAAATGACCAAGCATCAGTTCTAACAAGTGCTGAAATTGCATTAGAGGATGAGACGATTTTTGGTGTCATAAATGGGTTCGATAATAATCGAGGGTTATTAATGATGGAACAAATTACGTCTACTTCAACGATTAAAGAAGGAACGAATGTAGTAACTTCGGGTTTAGGTGGATTAGTTCCTCGTGGCCTAGTTGTAGGGACAGTTGCGGAAGTTACATTAGATAGCCACGGTCTGGGACAAAGGGTTTATATCGAACCAGCTGCTGATTTTGAAGACATTCGTTTTGTGACGATTGTGAATCGAACGGCAGAAACAATGAATATTTTTAATGAAACGGACAACTCAGAGGAAAGCGAGTAGATTGCAGTGAACAAGTGGAAACAACCTCTATTAGCTATTACCTTAATGCTTTCTTCTTTATTGTTTGATGGATTTTTGATGGGAGCTTTTACGGCCGAATTAAATACAGATTTCGGACAAATGTTACCGAGAACAGTGGTATTAATCACGATTGTTTTGTCTTTCCATTGCAAAGAAGGCTTTATGCTGTGGCTTTCGGGAATCGTAGGTTTTATAATGGATACCTATTATTTAGGTTTCGTCGGCATTTATATGGCTACATTGTTATTGATTGTCTATATCACGTATAACATTCGAAAAATTTTGCGTCCGAATGTGTTATCCTATGTATTGGTTGCAGTTTTAGGCGTGACACTTATTGAATTTATGGTATTTGGGATTATGCGCATTTTAGGCGTAACTATTTTATCCTTTCAGCTCTTTATTGTTTCGCGTTTCACGGCTACGCTTATATTCAATACTCTATTAATGCTAGTGTTTAGTTACTTGATTCATCTATTCATCCTTAATGTGATGGATGAATCAAAATAAAGGCAGGTGTGTTTTTTGGAAAAGAATGTTACTTTAAAAGGAACCAATGAAGGCTATTTTTTATTATTAGATAGTGAAGCAAGCATCACGGAAATTTATGAAGAATTAACTGCTCTTTTTGAGCAAATTAAAAAAGATAATAAGCTGGATAAGAGTTTTGATTTGACGATAGACACAGGCGAACGATTATTAAGTCCAGCTGTAAAAGAAAAATTAACGGATATGATTAATGATCAAACCAATTTTTCAATTAAACAATTTTCTGAAAATGTTATCGACAAAGAATTAGCGGATGCTTGGCATAAAGATACTTCACTTCATGTCATGATAAAAAATGTGCGGAATGGCCAAGTTGTGCGAAGCGACCGAGATATTCTTTTAATCGGAGATGTAAGAACTGGGGCAGTGGTCCGATCGGCGGGAAGTATCATGGTCATCGGCAATGTTCAAGGAACCCTTCATGCTGGGGCAAAGGGAGATGAAGAGGCTATTATTGTTGCACCATTTTTATATAATGCCCAAGTACGAATTGGTGAGCACATTGAAATCATCGAGTCAGACATTGAGGAAAATCAAACAGAATTATTAGATATGAATGATGCAAAACATCAAGTCGTTTTCTTAAATGACTTACATGTGATCGAGTTTGAAAAAGTCGAGAATTTAGGACAAATTCGACCGGATTTTGCTAAAGATTTAGGAGGATTCGAAGAATGGCAAAAACGATTGTAGTTACTTCTGGTAAGGGTGGAGTAGGAAAGACAACTTCTACCGCAAATATTGGTACGGCCTTGGCACTCCAAGGGAAAAAAGTTTGCTTGATTGATATGGATATTGGCTTAAGAAATTTAGATGTCGTTTTAGGTTTAGAAAATCGTATTATTTATGATGTGATTGATGTAGCTGAGGGTCGGGCAACTGTCCATCAAGCATTAATTAAAGATAAACGTTTTGATGAGTTACTCTTTTTGTTACCCGCAGCACAACATGCAGATAAGAATGCGATTCAACCCGAGCAAATGCTTGAAATTATTTCTGAATTAGATGCGTATTACGATTATATTTTAGTCGACTCACCTGCTGGAATCGAACAAGGTTTTGAAAACTCCATTATTGCCGCAGATGCTGCGATTTTAATTACGACGCCTGAAATTTCAGCTATCCGAGATGCGGATCGTATTATTGGAATTTTAGAACAACGAGAGATTGAAACACCAAAATTGGTTATTAATCGTATTCGAAAAGAAATGATGGATAGTGGTGATGTGATGGATGTAGAAGAAATTACACGTCATTTGTCTATTGAATTGCTAGGTATTATTTATGAAGACGATGAAGTTGTTCGAACTTCGAACAAAGGGACACCTGTCGTTTTAGATCCCGATCATCTTTCAAGTAAAGGGTACCGAAATATAGCGAGACGAATTCTAGGAGAGTCGGTTCCTTTATTAACCATTAAGGAAGAAGAACAAGAGCTTCCGTTTTGGAAACGACTATTTAGCTTCGGAAAAAAAGACTGACATAATTATATATAAAAAATTAAAAACAGTGGACTGATTTTCCAGTCCACTGTTTTCGTAACTTTTACGGAATCTGTAACACTTGGCCCACTCGGATTAAATTGACATTTGAGATGTTGTTTAACTGTGCAATCCGAAGAATGGTTGTTTGATATCTATTCGCAATCGCATAAAGTGTATCACCAGTTCTCACGGTATAATTTTTTACTGTAGTCGGTGGGCTTGTTGTGCCACTAGTTGTTTCAGCTATTCTTAATACTTGACCGACTCGGATGAGATGGATGTTGGTGATATGATTTGTCTGTGCAATTTTAGTGACTGTTGTGTTAAATCTTCTAGCGAGTGCGTATAATGTGTCTCCAGATTTGATCGTATAAGTTACAATAGTGCTAGGTGGTGTAGTTGTACCGCCGCCAGAAGTTTCAGAAATTCTAAGCACTTGTCCCACTCGAATCAAGTTAACATTTGTAATGTTATTTAGCTGTGCAAGCTTAGAAATTGTCGTGTTGAATCTTCTGGCAATCGCATATAGAGTATCTCCGCTTCGAACAGTATACGTGCTACCAGTCGATGGAAGAGTTGGACTTGTCGGATGTTTCAAAAGCTGCGCGATTGTTACAAAGCGATATCCACGATTTTTTAAAGCTGGAATCATTCGATCCAAAGCTTCGACGGTACCACTAGCACCAGCACCGGTATGCATCAAGACAATTGCCCCCGGAACAATATTGTTCATTACTCGATTATAGATTGTCGTTGCAGAGTTTCCAGTCCAGTCTAGGGTGTCAATTGTCCAATGGAAAGTATACGTATAACCAGCATTCCCAACTGTATTTAAAACGGAATTATTGGTGCTACCATAAGGAGCTCGAAAATAAGGTTTCGTGGATTTTCCGGTTAGATTTTTAACAATTGTTTCTGTACGATTTAATTGATTGATCATATCTGTCGAGCTAAGTTGTGTGAAATTTGGATGATTGTATGAGTGGTTTCCAATACCATGGCCTTTAGAGACAGTATTTTTAATCAACTGAGGGTGATGTTCTGCGCCACTACCAGTCAGGAAGAAGGTTGCTTTTACATTGTGTTTATCTAAGACACTTAAAATACGAGCATAATTTGCTCCATCTGAACCATCATCGATTGTTAAAGCAACTGTTTTTTCTTGAGTAGTCCCCTTGCTTAACCAGATAGATGATGCAGCTTCTGCACTCGGTACGAATAAAAACGAGAAGAGTAGTGAGAGCGTTAAGAGAGTCACCCATTTATACATTCGTTTTAAAGGTTTCATATTCACACCTCTCTTCAAAATGAACGAGACCAATATGTAGGCTACTATTCGTGAGAGTATGTAAAATAATTGATGAATGTGTCTCTTTCTTCATTTATATTATACAATATGTCCTAGAAAAAATATAGAATAAAGCTTCGTAAATGGCGTGATATCAATATTCTTAAATGTATCTAACTGACTTTTTTAGGAATTGAAAGTGTATAATCAAAAACTAAATTCATTGATATAATTTCAATAAATGTGATTATGAAATTTTTAAAGTATAGTCAAAATTGTTATTTATTAAATCTAATAGTAAATCTAATATTACAATCTAAACCATTA
>CAZTEC010000018.1:0-23784 GCA_964612765.1 uncultured Carnobacteriaceae bacterium
CGGTAAGCAACTTGACCAGCTTTAATATCCGTAACAGCTTTTGCTACATCTGCTGTAACAGTACCTGTTTTAGGGTTGGGCATTAAACCTTGTGGGCCTAATACGCGACCTAATTTACCAACTTCAGCCATCATGTCTGGAGACGCAACAACTACGTCAAAATCTAACCATCCACCTTCAATACGTTCAACTAAATCTGAATCGCCTACATAATCTGCACCCGCCGTTTTTGCAGCTTCTGCAGCTTCGCCTTTAGCGAAAACAACAACCGTTTGAACATTACCAGTACCATTAGGTAATACTAAAGCACCACGTAATTGTTGGTCCGCATGTTTTGGATCAACACCTAAACGGTATGATACTTCAATACTTGCGTCAAAATTTGCATAATCAATTTCTTTTACTAAGCTTAATGCTTCGCGAGCACTGTATTCCATTTCACGGTCTACTTGCTCTAAAGCAGCTAAATATTTTCTACTTCTTTTTTTGTTTGCCACGATTAAATCCTCCTTATGTGGTATTAACGGATTGACCTCCCACTAATTTACATAAAACGACTTGTCTTATGTATCAGCACGAGAAATCTCACTTGTCTTTTCGAAGAACTATATTACATTATCCTTCTACTGTGATCCCCATGCTTCGAGCAGTTCCTTCAACAACACGCATAGCTGCTTCTACGTCAGCTGCGTTTAAGTCTACTAACTTAGTTTCTGCGATCTCTCTTACTTGATCAGATGTAACAGTTCCCACTTTTTTAGTATTTGGTTCACCTGAACCTAAATCAATACCTGCAGCTTTCTTTAATAACACTGAAGCTGGTGGTGTTTTAGTTACAAATGTAAATGAGCGATCCTCATAAACAGTGATAACAACTGGAATAATCATTCCTTGCTGATCTTGAGTACGAGCATTAAATTCTTTAGTGAAACCAGAAATATTAATTCCGGCTTGACCTAATGCTGGACCAACTGGTGGTGCCGGTGATGCCGCACCCGCAGGAATCTGTAATTTTACAACATTAATAACTTTTTTAGCCACGTGACATACCTCCTTGTTTTGTCCGTGTGTGGTTAAATGGGGTTAAGTATTACCCCTCCCACGCATTAAAACTCCGACTATAAGGCAATTACCCCATAGACGTACCGGAGTATATTACCACTTTTCACTTGCGATTGCAAGACGTATTTTTATTTTTCTTGCAAACATCAATCATTCTAATCTGTATCGACAATCTAGTTTGATAATTTTTGGATTTGAGAATAGTCAACTTCTGTATCCGTCTCTCGACCAAACATCTCAACAGAAACGGTCACTTTTCCTTTGTCTTCATCAAATGTTTCTACGACACCTTCCATACCAGCGAATGCCCCAGTAATAATTTGGACAACTTCTCCAATTTCAAGTTCAATCTCCACTTTGCGAGGGTTAACTCCCATACTTCGGAAGACATTATCAATTTCTTCCGGCAATAAAGGTGATGGCTTACTTCCTGCACCATGTGAACCCACAAATCCGGTAACTCCTGGAGTATTACGTACAACATACCATGCTTCGTCAGACATAATCATTTGTACTAATACGTAACCAGGGAAAGTTTTCTTCTTTGCCGGTACCATTTCTCCATTTTTTTCTTCATAGATTTCTTGTTCTGGAACTAGGATTTCAAAAATATTATCTTCCATCCCCATACTTATCATACGTGAAGATAAATTTTGCTCAACCTTTTTCTCATAACCTGAATAGGTATGTAGTACATACCAATGTTTTTCTTCGCTTATTCGATTAAATGAACCCATTACTTCCTCCTATTTTCTTTTTCTGCCTACTATAATATTTTCAACAATAAAGTATTTTTTGTAATCAAAAAAACCTTCCCAGACATGAACGTCTAGAAGGCTTCCATCTATGGCTATTATAACATGTTCACTCCTCAAGCGCTAGTGCTTAACGCATTAACAATGAAAGTAACCATGTAATGACGGATTCTGTTGCGTAGAAAAACAGCGTAAATATAGCAACTATTGTAAACACAGATGCTGTATTTTTGCTCATTTCTTTTGCAGTAGGCCATTTGGTTTCGCCCATTTCATGTCGAACTTCTTGAATAAAATTACTTGCCTTGCTCATGTTACCGCCAAACCCCTTTCAGATTATATCACTTTATTTCGTTTCTTTATGCAATGTATGTTTCCCACAATATTTACAAAACTTTTTAACTTCTAAGCGTTCAGTTCTCGTTTTAGTACCCATATCCAGTGAATAATTTCGAGATCCACAAACTGTACAAGCCAGCGCACTCTTATTTCTTTTCATTTATGGTCCTCTTTTCTTGTTATTTGCTTTAGATACTTTACCATCAAATCAAGGGTTCTGTCAAATGGCTTTTCAATAGTCATTTATATTTTGGTAGTTGCCAATCAATAGGTTCTTGTCCATCATTTACTAGTAATTCATTTGCTTTTGAAAATGGCTTAGATCCAAAAAATCCTCGATATGCTGATAAAGGGCTAGGATGAACGGAATGAAGGATAAAATGTTTACTTGTGTCAATCAATGTTTTTTTCTTATAAGCAGCAGCTCCCCATAAAATAAATACAATAGATTCCTTTCGATTATTCAACGAAGCAATCACAAAGTCCGTTACCTTCTCCCAACCTTTTCCTCTATGCGAATTTGCTTGACCACTTCGAACTGTTAATACCGTATTTAATAAGAAAACTCCTTGTATTGCCCATAATTTTAAGTAACCGTGTTGAACGGGTTCAATTCCTAAATCAGTTTCCAATTCTTTATATATATTTTTTAATGAAGGTGGAACTTGAACATGCGGTTGTACCGAAAAACTCAAGCCATGCGCCTGTCCTTCTCCATGGTAAGGATCTTGACCTAATATGACTACTTTTACATCCGAATAATCTGTCCACTCAAAAGCAGTCCAAATGTCTTCTTTTCTGGGATAAATGATTTGATTGTTATATTCCTCTTTTAAAAATAGCTTCAGTTGTTGATAATCTTTATTTTCTCGAATTTCTTCAAGAACTTCTTTCCATTCATTTTGAACTGGAATCGACACATTAATCACTCCTTCTTTATTTACTTCTTCCTTATTATAACGAGATTTGTGATATTTACATAAACAAAACATTCGTTAGACTGTATATTCTTCTCGGTTTTGATAGAATATAAAGAAGAAGAAAGGGAGGAAGAATTTAATGGCTATTAAATTAATTGTATCAGACATGGATGGTACATTGCTTGATGAAAAAGTCGAAGTTTCCGATCGAGTAACCACTGCTATTTTACGTGCACAGGATGCTGGAATTGAGTTTGCTATTGCTACTGGTCGAACTGTAGAATCTGGTTATTCTTTAATTACAGAAAAAGGAATTACTTGCCCTTTTATAGAGTTGAACGGCGCCAGATATTTTGATGAAAATGAGCAACTTCAATATACTCGAGACATGGAGAAAAAAGACGTAAAAGCACTCATCCAAATTCTTGAATATTTCAATATCCATAACGAATTTATAACACAAAATGGTGCATACTCTAAACGATCATTAGAAGAATATATCGTAACTTTCCAGTCTGTATTCAAAAATATTAATCAAGAGATGACTGAAACAGAGGCTAGAAACTACGCTTTAGAAAGAATGAAACATTTTAATATGAATACTGTTGATAATTATCATTTCTTGTACCAGGATCTCGAAATACAAGTTCTTAAATCTCTAGCTCACGCACACGATGATTTACCCTTACTAAACGAAGTACGTTCAACAATTGAAGGCGAATTACCTGACCTCATCGTAACTTCTGCAAGTACATTTAGTTTAGAAGTGAACCACATTCATGCGAATAAAGGGCAAGCAGTTGCTCGGTTAGCAGAGGAACGAGGTTATTCTCCTGACGAAGTCATAACCATCGGAGATAATCTGAATGATTTAACCATGCTAGAATGGGCCACACACAGTTATGCCGTTTCAAATGCTCATCAAATGGCAAAAGACGCTGCAGCTTATCTGGCACCAAGCCATGCCGATTTTGCAGTTGCACAAATTATTGAGCGAGTGCTTGAAGGGAAAAGTTTGAAGTTTTAACTGATATTTAGTGCTAAAATATCGAGTATTCAATTAACTTAGTGTGTTCCTTTTCCTGGTAAGATGAACTATTAATGGTATACTAATCATGCATCGGATTAGGAGGTCCACTAAATGAAGCAACTGTTTATTAAAGAAAATCAAAAAAAGAAACACCGATTAACTGTTCGCGATGAACGTGGCCAAATATTATATTTTATCGATGGCCATTGGGGACGAAAAGACGATTCTATAAAATTGTATCCATTAGATAGTAGTTTTAAGCTTCAAGCAAAGCAAAATAAACTTTCTCCTCTGCCGACATTTGAACTCACTTCCGATAATGAAAAGTTTGGTTATATTCGAAAACATCCAGGATTATTTGGTATCCGTGATTCTTTTTTTACTGTGCATCCGCTCCAATGGATAATAACAGGAGATTTTGAAGAATTATATTTTACAGCCTACTTTAAGAATGAATTAATTATGGAATGTGAAAAAATTCAGAAAAATGCTTGCGAACAATTCGTCCTATATGTTGAAGAAGATAACGCCCCACTATGTGCTTTAATCACTGCCCTTTTAGATCATTATGTCAGAGGCAAGCAAGATAGTGAAAGTTACGACATCAACGACGAAGAGAGTTATGATTTTGGTTTCTTAAATCATATTCACCAATCTACTCAATATCAAACGGGTAATAATATTAAAGTTTTGAACAAATAAAGTATAAAGATGTCTCGGCGAACATAACGCTTTGACATCTTTTTTAATGATTCACGAGATTCTATGCAGAACTCTTTTACTATTGATTTTAACAATCGTCTGCCCTCGATGAAGTGGCATATTCAGATAACGCTTCTTTAATATTCTCAGCTGTTTTTCGATTAATGCCCAAATCTATTATCTCTTCAATTTTTGATGTACCTAATTTTTTAATTGATTTAAAATGACGCAGCACTTTCGTTCTTGTTTTTGGACCCACTCCAGGAATTTCATCCAATATCGATGAAAAACTGTTCTTGCTACGCACATTTCGATGAAACTGAATCGCGAAACGGTGCACTTCTTCTTGAATTCGTTGCACTAAATAAAACGCTTGACTTCTTGGGTGCAATGGCACTTGTGTTGCTTCTTCACCAAAAATAAGTTGGGCAGTCTGGTGGCGATCATCTTTTACCATTCCAGCAACTGGGATATCTAACCCTAATTCATTTTCTAACACATCTATTGCGGCATTCACCTGTATTTTTCCACCATCCATTAATATCAAATCAGGCAACCCCGCATTTTCTTTTAGCAATCGGGAATACCTTCTTCGAATAACTTCTTTTGTTGTAGCTGCTTCATTGCTACCAGTCACTGTTTTAACATTAAATTTCCGATAATTATTTTTATCCGGTTTACCTTCGTAAAAAGAAACCATTGCAGAAACGGGATTCGTTCCTTGAATATTCGAGTGATCGAAAGCCTCAATTCGTCGCACAAAAGGCAAGCCAAGAGCCTCTGCCAATTCTTCAGACGCACCGGTTGTTTTCATTTGTTCCATTGCAATCAAATGGAACTTTTGATTTAAAGCTAAGCGACTATTCTTACCCGCCATATCTAACAAACGCTTTTTATCTCCACGTTGTGGCGTATGAATATTCGTCCCTAATTCTTCAGATAATAACGCACGATCAACTCCAGCAGGTACATAAATCATTTTCGGTACATTATTATTTTTATCTTGATAATAATGTAATATATACTTTAGTAATTCTTCATTCGCATCATTCTCAATAGGAAACATGGCTACTTCACGTTTTGTTAAGGATGCTTGTCTAACAAAGAATACCTGTATTGAAATCCAACCTCGATCAACGTAGAAATTAAAGAAATCTCGAGTGATGTAATCGTTAAATATAATCGATTGTCGTTCAACGGTTTGCTCAATATAGTTTATTTGATTACGAAATTCCGCTGCTGCTTCAAAATTCATGGCTATTGATGCTTGTTCCATTTTCTTTTTCAAGTCTTTTTTTATTTTTGAAACATTCCCATTTAAAAAAGATTTTATTCGCTTAATTTGTGCGGCATACTCTTCTTCAGAAACTTCATGATCACATGGACCGATACATTGTCCAATGTGGTAATACAAACACGCTCGTTTTTGATATCCGTTACATTTCCTGAGTGGATAAATTTTTTGCAGTAGTTGTTGCGTTTGTTGTGCCGCTTGTACATTTGGGTAGGGTCCAAAATAATCTGCCCCATCTTTTTCAACTTCTGATGTAATGATTAACTGAGGGTCTCGTTCATTCGTAATTTTTAAGTAAGGATAGGTTGTTCCAAATTTTAGCAAAATATTATATCTGGGTTTATGCTTTTGTATTAAAGTGACCTCTAGCAATAAGGCTTCTTTATCTGAGTCCGTCACTATAAACTCAAAATCGGCAATTTCCTGAACTAATAATGCTGTTTTTCCTTCTTTCTTTCCTCGAAAATAAGAGCGAACGCGATTTTTTAAATTGATAGCTTTTCCAATATAAATAATCTTTCCTTGTTTATTTTTCATCAAATAGCATCCAGGCAAATCGGGTAAAAATTTCAATTTATTCTCTACGATCTCCACAGTCATTCATTCCACCTCCTCATATTTTTGTCCATTAATGATTATACCAAAAATCAAGTTTCGAATCGATATTAACACTTTTCTTACTACTTTTATTCCTGATAAAATTCGTATGAACCAAACGTAGTTCCTAATGTAATTTCAAGCGCCTTGTGTATGCTTTTTCTATCTTCTACACTTTTCCCAATCGTATGATTCAAATCTCCATCAATACTATACAAGAGCATGGCATCTTTTAAATGGATGGGTAAGATAGGTTGTTTTAGTTTTGGCCAATTCAGCAACTGAATCTGGCTAAACATTTCTTTTAATAGTTTAACTTTGTTTTTTCTTAATTTTCCTTCTCTATCATTTGAAATAAGATGCCCGTATAAATCAACAGTTTCTATTCGAAATTCACGCTTTTGGAGATCTATCCCTACATCTGCCATTGAAACTTTATCTTTTTTTACTGAAAATAATAGAAAATCTATTGTAGCCTCTTCCATATTACATACCCCCTTTGATTCTTCTCTTATCTATTTTAGCATAGATTATCTCTTTATAGGTTCATTACAAAACCCACCCATCTATCATGTTGCTTGATAAATGGATGGGTATATTTTTTTATTAATCTCTTTTAGTTAATTACTCGAATATTAACGTTACGACGTCCCCAGTTAAGGGCCTGGCGTACTGTAGTGAAGTGAATATCGATAATTCGACCTTTTATTGCTCCACCAGTATCTCCTGCAATGTAAACGCCCATACCTTGAACCTCAACCAAACTGCCTAATGGAATTTGGTTTGGATCAACAGCGATAACACGCGGATTTTGCAATAAGTTAATTCCCAATGCAGTATGTGTGCTAAGTCCAGGTTGCTGTGTTGAATAACCTGTTGCTTGGAAAGTCATCCAAGAACCTACGTTACTGCTACTTGCACTTGATGAGCTTGACGAACTTGATGTTGCTGCACTCGCTTGTGATGAACTTGTACTAGCAGTCGATTGCGTCTTTGTTGAAGTAGCTGCAACTGTTGTTTGTTGTTGTCTCGCTGCTTGAGCTGCTGCTTGTTCTGCGCGAATCGCTTGTTCTTCAGCTGATAAGTTTGCTAAAACAGATTCGTTATCTGCTAAAGATTTTCTTAAGTCCGCTAATGATGCCTCTAAGGCTTCTTGTTGCTTAACTGTTTTTGCTTGTTTTTCATTTAACTCATTTTTATAAACGAGTAAATCTTCTTTTAATTCATTAAGAATCTCATGTTCTACTTGAGCTTCTTGCAAGTGTTCTTCACTTGCACCTGTCAAGCGAACAACGGCATAAAGTGTGTTAAATAAATCTGTAATACTTTCAGCATTGAATAAACTTAATACAATATTTCTATTAACTTCATTTGTTTGCATTGCTTTTAATTGTTCTGCTGTGTATGCATATCTTTCTTCAACAGCAATTTCTTGTTGTGCAATTTCTTCTTCTGTTTCTATAATCGAAGCTTCGTGCTCTGCAATTTCATTATTCAATGTATTTAATGCAATAGATAATTCACTTGCTTCTTCTAATTTACTTTCGACATTGTTTTGTAATTGAGAGACTTCTGCTTGAACTTCTTCTTTTTTATTTTGAATGTTTTCCAATGAGTCGGCTGAAACTGCTGGAATCGCGAAAAATTGTGTAACTACCATTGTAAAAGCCACAACTCTTTTAATCCAATTATTCATACGCTTGTAGGAATCCTTTCTTTTATTAGAATGAATATTTTCTAAACTAATAAGTCTTATATTTTTTGATGGTGTGCCCATCTGCAAAAGTATTCTATACCGAATAATCTATTTTATGATGTCAATACAATTACTATTTCTTATTAATGTTGTAATCTTTGTAATATAAGGTGAAATTGTAACATATATTTGTAAAGTAGAGCGATTTACATGTAAAATTTAAGTGAAAGAAATACTTAATAGAACAATTCCTGTTTATTTTTTAGTATGATTAAGATACTTAAATTTGCTCAGAAATGTAGAATACTAATTAGAAATGAGTGTTTTTTCATGAAGAAAAAGGAAGGAATCGAAAGAATTGGTTTAATAGATGTAGGATCTAATACTATTCGACTTGTTATTTTTAATATTGACAAAAATTCTTTCTATAACATTTCAGAACTACAAAATATTAAAGTCCCTGCACGACTCGTTCAATACGTAGAAGACGGTGTAATGAATGAAAAAGGGATTCAGATATTAGTTAAACTTATGGAAAGTTATTTACAGATTATTGAAAAATATCAAGTCGATCAAATGATTGCAGTGGCAACTGCTGCTGTGCGAAATTCTAAAAATGTCGATCAGATTCTCCATCGAGTAGAAGATGAAACTGGTCTTAAACTTATGGTGTTATCCGGGCAAGAAGAAGCATTTTATGGAAACTATGCTGTACGCTATACATTCAATATTCAAGACGGTATTTCTGTGGATATTGGAGGTGGGAGTACCGAAGTGACATTATTTAAAAATAAAAAAGTGGTAAACTCTGAAAGTTTTCCTTTTGGAGCGGTGAGTTTAGCCCAGCAATTCTTTGCAGATAAAGAACATTCCAATAAAAAAGCTATTAAAGAAATGAGAAAATGGCTTAAAAATCAATTCCAAAAAGTAGATTGGTTAAAAGAATGTAAAATTCCGCTTATTGGTATTGGTGGATCTGCTCGTAATATTGCAGAAGTTTATCAACTACAAAATGATTATCCTATTGCTGGTATTCACGGTTACTCGATGTCTCCTACTGCAATTAATAATACTTTAGATACTTTCTCTTCGCTAGATAAAGAAGAAATGGAAACGTTAGATGGATTAAGTCAAGACCGTAGAGATACAATTATACCGGCAAACGTAGTTTTCCAACAATTATTAGAAGTCATAAAAGCACCTTCTTTTATCATTTCAAATAGAGGATTACGTGAAGGCATTATCATTCAACATTTGAATAAAGTACACAGTGATCCTTACGACTTATATGGTGTACAACCTCAGACAATTGTTCGTATGTCCTCTCAATATAATATCCAAGAGATAGCTACCAACCAGCGGATTACTATTGCGGATATGTTATTGAATGAAATCGAGAGAAACAATATCTTCGCAGTAGATATTGATTATCTCCAATTAACATATTATGGGGCTACTTTGTACAACTTAGGGAATTATATTGAGAACGATTCAAGCTCTCAGCATACTTTCTATGTTATTTCTAATACAAATATCAATGGTTTTAATCATCATGAGCGAGTGCAACTAGCTCTTCTCGCCAGTTATAAAAACCGCACGCTTTATAAGCAATATTTAAGTAATATGGAAGATTGGTTCACAGAAGATGAAAAAACATTGATGATGAAACTAGGTAGTTTAATCAAATTTGCTGAAGCTTTAAATGATGTCCACGTTAACCCTGTACAGGATTTAACATTAGAGAAAAACAATAAAGGTGGGTACGATTTAATCATAAATTATTCAGGGAGCATTATTTCTGAAGATTATCGGGCACACAAGCAACTCAATCATTTTGAGCGAGCGGTCGGTTCAAATGTGGATATTTATTTTAATACACCCCACACAAAATAATCATGCAACACATATAAAAAATTGCATTGTGTAGATTTGATGGAGGATGACAGAAATGGAAGACGAATACTTAAATTTAAATAACACGGCATATTATCAAAATAGAGAAATTTCCTGGTTGGATTTTAATGAACGTGTAATTCTAGGAGCGTTAGATGATAAGAATCCAATCCTAGAGCACCTAAGTTTTATATCCATTGGAAGTTCAAACTTAGATGAATTCATGCGTGTAAGAGTGGCTGGCTTAATTGACCAGCATAAGTTAGGCGTTAATGAAACAGATTCTAAAAAAAATTGGACTCCAAAAGAACAGCTCCAAGCTGTTACGAAGAAAAATCGACAAATAATAGCAAACCAATATAAGATTTACCATGATAAGATGGCTGAGGTGGCTGACTTAGGATATGAAGTTGTTCGAGTGAATGATTTAACACAAAATGAATTGAATGAAGTGCGAGATATTTTTGAGTATCAAATCGAACCGGCAATCACACCCTATGGAATTGACGCTTATCGTCCATTTCCACATCTGCATGACGGACATTTACAAATCTTTGTCCATTTAGAAAAAGAGGATGAGCCTTTTGCAGTTATTTTGCCCATTTCCCCATTACTTAATCGTTATTATATTTTGGAATCTAAGAATAATGAGAAACACGCAATTGTATTTATTGAAGATATCATTGAATTCTATCTGAATGAACTGTTCATTGGATATACTATTCTTGAAACTTTTACCTTCCGTGTAACACGAAATGCAGATTTAGAAATTCAAGAAGAGGGCGCTGAAGATTTACTAAGTGTCATCGAAGATTATATTCAACGTCGTAAGAATGGGATGGCAATCCGTTTGGAAATCGACTCTAGAAGTTCTAGCAAACGCTTAGAAGAAGACGTGATATTTTTAAAAGATAAATTAGAATTAATTGATGATGATGTTTATTATTTAAACGGTCCTCTGGATTTGACTTTCTTGATGGATTTAAAAGGAGATTTGGCTGGTCGTTTCCCTGATTTGGTTTATCCGCCATTCACCCCTAATTATCCTGCCATTTTCAACGAAGAGTCCATTTTCCAAGTAATTGATCGGCAAGATGTTTACTTGCATCACCCGTATGATTCTTTCAATCCTGTTTTGGAATTTGTACGCTCGGCAGCAACAGATCCAAATACTGTTTCTATCAAAATGACTCTCTACCGAGTGAGTGACGATTCTGATTTGGTCCAATCATTAATTACAGCCGCAAAATCTGGTATTCAAGTGACTGTATTAATGGAATTAAAAGCTCGATTTGATGAAGAGAACAATGTTATTTGGGCGAAAGAATTAGAAGAAGTGGGTGTACATATTCTTTATGGGATGCGTGAACTAAAAACCCACAGTAAAATAACCTTAGTTACTCGTAAGGTCGCCAACGGATTTAAACGATATATTCACTTAGGAACTGGAAATTACCACGAAAAAACAGCAAAGCTATACACGGACATGGGCATTTTAACTTCAGATGAGTTAATCGGTCAGGATGCAACTGACTTCTTTAATTATTTAAGTGGTTATTCTATCCAACCGGATTATCATCATCTTTATGTGTCTCCTTATCGTATTCGAGAAGCATTCATCGATAAAATTGATCGTGAAATCGACAACCATAAAAAATATGGTAACGGTCATATCATAATCAAGATGAATTCTTTTACCGATAAAATATTAATTAAAAAGATGTATGAAGCGAGTCAAGCCGGTGTTAAAATTGATTTTAATATTCGCGGGATTTGTTGTTTAATCCCTGGAATTCCAGGAGTTAGTGAGAACATTCATGTGCGTAGTATTGTTGGGCGATTTTTAGAACATAGTCGTATCTATTATTTCCACAATAATGGCGAGGAAGATTTGTATTTATCTTCTGCGGATATGATGACTAGAAATATGGAAAACCGAGTAGAGATTGCTTTTCCAGTTTTAGATGCAACCATAAAGCAAACCATTATTCAAACACTTGAACTGTTTTTTAAAGATAATACCAAAGCTTGGGTATTACAAACGGATGAAAATTATACAAAAGTACAACCTGGTGCACAAGAACCAATTAGTGCACAAAAAGAATTACAACACATTGCAAATAGAAATCGAGAAAAGCATATGCGAAGAAAACCTTTGAGACAGACTTGGTTCGAACGCCTCAATCAATTATTTAGACGAAGATAAAGCGAATGATTTAAATATGCATGAATGAATTCAGAGGAATGTTAATATTCCTCTTTTTTGTTATAATAGCAGTATCAAAAGTACTGAGCTGATTTACAGAAGGGAGTTAGATGCTTTATGGCTACAATTCAAGATATCGCAGATTATGCCGGAGTATCTGCTGCAACAGTTTCACGAGTAATTAATTCCAGTGGATATGTGAGTGCCAAAACACGGGTGGTTGTTGAAAAAGCAATTTCTGATTTAAATTATGTGCCAAATCGCCATGCACAGAATTTGCGACGAGGATCCACTAAAAACTTAGGTATTATTACATCTTCTTTAAATAATACTGTTCTTGCACGTATCGAACCTTTTATGGAATTTGCTAATGAGGTCAATTATACGACAACTTTATTTCATACGTATGGAGACCCACAACGAGAATTAGAAGCACTCGATCGTCTTAAATCTAAAGAACTCGACGGGATATTTATCATTTATCGTACAAATGATTGGTCAGTGATCGAACCATATTTGAAATACGGTCCAGTAGTAACTCTTCATAATGTGAAAGATGACAACTTAAATGTTGAGTCTGTATTTATCGATCATTATTCAGGATATAAAATGATTTTAGAAGATTTATGGGTAAATGGTGCTCGTTCATTTATTAATATATTCAGTATACGGTCGAACACAAATACCAAGAGTCGAATTAAGGCTTACCTCGATTTTTGTGAAGAGAAGCAAATAGAGCCTCATGATATAGACCCTTTTTTAGATGTAAGTGATGGGAGCAGAGTTTACGAAGCAATAGAAAGCGTCGAACAATTGTCCACTCGACCAGATGCTGTTGTCATCCATTCAGATCAGGTCGCAAGTGAATTTGTTTCTTATTACAATAAAAATGGCATCCGAATGCCAGAAGATACGGCTGTTGTTGGTTTTGATAACTTACCAATCAGCCAGCTGATGGATTTTACTTCTGTAGATTATTCAATTTATGAACAAGGAAAGAATGCGTGTCGTTTACTTCTCAATGATTTAGGTACAAAACAATTTGAGTTAGTCCCTCTTGAGTTTAAATTAATTAAGCGTGGAACAACAAAATAAGCATTTGCTAGGGAGCAATACTTCCCTAACAAATGCTTTTTTTTAATATTAAATTCGTTATTTACTAATTGGATACCAATTTCGATAGACTTCAAACATTAAAATACTAGCTGCCACACTTGCGTTTAAACTTTGAACATTTCCAGTCATTGGAATAGTTATAACCTCATCCACATTTTCTTTCACTAGACGGGACATTCCTTTCCCTTCATTGCCAATAACTAAGCAAATTGGCGAATCTGTATTCCAGTGTCGATAATCAGTTCCATTCATATCCGTACCAAATATCCACATCCCTCTTTCTTTTAATTCTTGAATTGTTTGAGAAAGATTCGTAACTCGTGCAACTTTTACATGTTCAATCGCTCCGGCTGAAGCTTTTGAGACTGTTGATGTCAGATTTGCAGATCGTCGAGCAGGGATAATAATTCCATGTACACCTGTTGCATCCGCTGTTCGCATGATAGATCCTAAGTTATGGGGGTCTTCGATACCGTCTAACATGACAAAAAATGGGCGTTCATCTTTTTCTTCAGCAACTGCAAAGAGATCATCAATTGTCGCATACTCCATTGGACTAATTGACAGCACCACTCCTTGGTGATTTTGATCTTCACTCAATGAATCTAGCTTTGTCTTTGGTACAAAACTGATTACAATTTTATTTTTCTTCGCTAACTGGAGAATATCCTCAATTGGTCGACCTTCAAGGCCATCTTGAACGAACAATTTGTTGATTTTATCATTTGTCTTAAGTGCTTCCTTCACCGGATGACGACCGATAATAAACTCTTCATCATTTGAATGGTTGTCTGGTCTATTCGATTGAGATTTTTTATTTGTAGTCATTAGTTACGTCCTTCCTGGTCTTTGATAATCGCAATGCTTTTTTGAGCTAACTCCTCCAGACGCTCTTTTTGATCCGTCAAATATAAATAGCCCATTAGTGCTTCAAAACCTGTAGACATTAAATATGTTTGAATATCTGCATTTTTTGCTTTGGTATTTATTTTTGAGTTGCGTCCTCGTTTATAATAGCTTACTTCTTCTTCTGATAATAGATTTTCTTCTAACAATATATCAATAATATTTGCTTGCGCTTTAGCCGAAACAAATTTCGTTGCAAATTGGTGCAACTGATTTGGTTTAGTTTGCCCAGTTTCTAATAGATATTTACGAATGTATAATTCATAGACAGCATCACCCATATAAGCTAAAGCTAAACCATTTAATAATTTTGCATCTTTACTCTTCATCTTTATTAATCTCTTTTCCAACGAATACCTTGTGGAGTATCTTCTAATATAATTCCTTTTTCTTTCAATAAGTCTCGAATGTTATCTGCTTTTTGGAAATCTTTTTCAACTCTAGCTTTTTCACGTTGTTGAATGAGCTCTTCAATCTCAGCTTCCAACAACTCTTCTAAGGGTTCTAAATTTTCTAAACCAAAAATAGCTAATAAGTTTAGCAAATCAGCAAGCATTTGTTGCAAGAGTTCTTTTGAAACCTCAAATTGTTCTATTGTTCGGTTCAATTCACGAATCATTTCATATACTATCGTAATACCGTTTTGAGTTTGGATATCATCATCCATCGCCTCAATAAAACGCTCAATATATTTCCCCCACTGATCAACTCGTTCTTGATCAATTTCTAAAAGTTCTCCAGCAGTTTTTAATCGGTGGAACCCATTAGCAATTGCGGTTTTGATATGCGTGACATTTGCTTTAGCATCTTGTATGGCTTCTTCTGTGTAAGTTAATGGTCTACGATAATGTGCTGTAGCTAAAAAGAACCTTAAAACATCTGCATCATAAACTTGTCTCAGATTTTTTACGAGTTTGACGTTCCCTAAAGATTTACTCATTTTTTCTTCTTCCATAGTAACGAATCCGTTATGCATCCAATAATTCGCAAACGTTTTTCCCGTAATTGCTTCTGATTGTGCGATTTCATTTTCATGATGTGGAAATTGTAAATCTTGTCCTCCAGCATGAATATCAATCGTATCCCCTAAATATTTACGAGCCATTGTCGAACATTCGATATGCCAACCAGGACGACCTTCCCCCCATGGAGAATTCCAACTAATTTCACCGGGTTTCGCTTTTTTCCATAAAGCAAAGTCAATCGGCTCTTGCTTTTTATCTGTATCCTCTTCACCTAAACGCTCGCTTGCACCCATTTTTAATTCATCAATTGTCATCCCACTCAGTTTCCCATAATTAGCAAACTGATTTGTTTTATAATAAACATCCCCTTGGGATTCATAGGCATAGCCATATTCAATTAGTGCTTCAACAAATGCAATAATTTCCGGAATATTTTCCATTACACGTGGATGATGAGTGGCATGTTTAACGGAAAGGGCACCTGTATCTTCAAAAAATGCCGCAATAAATCGTTCCGCTACTTCTGGCGCTTCGATTTTTAAATCATTCGCTGCCTTAATAATTTTATCATCAACATCTGTAAAATTCGAAACGTAGTTCACTTCATACCCTCTATATTCGAAATACCGACGAATCGTATCAAATGCAACTGCACTACGAGCATTTCCAATATGAATATAATTATAAACAGTCGGTCCACAAAGGTACATTCTTATTTTACCGTCTTCGATTGGCTTAAAGATTTCTTTTTCTCTACTTAAGGTATTATAAATTTGGATCATGAATATATCCCCGTTTCCATATAGTAATCATTTGTTATTATACATCAAGTGCAAGTCAAAAGTCTTGAAGTAAATTCAATAAGACGAATAAGGTTGCCTTTATAAGAAAAAGACCACGAATATTATTTCAATGGTCTTTTATTCATTATATTTTTAAGTAGTTTTATTTCTTCGTTAGATCAATCGCCTCTCCTGCTGCAACTAATTTGATTCGTTCTGGGTTAACTACTTTATCCATTAAATCTGCTGGGTCCGCATTAAACGGACTCATTTCTGGTGCATCCACTGTTCCCCAATGACTTAATATTAAATCTGTATTTGGATACGTATTTGCTAACTTGCTTGCACTCTCTAATCCAATATGCCAATCATTATCTGAAAAATCAAATAATAACGCATCTGGTTCAGGCATGTGCAACTGCTCATCTAACAAACGAGAATCACCAATCACCCAAATTGATCCGTCTGGAGTATCAATCCAAAAACCACAGCAGTCTTCAAATTCGAAGACACGGTCATATTTCGTTGTATCATTTTGCCAAGCATGATCTGCTGGAGTGAGCCTAACGGATAAATCGTTCACTTTGAAAGTATCTCCAACATCATGGCCAATGGCGTCAATTTCCAATCGTTCTTTAAACTGCTCTTTTACATATTGAGGCGAATGAAATTCAGTATTTAGTGGTTTAAAATGTTCTAAAGTTGGAATGCTAAAATGATCATTATCCGCATGTGTAATCAATACTGCATCCATTTTCGGTGTGCGAGCTGCGTCAAATGGCATATCTATCAGTAATGGCATGTCAAAACCTTCCAAAACTGGATCCACGATTATAATTGTTCCACGACTATTGATTAATAAACCTGAATTACCAAGCCAGCGCATCGTTGTTTTATCTGTTTTCTCAAAAACCTCTTCTCCAAAAGGAATAGTTGTTGGAGCCACTGCTTGCTTTTTATTTGTCATTAATATTCCTCATTTCTTCAAATGGATTTATTGTTAAAAAAGTGTTCACCATGACGCATTAAAAATAGTAATTTTTTACGCATAATAGACCCCAAAAAATTTCCTGTTCATGAGTCAAACACTTGCGATCTTCTTTATTTGTTCTACTCTATAATTATAATGGCCAGAATGTTGTTCGTCGAATACCTAGTTTGCATTACATTATAGCTATAAGGCATAGATTTTAATAATTTATGTTCCATCTAAATCTCTTCATCACGCAAAAACTCCAAAAACTTTTCCGTTGCATCATTAAACACTTTATCTTTCTTCCAAATAAATAGTATAGATGTTTCTAAATGTGGTTCAAACAAACGATAAGTCAATTCTTCCTTATTTCCTTCACTCATTACACTTACAATAGATAATAGATGCGCTTTATTTTTCTCAGCTAGACCAATTGAATTAGAAATTAAATTATACGTCGCTATCGTATCTAATGTCGTGATGTCTATTTCTAAATGTTTAGACAACATCTTTTGTGAATCCACACGGTTGGAATAACCTACTGTCAAATTTTTCAAATCTTCTTTTGAGATTCGTTCTTTTTGACTTAATGGTGAGTCTTTATGCATAATAACTCCCCATTCTTCTACATGTGACAATTGCTTTGTATGGAAACGATTTTCTTCTCTTTCCGCTACTTGTCCAATTACCAATCCAATATCTACCAATCCATTATTTATATCTTCGATAATTTCTGGTCGCGTTCCAGTAATCAAATTGAATGAAACCTTTGGAAATTTCTCTCTAAATTTAGTGATTAAATCTGTTAAGATAGATTTATTTCCGATTGCTGCACTGCCTATGGTAATTGTTCCACCAATCATTTCATTGACACGTTCAAAGTCACTAGCTGTCTTCTCAGTTAATGAAATAATTTCCTCTGCTCGATTTTTAAGGAGTAAGCCTGCACTCGTAAGGGTAAAATTCTTTCCACGAATAAATAACGTTGTATCTAACTCTTCTTCTAAATTTCTCATTTGTCGACTTAAAGTGGGTTGTGTAATATGCAGAACTTCAGCGGCTTTTGAAATATTCTCTTCTTGAGCAACAACCAAAAAGTATTGAAGGGTTCGCAGTTCCATTGTTTTGTCTCCTTTTAAAACTATGTAGAGCAAAAACCTATTTTAACGAGAAATATTCTTCTCAAAAAAATAGGTTTTTAGTGTAGTCAACGTTTCTTATTTAATTAGTTCCAGTGCTTCATCCAAATGAGCAAGAATTTGCTCTTTACCTAATAACTCAATCGCATCGCCTAGTTGAGGACCATGTTGTTGTCCAGTTGTAGCCACACGAATAGGCATAAATAAGTTCTTCCCTTTTACACCAGTTTGTTTTTGAACGGCTTTAATTGCTTTAGAAATTTCATCTGCTTCAAATACTTCTAATGCAGAAACTTCTTCTTTAAAAGCAGTTAGTACTTCCGGAACAGTTTCTTCTTCAAGTACCGCTTTCTCATCTTCATTCCATTCGATTTCTTGGTCAAAGAATAGTCCTGCTACTTCTAGCAATTCAGCAGCATAACTCATCTGATCCTGATAAAGTCCCGTTAATTTTTTATAATGGTTATATTCTTCATCCGTTAGTTCTTTGCTCGCATACCCTTTTGCTTGCAAGTGTGGGATTACTTCATCAATTAATCGATGTAAATCCAATTCTTTTAGATATTGGTTTGCAATCCAGTCTAACTTATGGGCATCAAATGCTGCTGGAGAAGTACCTAAACGCTCGTAATCAAAAATCTCAATCAATTCTTCACGAGAGAAGATTTCTTCTTCGCCAACAGGAGACCAGCCTAGCAATGAAATAAAGTTAAATAATGCTTCAGGTAAATAACCTAATTCACGATAATCTTCAATAAACTGTAGGATATCTGTGTCTCGTTTACTTAATTTCTTGCCTGTCTCTGCATTAATGATCAAGGTCATATGACCAAATCGAGGTATCTCCCATCCTAGCGCTTCATAAATCATCATTTGTTTCGGCGTATTTGAGATATGGTCATCTCCACGTAAAACATGTGAAATTTCCATAAAATGATCGTCCACTACAACTGCAAAGTTATAAGTTGGCATGCCATCACGTTTTTGAATCACCCAATCGCCACCGATAGATCTTGATTCGAAACTGATGGGACCTTTAACTAAATCGTCAAACTCATATAACCCATCTTCTGGAACACGGAAACGAACACTTGGTACTATTCCAGCCGCTTCTTTTTCAGCACGCTCTTCTTCAGTAAGGTGAGCACATTTTCCGCTATATTGTGGCATTTGTCCGTCGGCTAGTTGTGACTCTCTTTCTGCTTCCAATTCTTCCGAAGTACAATAACATTTATAAGCTTTATCTTCTTCTAAAAGTTGTTCAACTATTGGATTATAAATAGACAGTCTCTCGGATTGACGATATGGTCCAAAGTTTCCTCCAACATCTGGACCCTCATCCCAATCTATTCCTAACCATTTTAGATTTTCCAGCTGGCTTAATTCGCCCTCATCAACATGGCGCTTACGATCCGTATCCTCGATACGAATAATAAATTCCCCACTATAATGTTTAGCAAATAAATAATTGAATAATGCTGTACGAGCATTTCCTACATGTAAAAATCCAGTAGGACTAGGTGCATAGCGCACACGTACTTTATCACTCATAATTCTACCCCTTCCAAGCAGTTAATAATCATTTTTTAGTTTTCGATTGATCGAGTTTCATCTTGCATTTTTGCAAAAATCATTCGACCTGCATTAGTTTGTAACGAACTCGTCACGATGACATCATGTTGTTCGTTAATATGATGTTTACCATCTTCAACAACAACCATTGTACCATCATCAAGATAAGCTACACCTTGAGAACGCTCAGTTCCCTCTTTAACAATCAATACTCGCATAGTTTCCCCAGGAATAACAACTGGTTTTAATGTGTTTGCCAATTCATTAATATTTAAAACAGGTACGTTTTGAAATTCGGCAACTTTATTTAAGTTATAGTCATTCGTAACAACGACACCATCCATTTTTCGCGCAAGATGTACCAACTTCATATCCACTTCTTCGGCTTCGGGCACTTCTTGCTCATCCATTTCCACGATGACACTCTCTTCTTTTTGAAGAGCATTCAAGATATCCAACCCACGTCGACCCCTTACTCGTTTTAACGAGTCTGAAGAATCTGCGATGTGTTGTAATTCTCTTAACACATAGAAGGAAACGATAAACACCCCTTCTAAAAATCCTGATCGTATAACATCTAAAATTCGGCCATCGATAATAACACTCGTGTCTAAAATTTTATACTTCCTGAAGTTGTCACCTTCTTTACGATCTAATACTTCCGGATTATTCTTTTCTTCATTTCTTGGCATAAATAAACGACGAATTTCTTCTCGTCTAGAAGAGCCAAAACCAAAACCTAAGTACGCTGCCAATACAGTTAAAATTAATGGAACAACATCACTCAATACTGGTAAATTGAAAGCTATGAGTGCTAAACTCACCAGCCAAGCAACAACTAAACCAATAATTGCGCCTAATGTACCAAATAACAAGTAGGATGCATTTAACGTACTAAAGTATTCTTGAATTTTATAGATAGCTTCTTCAATTTTTTTAATAAATAATAAACTGGCTAAAAAACCAATAATTGATCCAAAAATCATGCTAAAGATTGGCGTATGGGTCCACGTAATTTGTGGAAGCAAATAAATGAATAAGTCCGGTAAAAGATTATACCCAATACTACCAAATACTAGAACAATCGCTAAACCAATTAATTTTGATAATGAAAACATATTTTTCCTCCTTCCGATTTTTCTGATTTATTTCATATATTTCTATAACGCTTGATGAATGACCTCTTGTAAAGTGAGGCACCCAACGATTTCAATTGAATCTGGGGCAGTCCATCCATCCATATTATTTTTCGGCACAAAAATCCGTTTGAAACCTAATTTTGCTGCTTCATTCACTCGAATTTCAATATTGGTCACTCGTCGAATCTCGCCTGTTAATCCAATTTCACCAACAAAACAATCTGTGGGTTTTGTTTGAGTGTCGCGATAACTTGAAGCAATACTCATCGCAATAGCCAAATCAATCGCCGGCTCATTTAACTTCACACCACCAGCTGTTTTAAGATATGCATCATAGTTTTGTAATAATAGACCAACTCGCTGTTCGAGTACAGCCATAATTAATGATACCCTATTATAATCAAAACCACTTGCAGTACGCTTCGCATTTCCAAATGCAGTCGGAGTAACTAATGACTGAATTTCAACCAACAATGGGCGAGTTCCTTCCATCGCTGAAACAACTGCTGAACCTGAAGCGCCCTCTAAACGTTCTTCTAAAAAGAGTTCTGAAGGATTCGCCACTTCACGCAAGCCATTTTCTCGCATTTCAAACACGCCAATTTCATTCGTTGAACCATATCTATTTTTGACAGCTCTTAAAATACGAAATGATTGAAATCTTTCACCCTCGAAATACAATACGGTATCCACCATATGCTCCAACATACGAGGACCTGCAATATTTCCTTCCTTCGTTACGTGTCCCACAATGAAAATCGTCACATTATTCGTTTTAGCCAGCTGCATTAATAATGCAGTTGATTCGCGAACTTGAGACACACTTCCAGCAACACTATCAATTCTAGGGTGATACATTGTTTGAATCGAATCAATAATAATATAATCCGGTTTAATTTGTTCAATTGTTTCTACAATCAAACTTAAATCCGTCTCCCCATAGATATAGAAATCTGTATCTGAAATCGTTAGTCGTTCGGCACGCATTTTAATTTGACCAGGGCTTTCTTCACCTGTCACATACAAAACTACTCCACCAATTTGATTGAGTTCCGCCGAAACTTGCAAGAGCAAGGTTGACTTACCAATTCCTGGATCTCCACCAATTAAAACGAGTGACCCTGGAACGACGCCTCCACCTAATACTCGGTTAAATTCTTCGAGTTTTGTCTGAACACGACCTGTTTGTTCAATCTTTACATCTTTAATTGTTTGAGCTTTTGAAACTTCATTTGATAAAGAGACACGACTTCTAGTGTCCGTCGTTTTTTGAGCAATTTTCTCTTCTACAAACGTATTCCATTGTCCACATGAAGGACATTTTCCTAAATACTTAGGCGATTCATAGCCACATTCTTGACACATAAATACAGTTGAACGTTTTTTTGCCAAATAAGCTCCTACTCTCTATCAGTTACAATTGCTCGGTACAATAAGTTTATAGTAAAGTCTTTGTTCATTATAGCATAATCCTGCACTTTTCGGGCATCAAAGCTGATTTTACTTAAAAAAATCACAGAAATTTCATTAGCTTTCCCCTGAGGAACCAAAGCCACCTGTTCGAGTCCCTAATTCTTTAGATTCATTATCGATTGTGTGATAAGGAGTAAAGATACCTTGTGCGATTCGGTCACCTTTTTTAATTGTAAAATCCTCCAAGCCATAATTAACCAACTGCACGAAAATTTCGCCTTCATTTTTTTCATTCCCATAATAATCCGAATCAATAATCCCAATTCCATTCGGTAAAGACAAATTATTCTTCAATGGATTACTTGATCGATTAACAAGCATTAAATATTCATCTTCAGGCATATATGCTTTTATACCCGTTGGAACTAACATCGATTTTAAATACTCTTTATTCCCTTCAATGTCTTCTCCAGACATCATTTTATTTATGCCCGCATTCTTTAATAATACGTTCCATATTGACGGTATTGTAATATCTACTGCAGCAGCAAAATCATATCCTGCAGATCCTTTAGTTGCTCGTTTTGGAATTTCGATTCCTCCATTTTTGTACTTAGTGACAACTTCAAACCCTCTTATTTTCTCCAAATCATTCACCTTCATATTATAATTTTTCAATAGCCCTATTTTACCTTAAAAATCAAAGTTAAAACAATATTATTCCTTTTTAACCTTTTCCATGATAAAGTATTAATGCATAAGAAATACAACAGATTTTAGGAGCGATAAACATATGGAGATTAAATTAACTGAAAAAGCTACTTCATGGTTCGAAACTAATTTCCCTTTGGATGAGGGGGAAGCTGTTCGTTTCTTCGGAAAAACATACGGTCAAACTGAGGTTCACGAAGGCTTCTCAATGGGGATTCAATTGGATAACCCTGGTAACCATGATGATGTCCTATCTATCATAGAAATTAATGGACGTAGTTATTTTACAACTAGTGAAGATGCATGGTTTTTCCAAAATTATAACTTAGAAGTTGATATAAGTAGTCAATATAACGAACCAAGCTATCACTTTATTTCTACAAATCCTGAAGAGGATACGGATAAAACAGATGCCGTTTCAAGTGCATCAAAAAAGAGGTAAATCAAATATGAAAAAAGCATTACTCTATTGTCCTTAGTTGTTAAATAAAGGAAAAGAATAATGCTTTTTTATTTGGGTATAAAAAAACTCCGCAAGCAGGACTCGAACCTGCGACAGCGTGATTAACAGTCA
>CAZTEC010000019.1:0-5091 GCA_964612765.1 uncultured Carnobacteriaceae bacterium
GTTTCTGACCGTATTGCTGTTATGTATGATGGAAAAATTATTGACATCGTAGATGCAAATAATACAAACGAAACAGAACTCGGTTTATTAATGGCCGGAGTTTCGAAAGAAAATCATGAGAATCACAGTCGGGAGGAGTCGGAAGTATGATTGAAGTAAAATCAGATAGTTGGTTGAAGAAAATTTCTGTTCCACTGCTTGCTGTGTTGTTCGGATTTTTAGTTGGAGCTTTGATAATGCTCGTATTTGGATATAATCCGATTCAAGCCTATACAGAAATGATCTTTGGTGTTTTACAAGAACCGTATTATATAGGTGAGGCCTTAACACAAGCTACTCTATTAATTTTAACAGGTTTAGCTTTTGATATCGCGAATAAGGCGGGTTTCTTCAACATTGGTCTTTCAGGACAATATTTAATGGGTTGGCTAACTGCGATTGCCTTTGCTTTACAATTTCCTGATTTACCACAGTTTGTTTTAACGCCTCTTACTCTAATAGTAGGTACTCTTTCAGGTGCTTTATATGCAGGGATTGCAGGGTTTTTAAGAGCATACTTTGGAACAAGTGAAGTCATTGTCACTATTATGCTAAACCATACGATTCTTCAAATTTCCAACTACTTAACAAACTTTGTTATTGGTAGCAGTAGTCGTACAGAAAAAATTAGTGAGAATGCAAGTATCACACTGCAGTGGTTAACGGATTTAACGAACTTCTCTCGTTTAAATGCGGGTCTATTTATCGCAATCATCGTAGTTATTTTATATACATGGTTCTTAAATAAGACAACAATTGGATTTGAGATTAAAGCAGTAGGTTTAAACCCTGATGCTTCAACTTATGCCGGGATGAGCACAAAGAAAAATATTATTCTTTCAATGTTAATTAGTGGTGGCTTGGCTGGTTTAGGTGGAGCAATTAACGGAGTTGGAACGTTTGGAAACATCTTTGTTCAAGGTGGTCTTCCTGCTGAAGGTTTCAACGGAATTGCGGTTGCATTGCTTGGGTTAGGTAATCCAATTGGTATTGTATTGTCGGCCTTATTGTTCGGTGTCTTACAGACAGGTGCACCAATGATGGCTTCTCGAGCAGGCGTACCAAATGAAATGTCAAATATTGTAATTGCTGCGATTGTATTCTTCGTCGGTGCATATTACTTAGTTGAATGGATCTTTGAAAAAATAGGACATAGTAGAGCACAAGGGCCTACTGGTGCTGATGTTGAAGGAGGAGTCGAATAATGGATGTCATTAGTATTTTACAGCTTTTAGTTACGAGCTCCCTGATGTATTCTGCACCATTAATCTTAACTGCAATTGCAGGTACGTTTTCAGAGAGAAGTGGTGTCGTTAATATCGGGTTAGAAGGTATTATGGTTATGGGTGCATTTTCTTCGGCAGTCTTTAACATCGCTTTCTATGAAACTTTTGGAGATATGACTCCTTGGGTAGCGATGCTATTCGGTGGATTAATCGGATTGCTATTCTCTTCTCTACATGCGTTTGCTACAATTAATTTACGCGCAGACCATACAGTTTCCGGTACAGCGCTAAACTTATTAGCTCCAGGGTTAGGTGTATTCTTAGTTCGAGTATTATATGGAAAGGCTCAAACAGGACCTTTAAATGAATCTTTTGGGATTACATCATTTCCAATTTTAAAAGATATTCCAGTCATTGGAAAAATATTCTTTACGAGTGTAACGCCATTAGGATACATGGGAATTTTAATTGGAATTCTCGGATGGTTCGTTTTATTTAAAACACCATTTGGTTTACGCTTAAGATCAGTAGGAGAGCACCCAGTTGCTGCTGAAACAGTTGGAATTAATGTATTTTTCTATAAATATGCCGGTGTTTTAATTTCTGGTTTCTTAGGTGGCATGGGCGGCGCGATTCAAGCGCAAGCTATTTCAAATGAGTTTGGTGTTCAAGTAATTAGTGGGCAAGGATTTATGGCGATGGCTGCGATGATCTTTGGTAAATGGAATCCAATCGGTGTAACTTTCGCCGCGATTTTCTTTGGTTTTGCACAAAGTTTATCTCGTGTGGGGCATTATATTCCAGTGATTCAAGATATTCCGCCAATTTTCTTACAAGTTCTACCTTATGTTTTAACGATTGTTATTTTAGTTGCATTTATTGGTAAATCTGAAGCACCTAAAGCCTTAGGTAAACCATATATTAAAAGTAAATAATCAAGGTTAAATAAAAATAAAAGAGGTTTAAGCATTCACTCCTATTTATAAGGCGAATGCTTAAATCTCTTTTTTCATGCTAAAAAGCCATCTATCGTTTTTCGATAATATACAAATATGGCGGATGATTTTTTTGATTGACAAATTGATAAGTGAGAACATTGTAAGTCGTTTGTTCCAAATTCTGAACAAAATCATCTACTGCATTTTTTTCTTCCATCCCGCCTTCATGGCCAGAGTAGATCATGATGGAAATAATTCCTTGTTTTCTTAAAAGGGGTAAAGATTGATGAATAGCTTCCAGAGTAGAGTGGGCTTGAGTCGTAATTGTTTTGTCGCCTTTAGGCAAATAACCTAAATTAAAAGTGACTGCACTAATTTTCGTATCCATTGTAAGATATTCGTTTATTTTATCGTGACTCTCTTGAATTAACTCAACTTGTTCAGTTAAACCGGTCAGTAAAAGTTTTTGTGAAGTACTTTTAATCGCTTCTTCTTGAATATCAAACCCATAAACTTTTCCAAATGGACCGACGAGTTGTGCTAATAGGACCGTATCATTTCCATTCCCAACGGTCGCATCAATGACTGTGTCGCCGGAAACAATTGTCTCTTTTAATATGTCATGAGAAAATCTTAAAGGTTGTTTTAACATTTTTAGGATCCTTTCTTATTTAAAATGTAGAACATTTGTTTATTACAAAATGATAACAAATAGTAAAACTTCATGTCATCAAAACAATTTGCTATTTATTAATAGTATAATAGAAAAACATTGAATCATTCATTTTATTTTAAATTTATTTTATAAAGGGTGGAGTATATGGAAGCTGATCAAACGAAGACAAAAGAATTTTCTATGCTACGTAATAAGAAATTTATGCCATTATCAGCTAGTATTATTGCTAGTGTTTTATTTGCAACTACACCAAGTGTGAAAGCTTTAGCTGAGGAAAATATTGAATCAGACGAAGCGTTTAGTGATTTAAAAACCTTATATAATGACTACCAGAATTTATTGATCCAAAATGAAACGGGAACAGTTGAAGATGAAACATCTTTAGAAGATGTCGAGACTAGTGAAGAACTTTCGATAGCTAAAGAGAATCTGTTATTAGCGATTCGAAATACGGGTAACGAAACAATCGCAGAGCTATTAGAAAATAGCACGTTAACTTTAGAAGAGATGGATCAAGTCTTTGAAGACTTGATTACGTATCTTGTTGAGCGAGAAGATACGCAACAGGAAAAAGATCAAGTAGCAACAGAAGCGGATGCTGTAGAAGAATTGAATACAACTCCGGAAGAAGTTGAAGAGGTTATAGAAACCCCTGTCGAAGAAGTAGCGGAAGATCCTGTTGAAGTGCCGGTAGAAAAAGTGACAGAAGAAGACACGACAGAAGATATAGTAGAGGAAACAACTGAAGAAACAACTGAAGAAACTGTTGAAGAATCTGAGACAATTGAAACTGAAAAAGAAGAAGTTGCTCAACCAAAAGTTGCAGTTGCTGCGACTAAAGCAACGACGACTTTTGCAACTACAGCTGAAACAACGACAGCTACTACTACAACGAAAAACGAAACAATTACATATACCGTTAAAGCAGGAGATACTTTAAATAAAATTGCCAATCAATTTGGCGTGAGTGCAGATTCGATCGCTTCATTAAATAATATAAAAAATAAAAATGTCATTTCAGTTGGTCAAAAATTATTGATCAAAGGAAATGCATCAGATCTAGAACATTTAAATCAACCCGTGTCAAATACTGAGTTTATTGAAATTGTGGGGGAACATGCTCGAGTTGTTGCGGGAGAAAATAATTTATATGCGTCAGTAATGATCGCACAAGCTGCATTAGAATCTGGATTTGGCAGTAGCAGTTTATCTTCTGCACCAAACTATAATTTATTTGGGATTAAAGGTTCGTATGAAGGCGAATCAGTCAACATGCCAACAAAAGAGTATGGCAGTACGGGTTGGATTACGATTGATGCTTTCTTTAAAAAATACCCCGGCTATGCGGAATCTTTATTAGATAATGCATACATCCTTAGAAATGGAACAAGTTGGGATGGTAACTACTATTCAGGAACATGGTTAGAAAATGCAACATCGTACACAGATGCAACGGCTTGGTTAGAAGGAAGATATGCAACAGATCCAAGTTATGCAAGTAAATTAAATAATTTAATTGCGTTGTATAATTTAACACGTTTTGATTCTCCATATACAGGTGGTGTGGTGGTTACCCCTCCAGCACCTGAAGAAGAAGTGGTAGAAAAACCAGTTAAACCTTCTACCGGAAATCAAGAAAGTACAAATCAAACAACGTACACCATTAAATCTGGTGATACCTTATCTCATATAGCAAGAGCATATAACATGACTGTTTCAGAGTTGAAAAGTTTGAACAATTTGAAATCTGATTTAATTTTTGTTGGACAGAAGTTGAAAGTCAAAGCTGTTACTTCAACACCAGCACCAACGAAGCCAAAACCAACAACACCAGTACCAAGTACAAGTTCAACATACACAGTCAAATCAGGCGATACATTATCGCACATTGCCAGAGCGCATAATACGAGTGTATCTGAATTGAAGAAAATAAATAACTTAAAATCTGATTTAATTTATGTGGGTCAAAAGTTGAGTGTTAAAATAAGTACATCAACACCAAAACCAACTACGCCGGCACCGAAGCCAACAACTCCGACGCCAGCGCCAAGCACAAATATGACGTACACAATCAAATCAGGCGATACATTATCTCATATTGCCCGAGCACATAACACGAGTGTTACTGAATTAAAGAAAATAAATAACTTAAAATCAGATTTAATTTATGTGGGTCAAAAGTTGAGTGTTAAAATAAGTACATCAACACCAA
>CAZTEC010000019.1:5191-21331 GCA_964612765.1 uncultured Carnobacteriaceae bacterium
ATTTAATTTATGTGGGTCAAAAGTTGAGTGTTAAAATAAGTACATCAACACCAAAGCCAACTACGCCGGCACCGAAGCCAACAACACCGACGCCAGCGCCAAGCACAAATGTGACGTATACCATTAAATCCGGCGATACATTATCCCAAATTGCCCGAGCACATAACACGAGTGTATCTGAATTGAAGAGTTTAAATAATTTGAAATCTGACTTAATCTTTGTTGGCCAGAAGTTAACGTTGAAGGCGACAAACAAACCTGTTTCACCTTCAACAAGTAAACCGACACCAACTACACCAACGAATACTACAAAAAATGTGGTGTATACCGTAAAATCAGGTGATACATTATCTGGAATTGCAAGCCGATTTAACGTGTCAGTGAATCAGTTAATGAGTTGGAATAATTTGAAGAGCGCGCATTTAATTTATGTGAACCAAAAATTAACCGTTAAAAATACAAGCTCTACGAGTGGTCGTGTGACAAATAAAAATACAACAAGCAATACAAATAAAACATACAAGGTTGTAAGTGGCGATACCCTTTCTGGGATTGCAGTTCGCTACAATACAAGTGTCAGTGCATTAAAATCGAAAAACAATCTAAAATCTGATTTAATTTTCGTGGGTCAAACGCTAAACATTTAGTTAAAAAACATGACGCGTCGAGATTGTTGAAAAAGGTTTTAAATGTGGTAGAATAGATACAATCAAATAATATAAAAAGAATAGAAGTAGTAAGTTTTCCCTTTTTTTCCAGAGAGTACATGGTTGGTGTGAATGTATAAAAAGAAAAACTGAACTCAGCTATACAAATTGTCAGAAGGGATCGTTGAATTTCTGACCGTTATCCGCGTTAAGGATTTAGAGAAATTAGCTACAGGCTAATTATATTTAGGTGGTACCGCGATTAATCGCCCTATAGACGAGATGACTTGTTTATAGGGCTTTTTTAATTCAAAAGGAGGAATTATTTCAATGACTTTCAATCATTTAGAAATTGAAAAGAAATGGCAAGATAAATGGGAAGCAGAAAAAACATTTGAAACGACAGAAGATCCAGACAAAGAAAAGTTCTATGCACTAGATATGTTTCCATACCCATCTGGACAAGGATTACATGTTGGACATCCGTTAGGTTATATTGCGACAGATGTTCTTTCACGGATGAAACGTGCACAAAATTATAATGTATTACACCCAATGGGCTGGGATGCATTTGGACTTCCAGCTGAACAATATGCCTTGGATACAGGAAATGATCCAGCAGAATTTACACAAAAAAATATCGAAACCTATAAAAAGCAAATTAATAATCTAGGGTTTAGTTACGATTGGGATCGTGAAATTAATACAACTGATCCAAAATTTTATAAATGGACGCAATGGATTTTTACCAAACTATATGAAAAAGGTTTAGCATACCAAGACGAAGTTGCAGTAAACTGGTGCCCAGCTTTGAATACAGTTCTTTCAAATGAGGAAGTTGTAAATGGTGTCAGTGAACGTGGGGGTCATCCGGTTTACCGTCGTCCGATGAAACAATGGATGCTAAAAATTACGGCTTATGCAGACCGATTGCTAGAAGATTTGAATGATGTGGATTGGCCAGAAAGCATTAAAGAAATGCAACGTAACTGGATTGGACGCTCTGAAGGTGCGACGATTAAATTCCCAGTTGTAGATTCAGATATTGTCCTTGAAACATACACTACTCGTCCGGATACGTTGTATGGCACAAGTTATGTAGTCATTGCGCCAGAACATAGTCTCTTGGATGATATTGTTCCTGAATCACATAAAGAACAAGTGGATGAATATGTGAAGCAAGTCGAATCGAAGAGTGAATTGGAACGAACAGGCACAAATGATGACAAAACAGGACTATTTTCTGGAGCCTATGTGATACATCCATTGACAGATGAGCCGATTCCAGTTTGGGTGGCAGATTATGTTGTGGCATCTTATGGTACGGGTGTTGTAATGGGTTCTGCAGCTCATGATGAGCGTGATTTTAAATTTGCGACAAAATATGAACTACCTATTTTACCGATTATTGAAGTACCAGAAGGGGAGGAGTTACCATATGTTGGAGACGGAAAACATGTGAACTCTCATTTCTTAGATGGACTTTATACAGAAGAAGCTATCGAAGCAATGAACGACTGGTTAGTTGAGAATAATAAAGGTCGTCGCGAAGTCAATTATCGCTTGCGTGATTGGGTCTTTTCAAGACAACGTTATTGGGGAGAGCCGATTCCAATTATTCATTGGGAAGATGGAACAATGACAACTGTTCCAGAAGAGAATCTCCCGGTAAAACTACCGGTAACAGATAATATTCACCCATCCGGTACAGGAGAATCTCCACTTGCAAATATTGAAGAGTGGGTCAATGTTGTGGATCCTGAAACTGGAATGAAGGGTCGTCGCGAAACAAACACTATGCCTCAGTGGGCAGGAAGTTCGTGGTATTATATTCGATTTATCGATCCGAATAATGACGAAGCCATTGCAGATCCTGAGAAACTAAAAGAATGGTTGCCAACGGATCTTTATGTTGGTGGGGCAGAACATGCAGTTCTTCACTTGTTGTACGCACGTTTCTGGCACAAATTCTTGTATGATCTTGGCGTTGTTCCAACAAAAGAACCATTCCAAAAATTATTTAACCAAGGAATGTTGATAAAAGATGGCGAGAAAATGTCTAAATCTCGTGGAAATGTCATTAACCCAGATGATATTGTAGAAAAATATGGGGCAGATACCTTACGCCTTTATGAAATGTTTATGGGACCACTTGAAGATACAAAAGACTGGACCGAAGAAGGAATTGAAGGAGCTCGTCGATTCTTAGAACGTGTGTGGCGTCTGTTTATGGACGAAGATGGGAAATTAAGAGACCGCATCACGACATTTAATGATGGATCATTGGATATCGTCTATAATCAAACAGTTAAAAAAGTAACGGAAGATTTTGAAAAGCTGCAATTGAATACAGCTATTTCACAAATGATGATTTTTATTAATGAAGCCTATAAAGCGAAGGGATTACCTATTGAATATGTGAAAGGATTTATCCAATTGCTTGCACCAGTTACACCACATTTAGGCGAAGAGTTGTGGCAACAAGTCAACAATTCGGATGAAGGGATTTCGTATGTAGCCTGGCCAACTTATGATCCAGACAAATTGGTTTCAGATGAAATTGAAGTGGTTTTCCAAATAAATGGGAAAGTTCGAGGAAAAGCAAAAGCAGCGCGTGATATTTCTAAAGAAGAGTTAGAAAAACTAGCGTTAGCGAATGAAAATATCCAGGAATACATTGCTGGTTTAACGGTTAGAAAAGTAATCGTTGTTCCAGGAAAACTGGTAAATATTGTAGCGAATTAATTTTTGTGACGAAATCGTGAATTTTCTCCAAATAATTAGAGAAAAGCGAATCTGAATCGTTCGTCTGATTGATAATCGGATCAGAAACAAGTAAAATAGAGTTTAAGTAAAAAAGAGCATTCATGCTCTTTTTTATTTTTGACTCGGGAAAACGTCCAATAATTACTTAGAATTTTTATTGGTGAAAGTAGGATTAATTGAATGGAAACTCAGAACGATTTAAAAAATGAAAACAAAATAGTCACGGGTTCTTCTTGGATGACTTTAGGAAGTCTAGCTTCGCGAATTTTAGGTGCTATTTATATCATTCCTTGGATGGCTTGGATGGGAAGTCAGGTAGAAGCGAATGCGGCACATGCGCTGTATCAAGTGGGCTACACACCTTATGCATTCTTTTTATCTTTTGCGACAGCTGGTGTACCTTCGGCAATTTCAAAACAAATTAGTTATTTCAATGCGATTGAAGAATATGAAATCTCTAAAAAAATATACAAACAAGGTTTAATCTTAATGGCAATCACTGGATTTGTTTCAGCGGCGCTATTATTTTTCCTAGCACCAATTATTGCAGAGGGAAGTCCGGCCGCCGATTTAGATTCGGGGATACTAGTTATCCGTTCGCTAGTGCCTGCTTTATTAATTATTCCGATTCAATCTGTGACTCGAGGATTATTTCAAGGACATAACCGGATGCGTGAACCGGCCATCTCACAAATCATTGAACAATTATTAAGAGTCCTTTTTATTTTAGGCTCAACTTATATCATTCGAATTATGTTAAAGGGTGATATCGTTAATGCGGTAGCTTATTCAACATTTGCTGCTTTTGTGGGTGCGATTTTTTCGATGATTTATTTATTTATCCGTTTGAAACAAGTCCCGACGGCACTGAATCGCGAGCGAGAAGAAAGCAAAAATGTAGTGAATATTTCGACAACAAATTTATTAAAAGATATTATCAAAACATCGATTCCGTTTGTTATTATGTCAACAGGCTTAACATTGTTTAATATTATTGATCAACAAACATTTGCACCATTGATGCATTTCTTCTCACCGGATATTACGGATGAAGCGATTCAAAATATTTATGGAATCGTCCAAGGGAATGCTTATAAGCTAAGTACGATTATTACTTCCTTTGGTACAGCCCTCGCCATTACTTCTGTTCCTCTGATGAGTGATTTAATTGCGAAAGAAGATTATGACGAAGTGTCGAATCAATTTGAACAAGCCATTCAATTGTTGATGTTTATCATGATGCCGGCAATCATCGGTTTGTTTGTTGTTGCTAAACCTTTCTACACTTTCTTTTACGGGTTCAATGCATTTGGTGTAGGTGCGACAAGAGTGTACGCTTTATTGAGTTTGTTCCTCGGCTTATTCTTATTGCTTGGGAATATTTTACTGTCAGTTAATTTACGACGCAAAGGGGTCTATGCCTTAGGTATTGGGTTAGTTGTTAAATTAATTACCCAGCCATTATTTGTTCGTTTTATTGGAGAGACGGGTATTTTATTTGCGACGATGGCTGGTTTAGCGGTAACGATTTGGTTAATGTTTAAAGCGATGCATAATTTAGTTGGTTTCTCTATTCAATTTATTGCGCGACGAACATTATTGATTTTCATTTTAGCTTTGATTATGGGTGTTGTGACTTTTGGTGTATCACAATTGGGTTATCTTGTGATTAATCCAGAAAGTCGTGTGCAATCACTCCTCTTACTCCTTGGACTTGGAGGCGTTGGAGTAGCAACCTATGGCTATTTAGTATTGAAAACGAGATTGGCGGAGAAAGTGATTGGTGCGCAAGCGAAAAGTATTCGAATGAAACTAAGAATAAAATAAATAATAGGAGTTTTAAATCATGCGATTAGACAAATTGCTGGCACATACAGGATTTGGAACAAGAAAAGAAGTTAAAAAAATAATTAAAGACGGTTACATTGAAGTAAATGGAGTCGTGGAAAAAAACGCTGGTGCGAAAGTGGATCCTGACGTGGATGATGTACGTGTGGGTGGCGAGCGAATTCTTTATGAAGAGTTTGTTTACTTTATGATGAATAAACCGGCAGGCGTCATCAGCGCAACGGAAGATTATGTCCATGAAACGGTACTTGATTTGTTGGAGCCGGCAGATTTGGTTCAAGAACCTCACCCGGTTGGTCGTTTAGACATGAATACAGAAGGGTTGCTTTTATTGACAAATGACGGGCAATTAACGCATCAATTAACTTCACCAAAACGTGAAGTGGATAAAGAATATTATGCAATGATTGCTGGTATTGTGACAGAAGAAGATGTTCAGGCTTTTGCTGAGGGCTTAGCCATTAACGATAGCGACGGAGAATTCGAAGCTCTTCCGGCTACGTTAGAGATTTTAGAAGTGGATGAAGAAGCAGAGACTTCTGAAATTGTAGTGACAGTCCAAGAAGGAAAATTCCATCAAGTGAAGCGAATGTTTGAAGCTGTCGATAAAAAAGTGTTGTATCTCAAACGTATGCGTATGCATACGATTGAACTGGATGAAAATTTGGAACTTGGGGAATATAGACGCTTGACGGAAGAAGAAGTAGAAAACTTAAAAGGTTAAAAGCTTAAAAGGTTAAAAGCTTAGAAGATAAAATAAAAGGCAGTTGCCTGCATTTCTTAAAAGAAAAGAAGTGCAAGGTAGCCACCTGCTAAGTATAATAAAGCATTTAACCCTATAAATTTTAAGAGTTCAATCGAAGCATCATTCGCTTCGCCTGTTCTGTCAACTTTCGGGGATGGTGTTTGGAACACAATAATAATAAAATACACCAGAAGACCTACAAAATATACTCGTCGTAAAAATAACATGAAGACTACCCCAAGGACTAACGAGAGTAGACTTAGATAATAGCTGGGTCTATTTTTCAATTGGTTTCACTCTTTCATTTTCTTCAAAAAAATTCGTCGTTTAATCTTAGCACGTTCATGTCAGATGTCAAATGGCTACGTGCTTTTTTCATTTAATAAAGATTTGATATAGACAGGGAGAAAATCGATTATTTTTGTAGGCAAGGTGACGTAATAGTGTTCAGCAAACACATCAGCAATAGCTGAATGAATATAAACGGCACTCAAAATGGCTTGCTCTTTATTTTCAAACTGTCCTAAAAAACTCGCTATAATTCCTGTTAGCGTGTCGCCCATTCCGCCAGTAGCCATTGAAGGATTGCCTGCTGTGTTTTTCCAAATGTCCACTTCAAAATATATTTCGGTTTCAGATTTTTTGAGGACGACATGGGCTTCTAATCTTTTTCGCCAAGCAGCATTTTCGTTTATGTCAGATGCAGGAGCGTGGATGTTTGTTAACATTTCCCATTCACCTAAATGAGGCGTGATCACCACATTTTTGATTTGGTCTTGCTCGTTCGTTTTTAATTGGTTGAAAAAAGTTAACCCATCTGCATCAACGATTAACCATTGGTGATTTTTTATGTGAGAGGTGACTGTTTCATAAACCCTTTTTGCTTTTTCATCTCGTCCTAAACCAGGACCTAAAACAACGACATCAACTTTGGTGAGCATATCGATTAAAGCGGATGAATCATACATATTCATCGCCATTATTTCTGGTGCTCGTGTGTGGACGGAAGAAACATTTTCAGGAGTGGTTGCGACAGTCACTAGACCGGAACCTGCGTGTAAAGCAGCCGAAGCACTTAATAGAATGGCGCCAGCCATTTCTCGATTGCCTCCCACACAAAGGACGTGTCCTAATTTATTTTTATACGTATTTTTATCCCGATGTGGAATCCATTTTGAGACGAGTTCCTGAGTAATGAGTTCCATGAAATCCCTCGCTTTCTTTAGTCTAAGTATACTAAAAATGGAGCACGTAAGTAAAAGTTAATCGTATTTTTAACGAATCTCATAGATGAAAAACATTTTTTAACGCCTCTAAAAGTGTTATGATAGATACAGATTAAAATTTCAGGAGGAATAATATGAGTGAATTAAATTGGAAACAATTAGTGGAAGAGTATAAAGAAGATTTTTTAGAAGATTTACAAACCATTTTAAAAATTGATAGTGTTCGTGATGATGAAGCGGCAACCGAAGAATTCCCAGTTGGGCCAGGACCTGTTGAAGCTTTGGATGCTTTCTTAGAAATTGGGAAACGTGATGGCTTTGAAGTAGAAAACTTTGATAATTGGGCAGGGCATATCGAGTTTGGTGAAGGCGAAGAATTGCTTGGAGTTTTAGGTCATGTGGACGTTGTTCCAGTTGGGACAGGTTGGGAAACCGATCCATTTGATCCAGTGATTAAAGACGGAAAAATTTATGCACGTGGTTCAAGCGATGATAAAGGTCCAACTATGGCTGCCTACTATGCGATGAAAATGATTCGTGACTTAGAGTTGCCGGTTTCAAAACGAGTGCGTGTTATTATTGGAACGGACGAGGAATCTGGTTGGGGCTGTATGGATCATTATTTAAAAGTAGCTGAAACACCTGATTTTGGTTTCTCACCAGATGCGAATTTCCCAATCATCAATGGTGAAAAAGGAAACACTAGTGTTCAATTAAATTTCAAAGGAAAAAATGCAGGGGACTTCCGCTTAGTTTCCTTTGATTCAGGTTTGCGTCCAAATATGGTCCCTCAAGATGCGAATGCAGTAGTAGAAGTTGCCGATACAGATGCATTAGTTACAGCTTTTGAAAATTATCTGGCTGAACAACCGGTTACAGGACAAACAACGATTGATGGCAACAAAGTCATTATTGATGTTGTAGGGAAAGCTTCTCATGGGGCATCTCCAGCAAATGGAATCAACGCGGCAACTTATCTCGCAAACTTCTTAAACCAATATGCCTTTGAAAAAGATGCAAAGACGTTCTTAAATGTAACGGCTAATTACTTACATGAAAATGCAGACGGTAAAAAATTAGCTATCGACAACACTGATGAGTTAATGGGTGAATTAACCGCAAACTTTGGTATCTTCAAATTTGCTGAAGGGGAAGATGGGTTTATTAATGCCAATATGCGCTTCCCTCAAGGAACAGATGCGGATGTTATTTTAAATCAATTCCAAGAAACATTGAAATCTGAAGATGTTTCAGCCGAAACGGTTGGTTTATCGAAAGAACCACATTATGTACCAAAAGAAGATCCATTAGTGAAAACATTGTTGGATGTTTACCATAAACAAACAGGATTAGAAGCACACGAAATGATTATTGGTGGCGGAACGTACGGTCGATTATTAGATCGTGGTGTTGCATTCGGTGCAATGTTCCCAGATAGTGTAGACACCATGCACCAAGCCAATGAGTTTATGGCAATCGATGATTTGATGAAGGCTATGGCGATTTATGCAGAATCGATTTATGAATTGATACGGGAATAATCATTTGAAATGAAGGAGGGGGTAACCCTCCTTTTTTGATGCGGTGAATGTTCTTTTAAAAATTCACCGTAATTCTATCGTTTGAATAATGAGGATAAACAAGAGATACTATATATAGAGAATTCTATGGACCAATTTTTAAAATGGAGGAGAGACTAAATGAATAAAGAAGAAAAAATTTCTATCTTACAAGATGTCATCCGGATTCAATCGGTAAATGATCATGAATTAGAAGTCGCAAAGTATTTTCAAACGTTACTTGAAAAATATGGCATTGATTCGAAATTAGTGGAATATTCGCCGACACGAAGTAATTTAATTGCCGAGATTAAAGGAAAAAATCCGGGGAAAGTACTCATTCTTAATGGCCATACGGACGTTGTGTCTGCAGGAGATCCAAATGGCTGGACACATCCACCGTTTGATGCGGTAATTGAGGATGGGAAAATGTACGGTCGCGGAACGACAGATATGAAAGCAGGATTGACTGCTTTGGTCTTAGCAATGATTGAAATCAAAGAAAAACAGTTGTTGAAGAGCGGAACACTTCGTTTCATCGCAACGGTTGGTGAAGAAATCGGCATGCTGGGCTCGAAACAAATGACCGAGGAAGGTTACCTTGATGATGCGGATGCGATTATTGTTGGAGAACCTAGCTTGGGTGAAGGAAAAATTGTGACGGCACACAAAGGCTCGATTCAATTTGAAATTATTTCTCACGGAAAAGCTGCGCATAGTTCTATGCCAGAAAATGGCATCAATTCGATTCAACAATTGGTCGACTTCATTCAAATTACGAATAAAAAATTCGAAGAAGCCGCAAGTGTGGCAGAGAATGAAAAGTTAGGTCGTATGTTAAACGCGTATACAGTTATTAATGGTGGCGATCAAATCAACAGTATCCCTGCGATTACTCGTCTAAAGGGAAATGGACGCACGATTCCTGAAGTGAACAACGATGTTTTTGTTGATATTTTGACTTCAACGATTGAAGAAATGAATCAAGAAATTGAAGGACGATTAGAATTAAACCTAATGCAAAATAATCCGGCAGTGGAAAGTGATTTTGATACTGCGCTCGTTCAATCAATTAAAAATGTATCGAAAGTACCGATTGAACCAGTTGGCATGGCGGGTGCGACAGATGCTTCAAACTTTGGACGAATTGATAAAGCATTTGATTTAGCGATTTTTGGACCAGGTGCGATGTCGATGGCCCATGTAGTGGATGAATATGTTGAAGTTGATGATTACCTCAACTTTATTGACATCTATAAAAATGTAGCGCTAGACTATTTAAATTAAATACCAAATAAAAAAACATCTACCCATTTTTTGAGTAGATGTTTTTACTTGCACTTTAATTGACAATTTCATTATTAAATGGAATTGTTTCGCCCTCCATGAAAGCAATGTGACCTCCTGAATATGGTTCACCGTCAATGGTTAACAATACTTCTTCTGCACCGTAATATTGAATTAAGGTATTTGCGAGTGAGTGTAAGAAAAGCGACTCGCCAGAAGAGCCAACATTCATATTTGTGATATATTCAGAAGATAGATCAACCTCAACTATATTGTTATTGTTTAAAAAGAGATAGTTGATAGACGTGCCGTCCGGAAGAATTTTTACATCCGAAAAGTTTTCATCGTTTCCTAACAATAATTCTTGAATGGCAATTCGTGCGGGACTATTTGTAGGTAGCATGATTTCTGCTGCTGTGACATCTAAGCCCATTGCATTATTGTCTGGTGCGAATACAGAAATTGGAATTTCTTCCGTTGCATTTTCTTCCATAGAAGTTAATATGGACTCCACTACAAATTCATCACTTTCATCTACTTTATAAACTAAACCAATGTCTTTGGCATAATATCTTTTCGAGACCGCATCATCAAAAGTTTGAGTGACTTCAATTATTTCTACAGTTTCACCAAGAATATCCATTTCAACATTAACTTGTGTGATCTCATATTCTGAATTTTCACCAGACCAACTCGTTCCAACTGCAATCGGCGTTTTTAATATCGTTTCTTCTGGCGTGGTGCTTTCGACAGAATCAATCGACATAAAATTATCTCTAAAATAAGTCTCTGGACGAGTAAACACTCGAACGATTTCATCTTCACGATAATCATAAATCTCAACTATTTTTGTCCCGCCATTAAAAGTAGCTGTTTGATAGATGTTTTCTTCGTTAAATTGAGGGTTCCAAGTGAAGGATGCAAATTCACTTTCGGTTCCACCATAATGATAGATCACATCATTTAAACGAGGCATCCAATCATTTAAATCTTGTGAAAGGTTATCTGTTTCGGCTTGGTCATCTGGATTATCGTCGGTTTCTTCATTTTCGTTATTCGTGTCATCTACGTTTTCGATGTCGTCTTCGTTTGTTGGTGAATCATCTGTTTTGTCATTTGTAAAGAGAGAACAACTATTTAAAAGAAATAAAAGTGTAGCCATTGTGAGCCACTTCAAGGCATTTTTCTTCATGTGAACCACTCCTTATCTTGGACTGCATTTGTTTTCTTTTATTATACCACAGGTTGATTCTTTCGAAAAATATCAAAAATGCACTAAAAATCCAATAAATATTTGAGAAGTTTTCGTTTTATGAATAGAATAGAGAAAGAAATTTAAATTGGAGAAGGATGATGTGTGATGGCATTTAAAATATATTTTGGCGCGCCTTTGTTTAATGAAATGGAACAAATGTACAATGCGTATGTTGTAAAACAGATTAGAGAAAAATATGGAGATAAAGTAGAAATCTATCTTCCACAGGAAAACGCGTCAATTAATGACAAATCAGGATTTGCAGATTCCTTAGCAATTGCTCAAGGGGATAACGCTTATTTAGAAGAAGCCGATTTATTAATTGCTGTCTTGGATGGTGTGACACCAGATAGTGGCTTGTCAGCGGAACTGGGTTATTTTTATTCCATGGATCGTCCAATTTTAGGATTATACACCGACACTCGCCAAGGCACCCATGGAAATCAGAAAAAAATTGATGCATTAGATGTTGTTGCAGAATCTCAATTTTCTTATATCAATCTTTATACGGTAGGATTAGTAAAATTACGTGGCGAGATTTTACGCTCATCGAATAAATTAGTTGAAAAAATATCCGAATATCTTTCAGAGTAAAAGAGGAGTTTTTCTATGCGATTAGTGGGCATCGAAGTAAAATTGCATTTTCATTATTTGGAATCATTAAAAGCTAAACGTAGAATAATAAAAAGCATTCTGGATAAAACGAGACATAAATTTCACGTAAGTAGCGCTGAGGTGGGGCAACAGGATAGTTTAATTGAATCGATTTTAGGTTTTGCTGTCGTTTCAAACGAATTCGTCCATGCGGAAAAAAATTTACAGCAAGTCATTAATTACATTGATCAGGTTTCAGAAGTGGAAATTATTTCGGTGGAGTGGCTAGAAGCGTAAGAGATTCGTAGTGGAATTTCGATGAGACGATTGTTTTAAAAAATAAAGTGTGCTATATTCTAAACTATCTTATTTATAAGATTTAGAGGAGTGGGAGTAAATGATTAAATTAATTATTGATTCGGGCGCGGATCAAAATGAATGGTTTAGAGAAAATTATGATTTTGGTTTTATTCCATTAAATATTATTTTAGAAAATAAAGAGTATTTAGACCGACTTGAAATTTCATTGGATGAACTGCATACAGAAATGAAAGCAGGAAAATTGCCAACAACATCTCAACCTTCACCAGGACAAGTGAAAGAAATACTTGAGCCTTATCGTGAAAATGGGGATGACGTTGTTATTGTTAGTTTATGGAAAAATTTATCTGGTACTTATCAATCGATTCTTAGTGTGATTGAAGAGTATAAAGAAATACATCCAGAATTTAAAGTTGCCTTAATTGACAGTCGGAGCGGTTCTGTTGCTGAAACGCTAATCGCCATGCAAGTTTTAGAAATGGTGAAAGCTGGATATTCTTTTGAAGAAGTTGTCGAACAAGCGGAAACCAACGCAGAAAATATTGCGATTTATTTAACCGTGAATGATTTACAATGGTTAGTTAAAGGTGGACGTTTATCAAAGGCAGCTGGATTTTTAGGTTCTACGTTAAACGTAAAACCTCTATTATCAGTTAACGATGAAGAAATTTATACAGAAGGTATGGTTCGAGGAAATAAAAAGGTTCTAACAAAAATTGTCGATAAAATGAAAGAAGATACGACTGATTTTACAGACCAAATTTATTTCATCAGCCACGTGGACCAGCTAGATAACGCGAAATTACTCGAAGAAAAAATTAAAGCTGAAATTCCAAATGCAAAAACGATGATTTTTGAATTTGGTGCATTGTTAGCGGCACATATTGGGATTGGTGGATTAGCCGTGGCGGCGCTTAAACAACAACCAAAAAAATATATTTTCCCAAATAAATAATTAAATTAGAAGAACTTTTTTAGAAACCATTACTTTTTGAGTAGTGGTTTTTTTATTTACAATACGCTTTAAAAAATATCACTATCCTTTGACTTATTTTTTTTAGCTGCAAGGCCTTTCATGTTATAATGGATTTGTCTATATTAGAGGGGTGAACGCTTTTGTATATCTTTTTATTTTTACTTATTTTAGCAACGCTAGCTTTATACTTATATGTCCAAAATAATTACCACGAAATATCAGAGTACACGTTGCATATTCCAAATGTACAACAATCTGCCAATGAGAGCAGTATCGTTTTTATTTCGGATACGCACTTTAGAGAGAAGGTTTCACTTGAATCCATCGATCGATTATTAATACATATTGAAAATCTTCAGCCGGATATTATTTTATTTGGGGGGGACATTATTCATGGGGACACATCAATTCAGACACTTGAACATATAAAAGATTTTTTTGCTCAACTTGGCATGATTGCACCGTCTTATGTGATTTATGGCAATCATGATTTTGGTACGGACCGTTTGCACGAAGTGACAGCAGTGCTGAAACGAGCCGGGGTTACCTTACTAAAAAACGAAGTGCATTGGATTAAATTGGATGAGACGACTAACGCGGGATTTTGGCTCATGGGTTTAAGTGAATATATGTCTTCAGTCGATATTAAAGAGGATTTATTTGCGAATGTTGAGTTAACGGAAAAAAATAAAAACGATCCAAAAATTTTGCTTGCACATTATCCGCATTTTTTTGAAAAATACTTAGAAGATGAAATTAAAAGACCCGAATTAGTATTGGCTGGTCATGCACACGGTGGCCAGGTTCGAGTGCCGATAATAGGTGGTTTGTTTGCGCCAGGACAAGGAACAAATCCGAAATATGATTTTGGCTTGTATACGAGTGAGAACTATCCAGCGAGTCGTATGATTGTGACACGAGGGATTGGCAATTCTGCTTTTCCTTTTCGTGTAAATAACCGTCCAGAAATTGTTCATATCAAATTAAATTAAAATAATTTTCAAGGAGAATGAAGATGACAAAATTAGGCTTAGGTACAATTGGTACGAGTTGGATTACAGCTAGTTTTATTGATGGAGCACTAAAAACCGGGCAATATGAGTTGCGTGGGGTATATTCTAGAAATGAAGAAAAGGGAAAAGCATTTAGTGATCCTTTTGGTGAAGTTCGAATTTCTACGGACTTAGATGAATTTGTACAAAGAGAAGATTTAGATGTGATTTATATTGCTTCACCAAATAGTTTGCATTATGAGCAAGCAGTATTAGCTCTTCGTGCAAAGAAACATGTACTAGTTGAAAAACCGGCTTCGACAAGTGTCGAGCAATGGGATGAAATGGTTCAAGTTGCGAAAGAAAACGGCGTCTTTGTTTTGGAAGCAATTCGTCATATGTTTATACCGAATTTGGCAGTAATAAAAGAAGAAGTAGAAAAATTAGGCGGAGTCCAAGGAGCAACATTACCCTATGTTCGCTATTCTTCAAGATACGATAATGTATTAGCCGGTGAGGAACCAAATATTTTTTCATTGAATTTTGCGGGTGGTGCACTTATGGACTTAGGTGTTTATCCAATTTACACAGCGGTTGCTTTATTTGGCGAACCAGAAGAATCCATTTATTATGCACGAAAAATTCGTACGGGTGTGGATGGTCTGGGCACAGTCATCTTAAGATATAAAACATTTGATGTCACAATACTTGTTGGGAAAATGGTTACATCTGGTTATGAAGTTGAGGTTTATGGAAGCAAAGAAACCCTAGTGATTGATCATGTTTCTAATTTAACAAAAGCTCGAAGAGTCGATCATAAGACTTTGGAAGAATCAGCAGTCACTTTAGAGAAGCAACAGGATAATGACATGTATTATGAAGCTGCAGCCTTAGCAGACATGATCGAAAAAGTGGATGATGAGGCAACGAAAAATCGTTATGATGAGCTAACTCAAAAAGCACGGATCGTTTCTGGACTTTTAAATCATCTATTAAATACAGCAGATATTTCATTTGATTCACGATAGAACAGTCGAATATTTTAAGGATAAGGATTCCGGTGAAATGGTGGACTTTTATCTATATTAAATATATAATAATTAAGTAGTCGATTTGAAATCGGTGTCAGTTTACTGAAGAAGGATGATTTTGAATCGGTAAATAAATATGGAGGATGATTTATAGTATGGCAGAAAAAACAATTATGTTAGTTTGTGCTGCAGGAATGAGTACATCACTACTAGTTTCTAAAATGCAGAAAGCGGCTGAAGAACAAGGAATCGAAGCAGATATCTTTGCAAACTCAGCAAGTGAAGCGGATGGCGTTTTAGCTAAAAAGGACGTGGACGTATTATTATTAGGTCCACAAGTTCGTTTTATGAAGTCTCAATTTGAGAAAAAAGTTGAAGGCACAGGAATTCCAGTAGACGTCATTAATATGCAAGACTACGGAATGGTTAACGGACAAAAAGTATTGGATACTGCTTTATCAATGATTGAAGCTAAATAGTCCAAACATTTAACAAATAGATCATTTTTCAATGTTATGTTGAGAAATATTAGCGCACAAAAATAAAACAAAAAATTTTGAGAGGGGTATTATAGGATGGAAGGACAAGAGCAATTATTAGAAACAATCATGGGCCTTATCATGCACGGTGGAGATGCTAAAAGTAATGCAATGGAGGCAATCTACGCAGCGAAAGCAGGAAACTTTGAAGAGGCTGACGCAAAATTAGAAGCAGCAGACGAGGCTTTAGGAAATGCACATAAATCTCAAACGGGATTATTAACTCAAGAAGCGAGTGGAGATTCAGTTGAGATTTCATTATTACTTGTTCATGGTCAAGACCACTTAATGAACGCAATTACTTTCAAAGATTTAGCAGTAGAAGTTATTGATCTTTACCGTAAAATGGACGGT
>CAZTEC010000020.1:0-20928 GCA_964612765.1 uncultured Carnobacteriaceae bacterium
GCCGCCAGCGTTCGTCCTGAGCCAGGATCAAACTCTCAGTTTTAGTAAAACTGTGACTGGCCTCTGCCAGTCGTTTGATTGACTCAATTCTTGTTGTTCAAAATTAACTTGGTTGTCTTCATTTAAGAAGACCCCTGCACATTTTGGTTGTATTACTTTGTTCAGTTTTCAAAGATCAACTTGTGGCTCATTACTAAGTTTTAGTATTCTTGAGCACGAGATATATCTTACCATCGTTTTTTAAACATGTCAACATTTTTTTAATTTTTTGTAAAGATTATTTCAAAATCATGTTTTTTGATTAAAAATCTAGTTCCTGGCAAAAATAAAATCACTTGTGTTGATAGATATATACAAGTAATAAACAACAAATTCAATTGTTGTTTCGACATACAATATTACATCCTTTACTTTTAAAAGTCAACTCATTTTTGATATTTTATATTTTATCTACAATAAATATTTTTGCCGAATTTTTGACTATATATAGTAGAAATTGAAGAAATAATTCTTTTATTAAATTTAATCTGTTAAGTTGTATGAAAAAAACAAGATTTAATCCATATAAGACTAAACCTTGTTTATATATTTACGATTTTAGTTTATCGTGTACCTCCACCTGAACCGCCACCGAAGGATCCGCCACCTCCACCGCCAAATGAACTTCCGCCTCCCCCACTGTAACTAGAGGATGAAGAACTGGCGCTAGAATGGGTCGATTGGACAGAATGTGCGAAATTATTTGCCATAATAACTGTTCTTGGACTATATGGCATTTGACGTTCGATTTCTGGATTTACAATTTTTAGTTGATCGTAAACTTCTTCTGCAATCCCCATATAGGCTGCCCAAATCATCATTTCTTGCCATAATACAACATGAGATACTTCGCGTTCATGGATTAAAGAGAAATCAACAAGATAATTTTTGAACGCCTCTATATGATCACCTAGCTGTTGTCCATCAGTCGTTATGGTAATACTTTCCTGATTAAAAATACCTAATACTTTTGTTGTCATAGCTTCTAAATATCCTTCTGCTTCCATTTGATCTTTTGAATCTTCTTTAACAGTCTCAATCCAGGAATCAAAGGTTGATAGATTACGACGAACATATCTATTGAATTCTTTTTCCGAAAGAATCCGATCGTCTCCAGCTGCTTTCAACACCATAGCCCATAATCTTGCTTCAATTTTGTTTTCAGGTGATGGTGCTTCTGTGTTTATGATTAAAGCCAATTTATCTTTTTTAAAGATGAGTCCGACTTCTTCGACGGAGTCTTGTAATCTTCCCTCAGAGACCCATTTTAGAATGAACGATGAAATCCAGTCAGATATTTCGTTATCCAAAAAGTATTGAGTATGAATAAACTGGCCATCGTACGGGATGTCTCGAAAATATTGGTCCTCGGAAACGGTTGTTCTGAATTTACCTTCGTTTCTCTTTTTACTGCTTGATCCAATACCAATAAAAGTGCCTACAATTAGAATAAACCCAAAAATACGTATTATCGCACCAATAATAAAACTAGCAATTCCACTAGAGCTTGTTGACTGGTCATCAAACATCCCATCTAAATAGTCATCGTAAGTTGTCCCATCTAGAGTTGCACCGCTCATTGCCATTTCGATTAAACTTTCACTTGTTTCTGATAAATTTGAGTTCGTTTGGAAAGGGGCTCCTTCAAAGATGCCGAGTAAAACAACGTATTCACTTTGATCAAACCATTCGCCGCTATTCATGACTAAAGCCTCTGATGTAATTTCAGTAGTTCCGCCTTCATGTCCAAATGCCCAGAATCTTGTCGCTGGATTTTCAAAGAGATAATCCGTATTTGTAGTGACATCAATTTGAATAGTATCTATTGGATCCATATATGGATTAATAAATTGCCAATAAAAAGCTTGGTGATCGTCTTCTAAATCTTTCACAAAATTGGAAAGATGATATTCGACTGTAAATTCCCGACGACCATATCCGCCTAGACCAAAACAAAGTTCAATTTCATTCCCGACGTAGTTGACACCATACTTCCCTGCTTTTTCTTCGAATGAAGCATCTACATCCCACTCGCCAATATCTTCTAACGGTTGCCCATTTTCATCATAGACCGTGAAATCAAGTAATTCTGAATCATCTAAATTTCCTAATGATAAGTAGTGTTCGGTTCCTTCTTCAGCATTAAAAATCCGGTGATCTTTAATAATGACCGAACCATCTGCTTGTATGTCTGCCGTAATATGGATAGATTCTATTGGGTTCGCTGCTAGCACCTCTTTTGGAAAAACGAATGCAAAGAGAGATAAGATAACGAATAGAATCCGCCCAATCTTGTTTTTATTTTCCATAAATACTAGCGATTACCATTGTGGCATCTCAGATTTAGACTCTGTACTTTGGAAGTATTCTTCCTGTCCAAATCCGAACATGCCAGCAACAATTGAAGAAGGGAATTGTTGCACTTGTCGATTTAACTTTGTAACGGTATCGTTATAAACCATACGAGCTTGACGGACATTATTTTCATAGCGATCCACTCCATCCATTGCGCGGATATAAATTTGATCGGCCTTTAATTCCGGATAGTTCTCAACTACGACATTGATTCGATCCATTGCTTGACTGAATAGTGCATCATCTTTTTCGACAGCAGTTGGCTGAGAAGTACGGTCAACATTTGAACGCATGGCCGTAATATTTGTTAAAGCTTCCGCCTCATGCGTAGAATATTTCTTAGCTGCATCAATTAAACTTTTCACTGCATCCCATCTTGATTCAACCTGCGTCGCAATATTCCCCATTGAATTTCTTACAAACTCACGTGAAGAAACCAGCTGATTGTACGTATTCATCACCCAAAAACCAACAAGTGCAACAACTACAAGTAATATAATCCACCACATAATAAAACAATCCCTTCATAATATCTTTTTATAATTTTTATTTACTACATATAGTGTAATCGTTTTTTCGTAAAAAACATAAGGATTTGTAGTAAAACTTTTGTAAATGACTATTTTTTTAGTTTAACGCCAAAACTTTGCGTACCCGTCCTTATCTTCAATATTATATTCAATCAACGTTTGCATGAATTCATATGGAAAAGGGTCCGTCCATTTTATCCGAATGATATTATCGGTGTAACTAAATCCCAGCTCTTCTATTATATCTTTGTATTCTAGAATGGGTTTCGTTTCTGGGGCCATAGCGATATGATGTTTCGAATGACTAAAACCAATTATATATGTTCCTTGATGGGTAAACATCGGTTGATTCCAGGCTACTTTCGTTTCTAATTTTGGATAGTGTTCGATGATCCATTGTAAAACTTTTTCCATGCAATCTTTATGTGACTCTTCGTCAATTGTTTTAAGATACTCTTTAAACTCTCCCATAATGGTGACTCCTCTCTTTACTTAATAGTATTATATCGTTATCTTTAAGATTCTCTATATGTTTTACCTTGTTGGAGATTTAATATTGGATTCGCTGCGACTATTATCTATAATAGAAACAGGAAAATTTATTTTGAGCATATGAACATATTTTTATAGAAGAAGGCGATAGTAATGATTGATCAAGAAATATTTGATGCCATTCAAAAAGAAACAGAACGTCAAGAAAAAGGAATCGAACTGATTGCATCCGAGAATTTTGTTTCTAAACAGGTGCTTGAGGCGCAAGGAAGTATACTGACGAATAAATATGCAGAAGGTTATCCCGGACGTAGATATTATGGCGGTTGCCAATATATTGATGTCATTGAAAACTTGGCAATTGATCGTGCGAAAGAATTATTTCATGCAGAGTATGCGAATGTACAACCTCATTCAGGAAGTCAAGCGAATATGGCTGTTTATCAAGCCTTGCTAAATCCTGGCGATAAAATATTAGGGATGAACTTAAGCCACGGTGGCCATCTAACTCATGGGTCTCCAGTTAATTTCAGTGGAAAATTATATCATTTTGTTGCTTATGGTGTTGATAAAGGCACTGAAGTCATTGATTATGATGAAGTACGTCGAATTGCTCTTGAAGAAAAGCCACAGATGATTGTTGCTGGAGCGAGTGCTTATTCTCGTGCGATTGATTTTAAACAATTCAGAGAAATTGCAGATGAAGTGGGCGCAAAATTTATGGTTGATATGGCCCATATTGCTGGTTTATGTGCAACAGGACTCCATCAAAACCCCGTGGAATATGCGGATGTGGTAACTTCGACAACACACAAAACATTACGCGGGCCTCGTGGCGGATTAATTCTAGCGAAAAAAGAGTATGCCAAAAAATTAAATAGTGCTGTTTTTCCTGGAATTCAAGGAGGGCCTTTAGAACATGTAATTGCTGCAAAAGCTGTAGCATTTTTCGAAGCTTTGCAACCATCATTTAAAGATTATATGCAACAAGTTGTCGATAATGCGAAAGCGATGGCTGATGTTTTCCAAGAATCAGAGTTCAAAGTCATCTCAAAAGGGACAGATAACCATTTACTCTTGCTCGACGTTTCGGCTTACGGTCTAAATGGCGATCAATTAGAAAAATTGCTTGATCAGGTAGATATTACTGTGAATAAAAATTCTATTCCATTTGATGAATTGCCACCAACTAAAACGAGTGGAATTCGTATCGGGTCGCCTGCCATAACGACACGTGGATTTGACACGGATGATGCGCGAAAAGTAGCTGAATTAATTATAAAAGTTGCAACATCTCAGGAGAATACGGCTGTATTAGATGAAGTGCGGGCAGAAGTTCATGCGTTAACAGCAAAAAGACCGCTTTAAAATTAAAGTAAGAGAAGGGGCCATTATAAAAATAGCCCCTTCTTTTTTATTGGTTAAATTCTAAAAGTTTAGCTACATTGTAGGCAGTGGCTTCAAGATTTTTTGCGCCGTCTTGTAGTATTTCGTCCAAACTCTTCCATTCGGATAGGATACTGAATACAGCATCAATTCCTTCATCATAGGTTTTTTCGTAACCTTCTGAATAAGATCCAACAAAGGCGATGACTGGCACGTTATATTTTTTTGCAACTTTAGCGACTACAACCGGAGTTTTACCAAAAACTGTTTGATGATTCATGCCACCCTCGCCTGTAATCACAAGGTCCGCATCTTTTATCCGTTCATCCAAATCGAGTAGCTGCACTACTAAATCGCCACCGCGTTCTAATTTCGCTTGGAGAAAACCGTTCAAGCCACCACCCAATCCTCCAGCTGCACCAGCTCCCGCAATTTGATCAATCTCTACGTCTAAATCTCTTTTAGCAATCCTCGCAAAATGTTTTAGATTTTTGTCGAGGTGTTCGACTTGTTCTTCAGTCGCTCCTTTTTGTGGACCATAAATGGCCGAAGCCCCATTTGGTCCGGTTAGCGGATTAGTCACATCACAGGCAACTTGGATGGTCACTTTTTCCAGTCGTTCATCTAGTCCCGAAAGGTCAATCCGTGCTAAATTCGAAAGACCCGCTCCACCTCGAGGAATCTCTTCACCGTTTTTATCAAGTAGCTTGCCTCCCAAACATTGAATCATTCCCGCTCCGGCATCGTTTGTCGCACTCCCACCTAGGCCAATTAATATTTCTTCGACATTTTGATTGAGTGCTGCCAATATTAATTCGCCCAAACCATAAGAGGTCGCTGACATGACGTCTCTTTCTTCTGGTTGAATGAGTTCTAATCCTGAGGCAGCTGCCATTTCGATAATGGCAACTTTTCTATCACCCGAAAGTCCATAGAAAGAGTGAACTTTTCGTCCTAATGGATCAATTACCTCAACTTGTTGAATACTTCCACCTGTCGCATCCACAAGTGATTGAACGGTTCCTTCGCCACCATCTGCCATCGGAACTTTTACATAGGTCCAATTTGGAAAGACTTTCATAAAACCTTTTTCAATTGATCCTGCTACTTCAAAAGCAGATAGACTTTCTTTAAATGAATCAGGTGCAATAACCACTTTTTTGTTTGACATCATTCATCTTCCTTCACATTTCATTCAGCCGAGCTATTTTTTAAATGAATAGCGCTTTGTTACAAACTCTTGGCGCGTGATTGGCAACCCGACCAAAGCAATCGATAATGTAATCCAAGTGAATCCGAGAGAAAAGCCACCGATGACATCACTTGGATAATGAACACCTAAATAAATTCGACTTACTCCAATTAATAGAATGAGTAATCCAAATAATATTCCAATCAACCATTGTTGCCAATTGGTTTTAATTTTTCGGGTCAGAATAAATATGATCCCTCCAAAAACAATCATCGATCCCATTGAATGACCACTCGGAAAAGCATAACCACCTTGTTCAATAAGATGTTCGATTTGGTCTGGACGAACTCTTTGATAAATTTCTTTAACAAATTTATTTAAATACTCAGAACCTAACAGAATAGTTAGTCCATACCAAAGTCCTGTTTTCCATTTCCTGAATAAAAATAAAAGCAATACGGTGATAACTGTAATGATTAATTGTCCTTCAAAATCAGCCAAACGAGTAATCACTATCGCAATTGTTGTTCGAAGCGGTTCTCTTAATTCATAAAAGAAGGCGCCAATTTCATAATCATTGGCTGTCACATTCGTCCAATCATAATAACCAATAATAGCAAAATATAAAAAAGGTAAAAAGCCTAAAATGCTAGCGATTAATAATTTGTTACGGAATAAATGTTGTTTTTTTCGTCTTGCATATGTATTCATTTTTCTATTCCCTTCTATATATATCATTCGATATCTTTATTATACAATAGTCCATCCAAATAACCGATTAATGTATCCATTATTGTATCCATTATTTTTACTAAAAAGAAGATTTGAAAATGAAGATTCGATGAAAATTCTTTTGACATTTAGTACGCTTCACTGTATAGTAGCACAGGGAATTAAATTTAACCTCTCGGAGTGTGCGCAGTGAACGCAGAAACTTCGGGAATTTTTTTGTGTTAAGGTTACCCCGATAAAATATTTTGAGGAGCGTTGACTTTCCATGAAAGTTTTCGATTATGAAGATATACAGTTAATCCCAGCAAAAGGTATTGTAGATAGCCGTTCGCAAGTTGATACGTCCGTACAATTTGGAAATCGTCGTTTTAAAATGCCGGTAGTTCCTGCAAATATGCAGACAATTATCGATGAAAGTTTAGCCATTAAACTTGCTGAAAATGATTATTTCTATGTGATGCATCGTTTTGAAGAAAAAACAAGAAAAGCGTTCATTCAAACCATGCGTGAAAAAGGATTATTCGCTTCTATTAGTTTAGGTATTAAAGAAGATGAGTATACTTTCGTCGAAGAATTAGTAGCAGAAGATTTGATTCCAGAATATATCACGATTGATGTGGCACATGGTCATTCTGAACGTGTAATTAAAATGGTTCAGTTTGTAAAAGAAAAAATGCCAAGTACATTTTTAATTGCAGGAAACGTCGCAACTCCTGAGGCCGTTCGTGAACTTGAGAACGCCGGTGCAGATGCAACTAAAGTGGGTGTTGGTCCTGGTAAAGTATGTACAACTAAACTTAAAACTGGTTTTGGAACAGGTGGCTGGCAATTAGCTGCAGTATCTCGTTGTTCTAAAGTTGCTCGTAAACCTATTATTGCTGATGGTGGCGTACGTACTCACGGAGACATCGCAAAATCAATTCGTTTCGGAGCTTCAATGGTTATGATTGGTTCATTATTTGCTGGTCACGAAGAATCACCAGGAGAGACGATTGAATTAAATGGACAAAAATTCAAAAAATATTTTGGTAGTGCATCCGCTCAACAAAAAGGTGAACACCGAAACGTTGAAGGAAAATCAATGTTAGTTCCTTTCAAAGGAAGTATCAAAGATACACTGACTGAAATGCAACAAGATCTACAATCTTCTATTTCTTATGCAGGTGGCGATGATGTCGATGCCATCCGTAAGGTAGACTATGTCATCGTTAAAAACTCAATTATGAATGGTGAAAGTTACAACGCAAGTGGTATTGGTGGCTTTGATGTCCCAGATAGCTTTGCAACTTCTAACTTCAACCAAGCTTAAATTTAATTAGAACATTTCAAAAACACGCTTTCTCATTTGAGAGGCGTGTTTTTTAGTTTCTTATTCATTTCTTTTTTTCACTTGTTCGATTATTTTTAATGCAGCTTCATTAATGTCTTTATTTTCGACAAGGATATCCGCAAAATCAGGTGCTTCTAGTTCATTTGTTTCGCGACAAAATTGCACTCTAGCTTTTATCTCTTCTGGCGAATCTCCGCGATGTTTCATCCGCTGAATCATTTGTTCTTCGGTAATTTGAACAAAGACAACAAATGTTTCTTTTGGAAAATTTTCTTTGACCGCCTGTGCTCCGCTTTGATCCAAAGAAACATGGACCGTATCATTTTGTTCTAGCATGGATACGACTTCTTTTTTGGTCAAGCCATAACGATTGCCGTTATAAATGGTTTGTTCGACAAACTCATCCAGCTCAACTTCGCTGAAGTCTCTAAAGTAATAATCCACTCGATTGATTTCTCCAGCTCTTGGCTGTCTAGTTGTTGTTGTTACTAAACGAGGAATATTATTTTCTGTAAGCACTTCTCCGATAGAAGTCTTTCCGCTACCACTCGGACCAACTAATACAATCATTGTTTTGTTTGACATCCTGTAAGGACCACCTTTCATTGACTAATTAATCGTTGTGATTTGTTTGTCTTTGCCCTGATTAACGAATGCCATTTTATCTTGCTCTGGCACCATCGAGCCACCAGTTCCCCAAGCAATATGAGTAGCTTGAGCTAGCTTATCTTCTAATTGGTGTTCTTTGATGTACGCTTGGCCCGCTTTTGATTGACGAAGTTTAAATGGACCAGGTAAGCCTGCCACTGCTGCAGGTTCTAAGAAAATCCCTTCCTCTTCATGCAAAGCTGAGAGTATCGCGTTAAATGTATCGTCATTTAAAGTGTAGCCTCCGCTAAAGTAACTGTTCATCAGTTTTGCGACCAAAGCCGAAGTACGCGGAACCGCCAAACCATCTGCAACGGTTAAACCACCTAATCCAATCTGATCCACAGAAATCTGATCAAACTTCTGCGTTTCTAAACCAAGTAGCATGCTTGGCATTTTTGCTGGCTCGGCAAAGAAACAATGGACGTTATCTCCAAAAGCATGTTTCAAGCCAAAAGTTATCCCACTAGGAGAACCACCAATTCCGCATGGAAGATACACAAATAAGGGATGATCTTGATCCACTCGAATGCCTTCCTTTGCCAATTGTTCCTTCATACGATAACCGCCTACCGTATATCCGAGGAATAATTCTTCCGAATATTCATCATCGACAAAATAACTATTCGGGTTTTCTTCCGAAGCTTTGCGCCCTTCTTCTACTGCAATTGAAAAATTTGTAGAATGTTCAATCACATTGACACCACGGGTACGCAAGTATTCTTTTTTCCAGGATTTTGCTTCTTCTGACATATGAACGGTCACATCAAACCCAAGTGCTCGACCCATAGCTCCAACGCTAATGCCTAAATTTCCAGTTGTCCCTACCGTTAAATTATGCTTCGAAAAGAAGAGTTTAAACTTTTCGCTCGCAAAGACTTCGTAATTTTCGTCAATGCTTTCCAACAATCCAGCTTCTAAGGCTAAAGTCTCTGCATTTTTTAACACTTCATAGATGGCACCGCGAGATTTAATAGTTCCTGAAACTGGGAGCAAGTCGTCTCGTTTGATATACAAGTCACCAGCAAGTTCCACACCATATTCTTTTCCTAGCCAAGATTTCATTGTATCGACTTTCGATAATTCAGATTCCAAAATGCCTTGGCGCTCTTTTGTCTCTGGATAAATTAATTGAATAAAGGGAGCAAACCGTTGAAAACGATCCTCCACTTCTTGGATATCTGTAAAGGAATAATTCGCTTCATTGTTTGCTTGGTTCGCTTCTTTTTTACGAGGATTTAACCATACCATTTCTTCCTCACTTTTAAGTTGATGGATTAATTCAGAATTTTCGTGTGTTTTCTTCACTCACTCGTCTCCTTACGTCAAATCTATTGTTTTTGTAATTGTATCATACTCTTAGCTTCCTCTAAAACAATTCGACAAACACTTTTTGAATGATATTATAAATACTTCACTTGAAACGGATGAAATTTATTAAAATAATCGTTATACTAACAACACAGTACAAAAACGGAGGGATTTAATGGAACTGCTAGCAAACAAAGTGCTTGATGTCTGTACGGGAATTGGACGTTTAATGCTCGAGAACGGTGCAGAAACATATCGTGTTGAAGATACCGTTTATCGTGTTGCGGTGAATTATGGTATGCAAGGCGTGAGTGTTTTTTCAGTTCCAAGTGCCCTGATTATTACCGTCCAAGGTCAAAATGGCGAGGAGCATACGCGTTTACATCGAGTAACTGAACAAAAAAGTAACTTGGGCATCGTTGCTGAAGCAAATGCCTTGTCTAGAAAAATTGCAACACACGAATTATCTCCTCACGAAGCCTTACTTGAAGTTGATCGATTGAATCGAAAAGAATCTTTTTATAGTTTAGGTGAAGAGATTTTAGCTTCTGCTTTTATTTGTGGTTTCTTTACTATTCTCTTTCAAGGAAGTTTTCTTGATTTGATGGCTGCTGCTTTAGCTGGTAGCATTGGATACGCAACTTTTATTTATTCACAAAAATTAATTAATATTCGTTTCTTTAGCGAAATGATTGCTGCATTTGTTCTGAGCTGGATTGCTTTATTTTTAACACGGATGGGGATTGGTCACGATATGGATATCATTCTTGTATCGAGTGTGATGACCTTAGTGCCAGGAAAGGCCATTACAAATGGTATCCGTGATCTCATGGCCAGTCATTACGTTTCGGGGGTTAGCGTTTTAGCTGATGCTTTTTTAACCGCTGCAGCTATTGGGATTGGCGTTGTTTCTGTCTTGTCCTTTATTTAATTGAGGGAATTCATTATAGGAGGATGAAAAATGCTTATCGATTTTATATTACATTTCACTTCTAGTTTTATTACAGCTCTTGGCTTTTCTGTTCTATACAATATTCCTAGAAAAACAATCGTTCCTGCCGGTATTACTGGAGCAATCGGTTGGACAACCTTTTTCTTTTTAACCAATTATTTTGAGATTCAAGATTTTCTTGCAACGATTATTGCTTCTTTTTTTATTGCCTTTGTGAGTCAAATTTTTGCCAGGAAATTTAGAACACCTGTAATTATTTTTACCCTACCTGGATTGATTCCTCTTGTTCCTGGTGGAGCTGCTTACAATATGATGCGGGCATTTGTCGAAGGAGAATCGTTGTTGGGGTTTCAATTTGCGACACAAACCTTCCTTACGGCCGGTGCTTTAGCACTTGGTCTGTCCATTAACGGAGCACTCTTCCAGTTATTTTCAAAAAAAGATCTCTTCAAACGCGGAACAAAATATGTGCCTTAAGATTTTTATTAACCACGTCGTATTTATAACCCATTAGAAATTATTTAATAAATAATGCTTGCTTTTAAAATTAATGAGTGTATGATTAGAATCAATTAATTAATAGCTTTGATGAGACGAGTAGTTTTAACTTATAGTGAAAGAGACGTCATGGTTGGTGAAAATGGCGATAAGAAAAACGAAACACACCTCTGAGCTAGAACATTGAATCCAGTAAATGTTCTCGTGTGCGAGCGTTAATCGCAACGTTTCTAGTAACGTAATGAGGCAAATCATGTGAATGGTTTGCGAACATAAGGTGGAACCACGATTAATCGTCCTTTATCCAATTTTGGATAAAGGTCTTTTTTTATTTCCACCCTTTGAAAGGATTGATGCCCTATGGACGACCATCATAAGAGAAAAGTGCACAAGTCCGATTTGACCAACGGAAAAATAGGAAATGTGCCCCGAATGAGCAGCAAAGCGCGCAATGGGTACATTTATCTTTTTTCACTCGGTCAGGACTTGGAAACTGGACAAAGAAAAGTGAACAAATTATATTTTAATAAATAGAATATGTTGACAAGAACACGATATTTTTATTGAATACCAGAGACATCACGGTTGGTGCGAGTGATGATTCAACAAAATATTACACATCTTGGAATGAAGCGCTGAAAAACAGTAGGCATTTCCGTGTACGAGCGTTAATCGTAAGTGTCTTTGACACGATGAGTTTACTTATGCGAATAAGTAATAAATTAAGGTGGCACCACGTTTCTATTTATCGTCCTTTTATTTCAGTTACTGAAATGAAAGGTTTTTTTATTTTAGAGGAGGAATTAATTATGAAAAAAGTTTATCAATTATTTATGAGCTTCATTGCATTAGGACTATTGTTAATTGTCCCAGATGCCGTGATTACTGCTGAAGCGGCAGAAACTGAAAAGGAAACATTTATTGTTGGGCTAGATGATACATTCGCACCGATGGGATTTCGCGATGAACAAGGAGAATTAATTGGTTTTGATATTGATTTATCGCAAGCTGTAGCCGATTTATTAGGTTATACTTTCGAATACCAACCGATTGACTGGAGTATGAAAGAACAAGAACTAAATGCTGGAAATATCGATATGATTTGGAATGGATATGGAGTTACGCCAGAACGAGAGGCACTTGTTTTGATGTCTGAGCCATATATTGAAGATACACAAATTATTGTAACTTTAGCCGATCAAGAACTGATTGAAAGTCTTGAGGACTTAATCGGTAAAAAGGTAACAACACAATCTTCTTCAACTGCCTTACAAATTATGGAGACGGCTTGGCCAGAAGAAGTAAACGATGGTTTAGCTGAACTCGTCCTTTATCCGAATTACAATAATTCCTTTCAAGATTTAGATGCTGGCCGTGTCGATGCTGTGGTAGTTGGTGGAGTTTATGGAAATTATGTAGTAAACCTTCGCGGCGAAGAAAAGTACAACGTATTTTTAGATAAATCTGCCGTTGAACCGATGGCTGTCGGAATGCGTAAGTCGGATACTGAATTTGCTGCTGAAATTGACAATGCCATTGCCGAATTAAAAGAAGATGGTACATTCGATGAAATTTACAAGAAATGGTTTGGTAGTGCTGGACTGACTACGAGTGAAAGCAATATTTTCCAAAGTATGTTGCCCAGTTTAGCGGATGGTTTAAAACTAACTTTAGGATTATTTTTCATCGTCTTTCTGACAAGTATCCCATTGGGACTTTTATTAGCGATTCCACGTTCCTTTGGTCCGAAATGGCTGCAAATCCTCATTGAGGTTTATGTTTTTATCATGCGTTCGACGCCATTGCTCCTACAATTGATGGTCGTATTCTTTGGCTTCCCTTACCTTGGAATTAGTCTGGATCGTTTCCCAGCTGCACTTTTCGCATTCATTCTAAACTATACAGCTTATTATGTAGAAATTTTCCGTGGAGGTTTTAATTCCATTTCTAAAGGACAATATGAGTCATTGAAAGTATTAGGAATCGGAAAGGTCCGAGGATTTATGCGAATTATTATTCCACAAGTTGTCAATCGGGTACTTCCTTCAGTCGGAAATGAAGTCATCGCACTGGTGAAGGATACTTCTCTCGTTTATGTAATTGGACTTGGCGAAATTCTGCGTGTGGCTTCAATTAGCGCAAATACTTACGCTTCGCTAATTCCTTACATGATTGTTGGCGTTATTTATATCGTTATTGTTGGAATCGTCACGTTCTTATTACGAAAATCAGAACAGCGCATCGCTTACTAAGGAGGAAATATCATGAGTTTAACTGTTACAGATTTATCGAAAAACTTTGGCAACCAAGCCGTCATTCAAAACTATAGCTTACAAATTAATGGAGAAGAAATTGTTGCACTGGTTGGACGCTCCGGCACAGGAAAATCAACTTTTCTACGACTGATTAATAATTTAGAACCTACAAATAAAGGGACCATTACAATAAATGGCGTGTCCTTATGTGAAGATGGGGTTTATGCGAATAAAAAAGAGCAACAAATATATCAAAACCGAATTGGAATGGTCTTCCAAAATTACGAACTCTTCCCTAATCTGACTGTATTAGATAATTTATTGGAAGCACCACTTGGTCAAAAGCTGGCCTCAAAGGAAAAATTAGTTGAGCAAGCACTCAATTTATTAAATTCGATGGGGATTCAAGATAAAGCTGAAGTTATGCCAAGTACTTTGTCTGGAGGACAAGCTCAACGTGTTGCGATTGCTCGAGCAATGATGTTAAAACCGGATATATTATGTTTTGACGAACCCACTTCTGCTTTGGATAGTGAATCAGCGGATGATATCGGAATACTTATTCAAAACATTGCCAAACAAGGGACAGGAATCCTGATCGTGACTCACGATACTGAATTTGCGAATAAATATGCCGAACGAATTATTCAATCCGAATCTTTCGTCCAATAAAACGAAACCCAACTTTTCTAGAAAATAGAAGAGTTGGGTTTTTATTTAGAATAGAAATAAGATGCGCAACAAATAAATCAGGAGTAGATGTCCCGGATAAAAAAGATAGAAGAACCATTTATACTGTTTACCGCGTTGTCCATTGTAAAACCAAATAGGAATATAGGCTAAAGCAGCACCAAGTCCTTGCACTAACCCCATCAAAATTCCAAATATCGTTTGCGGTATTTTATTATTTCGAAGATACCCTAAACCAAAAATCGTTAAAATACCATACAAACCATAATCAAAATTCAGATATTCGGCTATATACATTGTTACTAGCACAACGATGATTCCCTTGATCATTTGTTGTTCTTCTTCAGCTTTTTCAAGTATCGAAAAGCCAGCTACCCCCACAGCAAGAGTAAAGAATATATTTTGATGGGACCAATCCACCAAGCCGTTCATAAAGGCTAAGTCGAACGGAACTTCTGAGAGTAATGCAAAAAGAAAAAGTTGATTGATATATTTCCTTCGATTAGAAGTGTGTTGGTAACCTTGAATAATCAGAAATGAAAAGATGGGAAAAGCTAAGCGTCCGATAAAACGGCCCATCGGATATAAATTCCCACCAAAAAGTGATAAAAAATTGGAATCATAGCGAATAAACCCTGCCGCAAAATGGTCGATGAACATTGAAATTATCGCGAGCCATTTTAAAGTAGCACCAGTTATTCCTCCGCCTTTAAATATTTCTTGCTGCTTCATTGGCATTCACCTCAAAATCTTTTATCATAAATGAGTTAAAAATTTCAAAAAAGCCCGCCTCCACAAAGAGAACGGGCGATTTTTTCATCTATTCATTATTTGTCATTTAATAAAGCTTGGTTCGCTGTAATGATTGAAAGTTTATATACATCTTCTTCAATACATCCACGTGATAAGTCAGCGATTGGCTTGTTTAATCCTTGTAAGATTGGTCCAATAGCTTCGAATCCACCAAGGCGTTGAGCAATCTTATAACCAATATTTCCTGATTGTAACTCTGGGAAAATAAAGACGTTTGCTTCACCAGCTACATCTGAATCAGGGGCTTTTTGGTGGGCAACCGTTGAATCAAATGCACTATCAAATTGTAATTCTCCATCTAATGCTAAGTCTGGCGCCATTTGTTTTGCTAATTCTGTTGCTTCGCGAACTTTGTCTACCATTGGCCCAGCTCCCGAACCTTTCGTTGAGAAACTTAACATCGCTACTTTAGGATCGATATCAAAAATTTCTGCTGTTCGAGCACTTTCAACCGCGATCTCAGCTAGTTGTTCTGCATTTGGATCTGGATTAATCGCACAGTCAGAGAATAAGAAACGGTCATTTTTACGTAACATGATAAATGCACCTGATGTTAATTTTACACCTGGGCGTGTTTTTACAATTTGTAAAGCTGGTCGAACCGTGTCACTCGTTGAATGAATGGCGCCAGAAATTAAACCGTCAACAATATCTAAGTAAACCAACATTGTCCCAAAATAATTTACGTTTCGCAACATTTCACGACCTTGTTCTACGGTTGCTTTTCCATTACGACGGTCTACAAAAGCATCTACCATCTCATCATATTTCTCGTAATTGTTTGGATCGTAGATTTTGATATCCGTTAAATCAAACCCTTGTGCTTTTGCTGACTGGTTTATTTCTTCTGGGTTCCCTAATAATACAGGTTCCAATAAATTTTCACGTTTCAAACGAACAACTGCGCCCAAAATACGTGGGTCCATTGCTTCTGGGAAAACGATACGAACATTTTTGCCCGATATTTTACTTTTCAATGAATCAAACATAATTTGCCTCCAATAAATAATTTTATATACTTAGTTTAACAAGAATTGTGAAATATTGAAACCTATATTGTATTTCTATTGGGTAGAAAATTGGATGGTTTATATTGCTATCACCGTAAAAAGAAGAAGAGCACTTCATCTCATTTTGTTAGACGAAGTACTCTTCATTTTTTTCTAATTCTCAGTGTACGATTGTTCTATTTGGTTGAACATTTCTTTGAATTTCCTTTTCTTTAGAAATCCCCAAATGAACCCTACAAAAGTGTCGTTCATTTTTTGAAGAAAGCCGTTGGATGTGATCGTTTCTGTATATCGAAGTTCACACGAATCATCGCTGAGAGGCACGACTTCATATTTTACAACTATTGTATTTTTATCTGTATGTGTACTATATTGGTACAATTCATTGCGGATAAAACTTTCAATACGAACCGTTGCACGATTATTCGCTGAAAACTCTTTTGTATATTCAAAACCTGTTACAGCCTCCCTAGAGACTTCTTGTCCCGTTTGGTTTTTAATGTCTGCTTGGATGGAATGTAAAAAGACATCAAATAGATAATTTGCTGGAACATGTATTATTTTTACGACTTCCATAAACTCACCTTTACTTTTATCATTCATTGCGTACACTTTCAATCATTAACTAATTTAATTCATCTGAAGCTTCCTCAATCGAAGTTGGTTCCATTTTATTTGCTGAAATAATAAATGGTACCCAGATGATAAAAGAAACAACGATTGCGACTAAAGTTACAATTGGTGCTCTCCAATCCGCTCCTGTCGCTAAGAACGACATTAGCAATGGTGGAGTTACCCACGCGACTTGTTGGGAAACTGGATTGACTAAGCCAAAGTATGTAGCTGCATAACCGATTCCTACAGAGATAACAGGCGTAATTAGGAATGGAATAAACATCAATGGATTTAATACAACAGGTAAACCGAATAAAATTGGCTCATTAATATTGAAGACACCTGGTCCGACAGATAATTTTGCGACTGTCTTATAATCTTCCCGTTTTGAGAATAATAAAATCGCTAATATTAAAACAATTGTACCACCGGAACCACCAAACCATGCATACGCATCAAATGATCCACGCACCCATAAGTAACCTTCTTCTATAACAGCTTGAGTTCCTCCTGTTTGGAACAAGTTGACATTTTCAAGTTGAGCAACTCCAAATACACCTTCTAATACTGGTGCCAAAACGTTCGGCCCATGAATACCAAAGAACCAGAAAATTTGTACAAATAATGCAGTTAATGCAACTGCTCCAAATCCTTGCGAAAGTCCAAGTAATGGGAGTGCCACTGTTTCTTGTAGCCATTCTTGGAAAGTAAATTCTGGCAGTATTAGTGAAAACACATAATAGAAAATTGCTACTAGATATAAAGCTGCTGTCGCAGGAATAATTGATGCGAAAGCTTTTGAAACTGCTGGCGGGACTGATTCAGGTAATTTAATGGTGATATCGGCTTGCATTAGTTTAACGTATATCATTGTTGCAACAAAACCAACGATCATCGCTGTAAAGTAAAAGTTCCCATCTAAACTACTTAATGGTAACCATCCCCAACCATTTGCTGTAATGCTATTTTCGGTTGCGTTCCAACCAGCTGCATTCAAAGCATCTATCGTTGCAGTGTCTAACGCCAGACCATCCACTGCTCCAGAAAATGAGAAACGAATCCCCATAATTCCCGCTGCAGTCGAGACAATCCCTCCGGCTAGCTCGTTAACATCATAAGCTTTAGCGATGTTATAACCCCATGAAAAAATAAAGATTAGTCCAGCTATTGCTAGCGTTCCATTCCAAACATAGCCATTCACTGCAATAATTTCTCGAATAATTGGAATAGAGTTCCCATCATAGCCCTCAAAGAATTGTGGTGGTAAATCGCGTAATATCGCATTAAGCATAACTGCGACAGAACCTGCCATTGTTGCAGGAATTGTTCCAATAAATGCGTCACGTAAGGCAACTAAATGTTTCTGACTACCAATTTTGCTTGCAATCGGCAAAATATATCTCTCTAACCAAGCGGTTAAATTATTCATTTTATAAATCCTCCTATATATACCAAAAATAGTTAGAGCAATCTAGATTTTGCTCTGGGTTACACGTTAACCAAGCACTACTCCTTTCACGGTTAACTTTCTTACTTATTTAACTTTTCCTCTTTTTGAAGAAATTATTCTACAAAAATTGTTTGTAGTTGAAGTGCTGCTGCACCTAACAATGTGGCATCTTCCCCTACTCGACCAACAGTTAATACTAAATTTTCCCACGCTTCGTGAATGAGAACTCGTTCCTTCAAATGATTTTTAATGATTGGCATCAAAATGTCTGCACTGCCCATTACGCCTCCCCCAAGAACAATAACCTGAGGATTCACTGTATGAATGTAATTAATCAATCCAATCGCCAAGTAATCTGCAGATTCTATTAATATTTCTCTACATGCTTGATTGCCTTGAATAGCTTGTTCATAAACGTGCTTAGCTGTGATTTCTTCGGTCGCATCGTCTAATACTTCTCTCGCTCTTCGAGCAATTGCTTTTCCAGAAATAAATGTTTCTAAACATCCGACATTGCCACAACTACAACGGCTCCCATTTAAAGAAATCGTTGCATGTCCAATTTCACCAGCCAAATTATGAGCTCCATGAACAAGTTGATTGTTTTCAATTAAGCCAGATCCTAATCCAAGCCCCACGTTAACCACTAAAAAACGATCAATTTCACCAAAATCTCCGAACCAATATTCCCCTAGTGCTAATAATCTTGAGTTGTTTTCTAACATGACTGGAAAGCCGTATTCTTCCTCAATTATTTCTCTCACGGGTACATGATCTAGTTTAGTATTTGACGAATGCACAACTATTCCTTCTTCAATATCAATCACCCCATGCATCGCGATACCAATACCAATAATATCTTCTTGCGTAAATTCAAATTGATCTAACAATGTCTGGATCACTTTTGACATCGCTGCGAGATATTGATTACTATCGACAATTTCCGGCACATCGACCTCTGTTCGGACGATAAAATTTCCTAAAATATCACAAATCGCTCCACGGACACTCCTTGTGCCCGCATCAATCCCGATAACATAGTAACCGTTATCATTTAATTGCAACATGGTTGGTTTTCTGCCACCGCTCGATACACCTAACTGTGTTTCTTTGACCAATCTTTCTTCAATCAGTTCCTTAACAATTGAACTAACTGTTGGTGCAGTAATCCCTGTTTCTTTTGCAATCTCTGCTCTAGAAATTTGTTTTGACAGACGTATTTTATTTAAAATGGTTGTTTTATTAATTGATTTCATTAACTGAAAAGTTCCACGCATAGTCATTCTCCTAAATGGGCTAATCTATCTTAATTAATTTAATTTACTAAGTTAATTGGATTACACAGTACACAATTTCATTTGTAAACCCTTTCAGTTAAATATATTTCATTTTAACCAAAAAATGAAACTACCCATCTTCCAGAAGTAGTTTCATCCTTATCAGTAATTCACTTTTACGCCATTTTATCTCTCTATCTTGAACAAGTCTGCAATAAAGTCGCAAGCACAAAGAAAAATGATCCAATAATTAATATAGGGAGTATTGATAAATACGCCTCATGAATAGATCGGACATATTTATTATCTGTTATATTTTTTGACCACTCACCTAAATATTTTTCTATCCATTCAGTTAATTTATTCATCATACTCCCTCATTTCTTTTGTATTCGTAGGTTAAGTATATTTCTTTCTTGCAAATTACGCAATTGATTCTAACGATAGAGATTATATTCAATATAAAAAGCTCTTAACCGACTAGCCATCCATCTAGTTTGTCAAGAGCTTTGTGGTTGTTAGTTATATTGCGAAACCAACAATTAGTTAGACTTCATTAATTCATCAATGTAGTTTACATCTTCAGGTTGGTTTGCTTCGATTTCAGCAATCTTATCTGCGAATTGTGGTAAGTGTTCTTTATGTGCATATAACATTTGATCTAATAATGTTTTTGCCATTTTACCAGCTGGAACAAGTGGGTTCATTGTGAATGCTTGTAAAGCTGCACCATAATCACCAGTAATTGCTGCACGGATTGTTGTTTCTTCCATAGCTTTCATTACTTGTAACATTCCACGAGCTGCTGGGTTTTCAAATGATCCCCAGTTATATGGAACGAAACCTTTACCTGTAACAACACCTGAAACTTCTACTGCTGCATCGTAAGGTAAGTCAGTGATTGTACCGTTGTTTTTAGTTGAAACAACCATTTCAGTGTGTGAGTCATTTTGAATTGAAGCAATGATTTCACATGCTGCGTCTGAGTAGTGAGTACCACCACGTTGAGTTAATTCTTCTGGTTTGTAGTCTAATGCTGGATCTTTATATAATTCGAATAGACGTTTTTCAGTTTCTTTAACGACTTGTGCACGAGTTTTACCTTCTTTGAACTCACCGATTGAGTGCTCTAACATTGTATCTTCAATGTAGTAGTAACGGTGGTATCCACAAGGTAACATGTCTAAATCTTTTACTTGTTCATAAGTGAATTTAGCTGCATGGATATTTTCCATGTCTCCACGTGCTTGACTTTCTGGGTTATATAGAGCATCAATAACTTCTTGAGTACGCTCGTTTCCATCTTTGTCATAAACTTTATGCCAGTGGAAGTGGTTAATTCCTGCAAAGTGG
>CAZTEC010000021.1:0-9752 GCA_964612765.1 uncultured Carnobacteriaceae bacterium
TCTAATCAATTCAACGCATTCGTCATGGTTATGCTTTCTTGCTGGACATTGGTATCGCCCAAAAAAGATGAGACGATGATGCGCAATGGACCAAAGTTCTCTTGGTAATTTTTCCATTAACGTTTGCTCCACTTGTAAGACCGATGCATCTTCTGCTACAATCTTCAGTATTTTTGAGACACGTTCCACATGCGTATCTACCGCAATGGCCGGTTCATTAAACGCTACACTCATCACGACATTTGCCGTTTTTCGACCGACGCCTGGCAAACTCTCTAAATCTTTTCGATTACTTGGCACAACGCCATCAAATTCTTCGACAAGTCTCGTTGCCGTTTTTTTAATAAATTTTGCCTTATTGCGATATAGTCCGATCGTTTTTAATTTGTCTTCTAAATCCTTAAGTTCAGCATGCATCATTTTTTCAGGTGTAGGGTATGCTTGAAATAAGGCTGGTGTCGCTTTATTTACGCCAACATCTGTCGTTTGCGCACTAAGAATCACAGCAATCAAAAGTTCAAAAGGATTTTTATGATCCAATTCTGCCTTCGCTTCTGGAAAAATTTTCCCCATTGCCTCGATCACTTTTGTTGTTTCTTCTTTCGTTAATAACTCTTCAAGATCCAATGCCTTCTCTCCCCTATTTGTTAATCCGTATCCTTTAACCAATTCACCATTGGTACCGGTCCATATTTATCTATTTCTTCTTGAGTATCGTTCTCTTGTTGACTGGATTTATAATTTCTAAAGCGTTGCATTTCTTTTTCGACTTGTTCTTTCGTTCTTAAGTTTTTCTTTTCCCAACTTAATAAAATGCGATCAATATATTTCATACTATACACTTGATTCAAAACTGCTTCCTTCAATGCGAGCTTAATCAAATCCACATGATAATGATCGTCTTCAATCCAAGCCACTAGGGTTTCAGTTTCAATAGGTGTCAATGATCGACCGAATTCTGCTTCAAACATCGAATAAATATTTTTCGTTTGTTCTTGCTCTACATGTTGCATTTTGGTTGTTTCTTGTTGTTTTAAATGAATAATCAATCGTTCCCACAACAAATCCAAAGAGTACGTATCTTCCGTTCGGCCAGACGCATCTTTTTTAGTATCGATAAATAATATTTTTTTTTGAATCAGTTGATGAATGGCTTTAAAAACATTTTGTTCCGTCATATGCATGCTTTTCGCAATTTTATCCGTACTTGGAAACAAGTCCCCTTTATCCATATAAGACTTTAATTGTAAAATAAGAACGAGTTCATCATTTGAAATGTTCAAATCTTTATAATGTCTTAACAAGAGTGTCGGTACCTGCGCATTTCCTGCATTCATCCAACGAACAATTAACTCATTATCCATTTATGACTCCCTTCCTTTTATATTTTTTCTTTTCATTGTAGAAAAGACACCTAAATAGGTGTCTTTTAAATTTATCTGCTTAATCGTTTAAGGGTAAATACGGTTTAACAATCTTGGGAATGGAATGGATTCACGAATGTGTTTCGTTCCAGTAATCCAAGTGACCGCACGCTCTAAACCTAAACCAAATCCAGAAGTGGTCACTGATCCATAACGACGTAAGTCTAGATACCATTGGTAATCTTCCACGTTTAAACCAAAATCAATAATATTTTGTTTTAAAACGTCATAGTCTGACTCACGTTCAGATCCTCCAATAATTTCACCATAACCTTCTGGCGCAATTAAATCCGCACATAAAACAACGTCATCACGGTCTGGATGTTCTGGCATGTAAAAAGGTTTGATTGCTTTTGGATAGTTCACAATAAAGACTGGTTGTTCATATTGGTTCGCGATAAATGTTTCTTCAGGTGAACCAAAGTCAACACCCCACTCTACATCAAATTCATTTTCTTTCAACATTTCAATTGCTTCATCATAAGAAATTCTTGGGTAAGGCAATTTTGTATATTTTTCTAATGTTTCGCGGTCTCTGTCTAACACATCTAACGCATAACCACAGTTATCTAAGACACTTTGAACAAGGTAAGCTACAAATTGTTCTTGGATTTCTAATGACTCATCTTGTTTCATGAATGCCATCTCAGGCTCAACCATCCAAAACTCTGTCAAATGACGACGTGTTTTTGATTTTTCAGCACGGAATGTCGGACCAAAAGTAAAGACTTTTCCAAATGCCATAGCTGCTGCTTCCGCATGTAACTGACCGGTTTGAGCTAAATAAGCGTCTTGATCAAAGTAATCGATGTGGAATAAATCCGTCGTGTTTTCTCCAGCAACACCTGTTAAAATTGGTGAATCGATATTCATGAACCCTTTTTTATTAAAGAATTCATAAGTTGCACGAATCATTTCATTACGAACAACCATAATGGCATGTTGTTTCGATGAACGTAGCCATAAGTGTCGGTTATCCATCAAGAAATCTGTTCCGTGTTCTTTTGGAGTAATTGGATAATCGATTGAATCGCCGACAACTTCAATAGTTGACACATGGATTTCATAACCAAATTTTGAACGCGTATCTTCTTGAATTGTTCCTGTAACTACAACAGATGTTTCTTGGTTCAAGTGTGTCGCTTGCTCAAAAACTTCTTCGCCAACTTCATTTTTTAACACCACACCTTGGAAAAATGCTGAACCATCTCTTAGTTCTAGGAAAGCAATTTTACCACTTGAGCGTTTATTTGCTACCCAACCTTTGATTATAACTTCTTCGCCTACATGATTTTTTGAATCAATAATTGAAATGTGTGCCATTCTATTTCCCCTTGTCTTCTATAAAGTTTTCATTCTGCTTATAAATTTTTTATTGTGCGTAGCCATTCGCCAGAAGTTAACGATAAAATATTATACCCAATCGTATCATTTTCTTGTCGAAAACTCACTTCCCACACAGCTTGATCATTATAAACACCAATCCGTGCTTCCATAATTTCTTTTGGCTCCACACGTTGCATCGTTTCTAAAATTGCTTCTCGCTCAGTGAGGATATCTTCTTGATTAAAAATTTGAATGTCTCCACCATCCTGTTGCACTATGACAACGATTGATGTGCCTTCACTATTCGTACCCGTGACCGTAAAATATGTTTCTTCGCCATTGAACCAGTAAAATTCATCCGCTTCAACTAAATCACTTCTACGCTGAGCGACATCAATTGTTTCTTTTCGCGCTTGATTATAAGGTGTTAAAGAGCGTGTGATGACGGTCGTTACACCTAATATCAGGAGAAGCATGCTTATAAGTAAAAATGTAAGAAACTTCTTCATCGCTCTCACCTTTCTCGTTTAATCAACTCATTTATTATAGCAAATGTTTCTGTAAAGTAAAACATTCTCAAAAAAAAATGACTCAGCTTTTCTCTCGGTCTTGTGCCTGCTCATTTTTAAATAAGAAGGACTTGATTTGTTTACCTATAGCTTTTAATGGATAAATTTCGACTGATACGCCATTAGGTAATGCTTCTTCAAAACTTTTCGCATAACTCGCGGACAATAACCGGTCATCTAAGACAACCATCACACCGGCATCGGACGGTTTACGAATTAAACGACCAAATGCTTGCTTATATTTCAAGACGGCTTGCGGTAAAAACTCACCCATAAATGGATGAACACCTTGTTCTTTTAAGTTTTCTGTTTTTAATCGTGTCAGTGGAGTATTTGGCGCCGGGAACGGCAGTCGTGTTAAAATAATTAACTCCAAGTCTTGATCCGGCAAATCAATGCCTTCAAAGAAACTATCTGCGCCTAAAATGACTGCTGGTTTATTGCGTTTAAAGTTTTTCAAGATACGATTTCTCGTCCCAGAGATCGACTGCGCTAGAATTAATTGGTCGGATAATTTTTTATCCTCACTCAATAATTCATACACTTCCGTTAATACTTCCAAGGAACGGAATAAGACAATCGTATTCACTTTTGTATCTTGTAAAATTTTTGAAATATTTTTTGCGAGCACCTTTGGATAATCATTTTTATGGACTTCTTTTGGATTAATCCGTTTTTCTGGCAGCATCACTTTCACTTGTTTATCGTAATTATACGGACTCTCCAACTGATGAAAGGTTAACGGTAAATATTTCAACTGACTCGAAAAATAATCTTCTGAATTTTGGAAGGATAACGTGCTACTAGTAAAAACAACTTTCGAATGCGTCGCTAAATAATCAATTAATGAACTCTGGTTGCCCCACTTCAACGTATGGAACGTAAGAGTCTGTTCTTCTCTAGTAGGAATAAAACTCACCCAACGCAAAACATTTGAAGCCTCTTTGTCAAATGTTAAATTATGACGGAGTCTGGTGTGCCAATCTTTCAAGAAGAAAAGCAATTGACTAAATTCAATCAGCATCAATTGATTTTGATCGCCTAATGTATCAAATGTATTCATCGTCTGCTTGAGAATTTTTTGACCCACTAAAATAAGTTCCTCAACACTCGTCAAAATATTTTTTCGCCATTTTTTCTGTCTTAGCGTTAATACATTCAGACTAAATTCATGCTCGACAAATTTCGAATCTTTGACATGTTTTAATTCTAACTGTGAAAAATATTCGGCAATCTCAGTAGCGAATGCCGGCCATAATTCTTGAAGGGAACGAACATTGCGTGCGAGTACTTGCATATCATACATTCGAATCATTTCTTTTTGTGCTAAATAATTGATTAAACGAAAAATACCTGTTTCATTCGAAATCGACCCCATTTTTTCAAGAACATTGGATAATTCATTCATCCCAAGATTAATTGTATTGCTTTGCGTCGCTACATCTGGAAAATGATGGGCTTCATCCACAATTAAGTGCTCGAGATTTTTCAACAAGGGCTCTTGCTTCTGCCAATCATGAGCTAAAAAATGGTGATTTGTAATAATAATTTCTGCATTTTCTGCCTGCTCTTTAATTCTTGCAAAAAAATCATAGTCTTGCCAATGTGCATCAGTGAAATTGGAATCGGTCGACCGAATATCTTGCCAAAACGTTAAATCCAAATGGCTCCCGGCATTAATTTCGGAGAGATCTCCCGTAATCGTTTGAGTCAGCCACACTAAAATTCGCATCGCTAAATAAGCTTCCGAATCCGAAGCTTGCATATTTTTTAGCCAGCGTTCAAAAATCGCTAGAGAAATATAATGTTGACTACTTTTCACTAGAACCGTGTCAATTTTACGTTCCAGAACTTCTTCTACCAAAGGGATTGATTGCTGTAACAATTGATCTTGTAACACTGTTGTATACGTACTAATGACAACAGGTCGATTCGCTTTCGCGATAAAAATAGCCGGCATTAAATAACCAAGTGATTTTCCGACACCTGGCGGAACTTCAATCGCTAATTTTTCTAAAGAGAATTCTTCCCTAAAATAATCATAAATTAAATCCATCATCTCCGCTTGCACCGGACGATAAGAGACTCGATTCGTCAGCAACGCTTGTTTCTGTTCTTCACTAACTGGATATTCTTGCACACTTATCTCCTGACGAGAAACTTCTTTGCGTAACGGTTTTCGTAAGGCAATGTGGTTCACAATAACTAAGTCATCTGATAATGGCAGCACATTTTTTTTAGCCACATATAATGATTCTTCAAAAAATAAATGGGTACTATGTGTTGTACAAGCCGCAAGATCATTTAGTTTTTCAAGAGTGACTAAAGGCAAACTTATCGCCTTCTCAAACAGTTGATGAAAAATATGAACTGTTGCTCGCGCATCAGCCAAGGCATCATGGGCATCGGTCAAATCATAATCTAAAGCCGCTGCAATATCTTCTAACTGAAAACTATCGAAGTCTGGGAATAAAATTTGTGTCAATTCCACCGTATCAATAGCAGGAATATTCAATTCTTCAAAATCATGCAGTCTTAATTGCTCATTTAAAAATCGGTAATCAAAACCGACATTATGTGCAACAAAAATTGCATCATCAAAAAATCTTAAAATAATGGGCGCCACTTCTTCAAAGTAAGGTGCTGTTCGAACATCTTTATTTGAAATACCGGTTAACGCTGTAATGTTTTGTGGAATATTTCGACCAGGATTAACCAATGTTTCAAACGTGTGAATGATTTCGTTATCTTTCACCAACACACAGGCAAACTGAATAATCCGTTCATCCGCACCAATACTTCCACCCGTTGCTTCGATATCTACAATGGCATATATTTGTTCAGGGTTCAAAAAACTAACACCTCTTTACATCTCATCTCTATTTATCCTTCTAAAGGAAGCAAATTTTGTTCTTTTAACCAAGTAAGAATGGCCACTTTTTCATTCGCTACTTCCTCGTAAATGACTGCTCTTAACGCTTTGTCCATCGCTTCACTCATCCATGGACCTGGTTTGACCTTGGATTCCTTCATTAAATCATAACCGGTGATGGCTAAGTCTTCTTTTTCTTTAATCGAAAGGTTCAAGTAACATTGTTTTGTTTCCTCTTCTTTAACTTCCAAATTTAAATGCCCCATTAAATACTCTACCTCTAGCGCAAATTCTTCGCCTAAAGAAAAAACATGCCATGGATCCATTTCTTTCATACCGATACGATTTTTTACGCCTTCGAAAATCGTGATCGCATCTTGAATCATCTTGTTTGACAATTTCCATTTTCTTAAGAAGGGTCCCGGCTTAAAATCTCCCCCTGGGTAATTCTTATCGATATGATAAATCAAAATAGCCCAAGCTGAAGCCGCTTGATTAAATGGTTTATTATCCGCAGCTAAAGAAACTAACGCAACTTTTTTATTTTCTAACTCCGGACAGTACAAATAAAGTTTGGATTGAATCATCGCTTGGATTCCTTTATAGCGCCACTGACTCACTAATAATTTTTCAAACTCTGCTTGAATTCGTTCAACCGCAATATTTTTAAGTAACGCAGCATTTTCCTTAATTGACACTTGTGTCTCGGCTTCAATCTCAAAATCTAACTGCGCCGCAAAACGAACCGCACGCATCATGCGTAAAGCATCTTCTTTAAAGCGTTCATGCGGATTTCCAACAGCGCGAATAATTCCTTCTCCTAGATCTTCGATGCCATCAAAAGGATCATACATCTGTCCTTCGATATCCAAAGCGATCGCATTCATCGTAAAATCTCTTCGTTTTAAATCTTCTTTCAACGAGCGCACAAAAGTAACCGAATCGGGACGTCTAAAATCTTTGTACGTAGATTCGGTTCTGAAAGTGGTTATTTCATAACTCTCGTCTTCAAAGAGAACTAATACAGTTCCATGTTCAATGCCCACATCAACCGTTCGTTTGAAAATCTTTTTGATTTCATGTGGCAAAGCACTAGAAGCAATGTCCACATCGTTTACTTCCAAATCAAGCAAACGATCGCGGACACTACCTCCGACAAAATAAGCATCAAATCCTGCTTCCGTAATTTTTTCTAGAACGGGAACTGCTCGTTTAAATTCGCCATCAATTGTTAATTTATTTTCCATTTCAACGCAACCTTTAATCTTCTAATGTCTCATCATCCACACGTTCAAACCGATATTTATCACGAGTTTCGAACTTCTCCATGGTTTGTTCGAACGCTTCGGTTAAATCAATATCCAGAGAGTTTGCCATCGTGATCAGGATAAACAAGACATCCGCTATTTCTTCTGAAATTTCTTTTTCATCTTCTGAACTTTTTTTCTGTTTCTCACCGTAATAATGGTTAATTTCTCGAGCTAACTCGCCCACTTCTTCGGTGACTCTGGCCATCATAGCAAGTGGCGAAAAATACCCCACTTTAAATTGACTAATATAATCGTCCACTCTTTTTTGCATTTCTTTCATTTCCACTATGATTACCCCTTATCTTTTATCTATTGCTAGAGTCGATTTAACATAATGTCCTCGACTTGTTGATTAATCTTTTTCAAAGACTCGGTTAACTCCGCAAATGCTTCTTCTTCTCCCTTAGCTAGACTGTCATCTATTTTTTGAAGAAGGGTTTCTTTGACGGACAGTAAATTTTCCACATTTAGCGCATGATCCATGGCCTCGGTTAAATCATTAGGCACGTTATCGTTCCACTTCGCATAGGGATTGTCTTCTAAGACCGCTAAATATTCTGGAAACATCCAGGCATCTTCGATATCGATTTCGATATAAAGTTGCGAACTCCAGTTTAATCGAATCTCGTGAAAAGCCTGCATGGCGTCTTTAAAGATGTGACCATTTTTATAAAAACGAAAAGCGGGTTTATGATTATCCGCTGTCGACATATAAATCCCTCGCGGAGCTTTATCGACTTGTTCGACAAAATGTGTTTTCTCTAGCATGATGTCATGGTTAAATAAATAATCTAAAATCCACAAAGATTCTCTTCGCTTCAAATCAAAATTTGTCGTCAGCCATTTTAAAAACTGTTTCTTTTTTACATTCGTTACCGTTTCACTCATCATCTCTCACCTCTTTTGCTTATTCATAAGAAAAGTCGTCGAGTAATGCAGCAATTTCTTCGTCGTATTCTGGTTCCATGCTTGTATATTTTACTAGGACTTCATATAATTGTTCGCGTTGTCCGTCTTCTCTTAAGAAGAATGCGAATTCTTTTAAGAAATCTAATTGATCATCCAAATAATGATAGGCTTGTTGGTACATTTCTCGTGCTTTATCATATTCATCCAATTCATTGTTTGCTTGCGCTAAAATCCATAAGGCTTCAGGTAAGAATTGAATCGATTCAAGTGAAGCTTCAAATAATGCTAGGACATCTTCATATTCACCCATGTAATTTAGATATTGGGCATACTTAAGCACCACTTGTTCATTTTCAGGTTCTAACTCAAGCGCTTTTTGATAATGCGCTTCAGCTTTCTCGTATTCCGATAATTTCGCCGCATACTCGCCTGCCAAGAGATAAAGTTCCACATTCACTTCATTAAATGTAATTCCTTCTTCAATAGCAGCAAGGGAATCATTCAATTGTTTTAATTGTTCGTAAGCTTCAGCTAACAGAATATAAATAGAGACCAAAGATGGATCCATTTCTTTTGCTTGGTTTATTGAATCAATGGCTTTCAAATATTCTTCTTGTTGAAGGTAAACGAAACCAAGTTGGTAATACACTTCTGGATCTTCTTTAAAGGTTAAGGTTTCGTTTAAATGTTCGCTAGCTTTTTCATAATTGGCCAACATTAAATACGCATTCCCCACACGCGAGTGAATAATTGTACCAGCTACTTCATCAATACCTTCTTCTAACAAACGCTCATAATACTGAACAGCGTGTTGATATTCTCCGGTTGAAAAATAAACTTCGCCTAAAGCAAAAAGAATAACCGGTTCATCTGGTAAAATTTGAGCTGCTTCCGTTAATTTTTGAATACTAACTTCTGGCAAACCATTGATGTGATAATAATCTGCCTGCACTAATAAAGCTTGTGGATACGATTCACTCGTTTCATCAATAGCATGCAATAATTCTAAAGCTTCAAGTTCGTTCCCATCTTCAATTTCAATTTCAGCAAGATAAATTTTTAACTCATCATCGCCAGGATTACTATCAATTAAATAATTGTACACTCTTTTTGTTTCTTCTAAAAACCCGAGTTGTAATAGTGTATTTCCTAATAAATAGAGTGTATCTTCATCATCATAAAGAAAAGCCGATTCAATATTCGAATCCACTTCTTCTAGATTTCCAGATTGGATCGCTTCAATCACTTTTTCAGAGTATGTCATATTTTTATTTTCCACCTTAACGCTTTTATAATAGTTTTATTTTAACATACGTCACCACAATTTTCACCGCAAAGAACA
>CAZTEC010000021.1:9852-20286 GCA_964612765.1 uncultured Carnobacteriaceae bacterium
ACGAAAGGCGAACAAGACCGAAATGACAATGAAAAAATCCCCAATATATGGATTGAGGATTTCAAAAAATTATTTTTCGTTTTTAAATTCTTGGAGCCAAGTTTGTTCTTGATCCGTTAGTTCTCGCTCTGCTAACATGTCTGGTCGTCTTTCAAAGGTGCGGCGGAAAGATTCTTTCAAACGCCATTCTTCAATTAATTGATGATTCCCACTCGTCAGTACTTCTGGTACATCCATTCCACGATAACTTGCCGGACGTGTGTAATGTGGATGCTCTAATAATCCGGTTGAATGAGAATCCTCAAGAATGGACGATTGATTACCAACTACCCCTGGCAATAAGCGAACTGTTGCATCAATCATAACCATCGAAGCTAATTCTCCGCCAGTCAAGATATAATCCCCTAAAGAAACTTCATCCGTTACTAGGCTTCGAATTCGTTCATCGTATCCTTCATAATGACCACAAATAAAAACTAAATGTTCCTCTTTTGCGAATTCTTCCGCCATTGCTTGATCAAATGGTTTTCCAGCTGGATCCATAAGAATAATTCGTTTTTTAGAAGTAGGATTACTTTCTTCGATCGATTCAATCGCCTCAAAAATCGGTTCAGGCTTTAACAACATACCCGCCCCGCCACCGTAAGGAGTATCATCGACCATATTGTGCTTCCCCACTCCAAAGTCGCGAAAATTTAGCGGATTTATATGGACATGGCCACCGTCGATGGCTCTCTTTACGATCGAATAATTAAACGGGCCGTCGAACATTTCAGGAAATAACGTTAGAACATCAATCTTCATCTACATCTAGCCCTTCTAAAATATGCACGATGATCTCTTTCTTCTCTTTATCTACATTTAAAATAACAGAGTCGATGTAAGGCAACAATAAATCTTTTTTATTTTGTCTTTGAACGACCCATACGTCATTTGCGGGTAAGAATAATATTTCTTTAATCTTACCAACTGTTTCGCCTGCTTCATCGATAACAGTCGCGCCAACAATTTCACTTTCATAAAATTCGCCCTCATCAAGTTCGGGTAGTAAAGCTTCATCAACTTGAAGCATTTTCATTTTGAACTGTTCGACATCATTAATCGAAGGATAATTTTCGAAAGTCAGCAAATCAAAATTTTTATGTACGCGGTGAGATTTTACTTTAACTGGAGTGACTGTGCCATCTCCCATCGCAATAACTAATTTCGAACCTTTTTTATAACGCTCATCTGGATTTCCAGTAATAGATTGAACACGGACTTCCCCTCTAATTCCATGCGTGTTCACTATTTTTCCTACATTTAAATATTCTGGCATTTTAATCTCCTTACTAAGTGTCTGCAAGATTATTTATACATCTGCGGGACATTTTTTGAGTTTTTGTCCTGCAAATAATTTTTGCGAGACAACATATTATTTTTGTCCTGCAAAACACTTTTGCAGGTTCATTTCATTATTATAACTATCAAGAGGTCAATCATTCGTTTATTCGATTAAAAAAAGCCTCCCAAAAGTCATCTGTCTGAACAGATATTTTGAGAGACTCCTCTTACGGACGAGTTTTAGTCGACAATCGTTAAACGGACACGCTTTGGTCCATCATATTGAACACTATAAACGATTGAACGAATTGCTTTTGCAATACGTCCGCGTTTACCAATCACACGTCCCACGTCATCCGGATGAACGGATAATAAATACTCATGAAAATCATCCGTTTCTTGAAGATCTAATTTTAAATCTTCAGGATGGCTTAGAAGTGCAGATACAATAGTCGTGATTAAATTTCTCATTTCTTGGTCTGTCATGATCTCATCCTTATAAACTGAATAAATAATTAGCGAACTATTTACTCATTAATTAAAATTAATTATTTTTTTTGTTTTCTAATTTTTCGTTATGGTATTTTTCCATTAAACCGCGATCAGAAAATAATTTACGAACGGTGTCAGATGGTTTTGCACCTTCATGCATCCATTTTAACGCTAATTCGTCATCAATTTCAACTTGTTTTGGTTCTGAAACTGGATTGTAAGTACCAATTGATTCGATAATACGTCCTGAAATTGGTGCACGTGAATCTGCAACTACAACACGGTAAAATGGACGTTTTTTAGAACCCATTCTTTTTAAGCGAATTTTTACTGCCATTATATTTCCTCCTAATAAACTTTAAATGATTGTATGACTATCGAAATCTTTCAATAGTTCGAGCAAAACCTTGTTAAGCAATACAACTTGACAAGAACTAACTCACGAAGAATATAATACCATGGATAAAATAACTTGTAAAGCTTTTTTTCTTTACAAGTGCTATTTTGCGCCTAAGTAAATAAAAATCGCAACAAAACCAAGAGATCTTCTCGATTTCATTGCGATTATTTCTCGAAATTTTAAAAGCTTATCTTTTCTTACGTCTTACTTTTTTACGTTTCTTTCGTTGGCTACGCTTTGCTGCACTTTGCAAAGCTTTTTGCCCCATACGTCCACCAAGACCGCCACCAAATAATTGATCCATTCCGGCTGGCATTTTACCGCCTGAAAGACCGGCCATCATTTCTTTTGATTGTTTGAATTGTTTGATTAAACGATTCACTTCTTGTAAGGAACGAGCTGAACCTTTTGCGACACGACGGCGACGACTTTGGTTGAGAAGATCCGGATTTTCACGTTCTTCCTTCGTCATCGACATAACGATCGCCTTCATATAGTCTAGCTCTTTTTCATCCATTTCAAAGTCAGCCATTCCAGGAATACTATTCATCCCAGGAATCATACGTAATAAATCATCAAGTGGTCCCATATTACGCATCTGATCCATTTGTTCAATGAAGTCGTTGAAATCATAGCGATTCTCAGCCATTTTTTGAGCTAATTCTTCTGCTCGTTTTTCGTCAACCTCTTCTTGCGCGCGTTCGATTAACGTGAGTAAATCACCCATACCCAAAATTCGGTTTGCCATACGATCTGGATAGAAGGGTTCTAAAGCATCGAGTTTTTCACCCGTACCTGTAAATTTAATGGGTTTTCCAGTTACTTTTCGAATCGATAGAGCTGCACCACCACGTGTGTCCCCATCTAATTTCGTTAAAATTACACTAGAAATATCGAGCTGTTCATTAAATGAATCCGCTACGTTTACCGCATCTTGTCCAGTCATCGCATCGACAACTAAGAAGATTTCATTTGGTTGAACTGCAGCTTTAACGTCAGATAATTCTGTCATTAACACTTCATCAATATGCAAACGACCCGCCGTATCAATAATCACTAAGTCACGATTTTGTTTCTTCGCTTCTTCCAAACCCTGTTTCGCAATTTCAACTGGGCTTACTTGATCTCCTAATGAAAATACGGGAATATCTAATTGTTCCCCGATTGTTTGCAATTGGTCAATCGCCGCTGGACGATAAATATCCGCCGCAACCAACATCGGCTTCATATTTTTATTTTTTCGTAGGAAATTCGCTAATTTCCCTGCAGTCGTCGTTTTACCGGCACCTTGTAAACCTGTCATCATGTAGACAGTTGGAGGAACATTCGCAACCACTACCTCCGATTGCTCGCCACCCATTAAAGCGGTCAACTCATCATAAACGATTTTTACAACTTGTTGTCCCCCATTTAAACTTTCAAGAACCTCTTCCCCTACTGCTTTTTCTCGAACACTATTTACAAATTCTCTTACAACTTTATAGTTTACGTCTGCTTCTAATAAGGCCAGACGTACCTGACGCATGGCATCTTGTACATCTTGCTCACTAATTTTTCCTTTTTTTCTTAACGAAGAAAAGGCATCTTGTAAACGTCCTGTTAAACCTTCAAAGGCCATTCGTACTAGTTCTCCTCTCTTGTTGAATCCTGAATGATTTGATTGAATAATGACACTAACTGTTTATCTTCCGGATACGTTTCATCAATATAATCCTTTAGATTTTCTAACACAACCGTGCGTCGCTCAAATTCTTCGATTAAATGCAGTTTGTCTTCATATTCATATAACATCTCTTCAGAACGTTTGATACTATCATACACAGCTTGTCTGCTTACCTCATGATTCGCCGCAATTTCCGCCAATGTATAATCTTCCTCATAGTAATCAGAAATATATTTCGCTTGTTTTGGTGTCAAAAGTTCCCCGTAAAACGAAAACAATTGATTCATCTGTAGCGTTTTTTCTAATTCCATCGTCTAAACCACATTTCTTTTTATCTTCATGTTACTGTCTAAAAGAGGTTAACCTACTAAATCTTTAAACAGTCCATAAGCAAATTTCTGTGCTTCGAATTCGTGCAAGTCATTCATCGATTCACCTAAACCAACAAATTTCACAGGAATATTTAATTCTTTCCCGATCGCAAGCACGATACCACCTTTAGCTGTACCATCCATTTTTGTCAGGACAATCCCTGTAATATTCGTGACTTCTTGAAATTGCTTCGCTTGATTTAACGCATTTTGTCCCGTTGTGGCATCTAAAACAAGTAATGTTTCATGCGGTGCTCCAGGAATTTCTCGTTCAATTACACGATTCATCTTTGCAAGTTCTTCCATTAAATTCTTTTTGTTTTGCAGTCGACCGGCTGTATCCACTAATAAGAAATCGACATCTTTTTCTTGTGCAGATTTCAAAGCCTCGTAAACTACCGCTGATGGATCGCCGCCTTGGACTGTCGAAATAACTTCAGCACCCACACGTTCTCCCCAAACCTCAAGCTGTTGAATCGCACCCGCTCGGAACGTATCTCCAGCAGCAAGCATGACGGATTTTCCATCTTCAATTAATTGGTGCGCAAGTTTTGCGATAGATGTTGTTTTCCCAACACCATTCACTCCAACAAATAAAATGACGGATAAACCATCCGCATTCACATTAAATGTTTCTGCATCCGCATTTGTTTCTTCATACATATCAATCATTGTTCGAACCAAGACACGTTCCGCATCTGCAACGGTTCGAATATTTTCAACTCGTGCTTCATATCGCATTTTATCGGAAATTTCCATTGTTGCTTCAAAGCCAACATCCGACTCAATGAGTAAATCTTCTAATTCTTCAAAGAAATTCTCATCTTCATAACGAAAACTGGCCATCATTTCTTTAAAGCGACGGGTAAATGTTTTACGTGGCTTTTCTAATCCCGCTTCATACGTGTCTAATTCTTTTTGTTCTATCTGAGATTGTTCAGTGGTTTCTTCACCAGTAAAGACTGATTTAATTCGGTCAAATAAACTCAATCTGGTCAGCCTCTTTTCTTTAAAATTATTTTATTCCTATTTTATATCTTACCATAGATTGAACGGTATTTAAATCTTGGGATGAATTCTTATATCGATCAAGTCATTATTGACCTAAAGCAAATTTATAAATCACGTGCGCGACACCATTGTCATCATTTGATTTTGTAATATAATCAGCTGCTTCTTTGACACGATCGATTGCATTATCCATCGCAACACCAAATCCGGCATTTTCCACTAAGGATAAATCATTTTCCTGATCGCCAATCCCCATAATTTGTGATTTGTCTAAGCCCAGCATTTCACCTAAGACACGCATTGAGTACCCTTTGTCCACATGTTGTGGCAGAATTTCTAAAATAAAAGGCTGCGATTTATAGATATTATATTTTTCATGATACGCATCTGGAATCAGTGGAATCGCTGCATCAATTTCTTCGCCGGGGCGACAGACCACAATTTTATTAATCGTAAATGGATCTGGTACTTTGTCGATATCGAGCTGAACAAATTTTAATGCATTTTCTTTTGGAACATAACGATTTGTCGCTAAATATTGAGATTCTCTTCCCTCAGGATAAGGGGGTTCATACACATAATCTAAATCGATAAAGTTTATTGGCAAATTTAATTGTTGACCTAAGTCATAAATATCTAAACTTTGCTCGCGATTAAACGTGATTTGATTAACGATTTCACCACTTTTTGTTTTCTGAATAAGGCCACCATTATACGTAATCGCAATATCTTCTTCATCTAAAAGATCCGCTTCTTCCAATAAATGCATCATTGAACGTAATGGTCGACCGGTACATAATACAATTTTTATGCCTGCTTCTTTTGCCGCCTTAATCGCTAAGCGATTTTCTTCGGATAATGAACGATCCGATCGTAACAAGGTGCCATCTAAATCAATAGCAATTAATTTTATATCCATGAACACTTCTCCTTTTAATCTTTATTAGGATACCCCATCCATTTGTTCTGCTTCACTCAAACTGACAGCGACAATTTTTGAAACACCCTTTTCTTGCATCGTTACTCCGTACAACCGATTCGAATGTTCCATCGTTCCTTTTCGATGTGTGATCACAATAAATTGTGTTTCAGCTTCAAAGTTTTCTAAATATTGGCCGAATCGAACCACATTCGCATCATCCAATGCGGCTTCTGCCTCATCTAAAATACAAAACGGAATCGGATTTACTTGAATAATCGCAAACAACAATGAAATCGCCGTTAATGCTCGCTCGCCTCCAGATAGTAAACTTAACCTTGTCAAGCGTTTGCCTGGTGGCTGAGCAATAATTTCAATTCCTGTTTCCAATAAATTATCCGGTTCATTTAACACGAGCTCCGCATAACCCCCACCAAACATTTTTGGAAAGACGATTGCAAATTCTTTTTGGATTTTATCAAATGTTTCCTTAAATCGTTTTTCAACAATCGCGTCCATCTCATCCATTGTATTAAACAAGTTGGCTTTTGCTTCAATCAGATCGTTTTGTTGCACCGATAAGAACGTATAGCGTTCATCAATATGCTGATATTCTTCTATCGAATTTAAGTTCACTGGACCTAATTCTTCAATCCCTTTTTTTAAAAGTTTCACTTGTTTTTGTGCTTCTTCCAACGGTAAATCAGGTTGATCTAATAAGCGTGCTTCTTCATAGCCCACTTTATATTCATCGACTAAATAATCTAAATAATGATCCATTCGCACGTCATTTCTAGATAGTCGAATATCGATTTTTGATTTCTCTTCGGCTAAATATTTATTGCGTCCTGAATGTTTCGTTACTAAATCTGTCAATTCTTTGAACTTTTCATTTTCTTCGACCAATAGTTGCCGAATTTCTACTTGTTGATTTTTAAGTTCGTCTTCTTTATTCGTAGCGACTTGCAATATTTCTTCTAAGTCTTCTTTCGAATCCGATTCTACATCATTATCAAAAGAACGAATATCTTCATTTAGTCGATCAATTTGCTTTTCTTCTTGTGCAATTTGTTGTTCTAAATGCTGACGACTTGTTCGAATCGTTGCCAATTCTTCGCGGACACTGTGATACTCTGCATTAATTGAAGAAATTTGACTAGATATTTTCGCTTTCTCTTCATCAATATTTTCTTGTTCGCTCGACAAGAGCTGCATCCGCTCGTTACTTGCTTTTACTTTGTTAGACGTTTTTTCAAGTGCCGTCACAATTTCTGCAAATTTCTGTTGATAGGTCTCATTTAAATGTTTGGATTCATTCATTTCAAAAGAACTTGCTTTTAATTCTCGTTCAAAGCGATGCAATTCATCCGTTACATTTGACACTTTATTTTGTAATTGTTGTTCCTCTAAACGCTTCTCTTCTCCAGCCGCTCGAATGTCTTCGATTTTTTCGCCTAATTGGGTCACGTGATTATCTGTTTCATCGCGATTCTCCAACAATTTCTCCATCACTTGTTGATTCTCTTTGATGAATTTTCCTAGCGCATCGAGTTCTGATTTTTGTGTAAAAATTGGGCTCGTATTATTTTGGCGACCGCCCCCACCAGTCATCGAGCCGCCGGCATTCATTACGTCACCCTCTAAAGAAACCACACGATTTCTAAACTGGATAGCTCTGGCAATAGCATTCGCCGATTCTAAAGTTTCAGCAACAATTGTTTGTCCCAATAAATTATCAATAATCGTTTGAACAGATTTGTCATTTGACACAAGCTCACTGGCGATGCCAATAAAACCATTCACAGCTGCTGCTTTATTTAAATTTGCTTCCGACAAATAACGCGGTTTAATTGTCGTTAAAGGTAGGAAAGTTGCCCGCCCTTTTCGATTTTGTTTTAAATATTGAATGGAAGCACGTGCCGCTTTTTCGTCTTGAACAACTACAAATTGGCTACTGCTTCCTAAAACTGTATCAATCGCTTGAACAAATTGTTCTGGAATTTGGATCAATTCGGCAACTGTACCAACTACACCTTCTAACGAATCCTTATGTTGCATTACCGCACGAACGCCGGTATAATAACCGGCATAATTTTCTTGCATATCTTGCAAACTCGATTGTTTAGCTTTCGCTCGTTCCAATTCATTCATGGTTCGATTGATGCGTTCGTTTTGCGTCGCTAAGGATTGTTTCTTTTCATTTAACTCCACTTCAATTTCTTTATAGTCATTCAACAATTGTGTTAATTCTTGATTCACCAATTCATAATTCTCTTCTAAAATCTTCAAAGAAGCTGTCTGTTCTTCGACAATTTTCTCTAAAGTTTCTACGTGACTACTTGTTTTCGTTTCATCTTTTTGACTACGTTCCATTTCTTGTTGAAGATAATTTTTTTCGTTTTTCAAAGAGGTTTCTTGTTGGAGTAACTCAATATAATGGCTGCGCAACTCCTCCATCTGCAACTCTTTATCGCCTTCTAGCACATTAAAATGTTCCTGAAGTTTCACAATTTCATTATCTAAACGCGAACATTCCGTATTTTTTTCTTGATAAGTAGCTTCAACTTCAACAAGTTCCGCTTGGTACGTTTCTAATTGTGCGGTCACTTGTTGAATGGACATTTGTTTTTCACCAATGAAAACTTCGCGATGCTTTGCTTTTTCGTCAAAAAGATTAAGTGCGGCTTCTGTTCGTTCTTTTTTACGAACAATTTCGACAAGCTCTTCATTTACCTGCTCACGCAAATTTTCTAAATCCGTTAAAATCTCTCGCTGATTCGTCTGGCTCTCTTCTAACAATTGCAATTGTGTTTCTATTTCTTCCAAATCACGCACAAGAGTCAAACGGTTCGTCGTATCTTCATCAATCAGTTGTCGCAAATTTTGAATTTGCCAAACGGTAACTCCCACATCCAGATCGGTAAGCTTTTCTTTTTGTTCCAAATAAGAACGCGCAAGATCTGATTGACGTTTTAAAGGTTCCAATTGCGATTCGAGTTCATAAAGAATATCCTGCACACGATCTAAATTTTCCTGCGTTTGACCTAATTTTTTCTCAGCATCTTTTTTTCGAACCTTATATTTATAAACCCCTGCTGCTTCTTCAAAAATTCCACGACGTTCTTCGGGTTTTGAATTAAAGATAGCTTCAACTTTCCCTTGAGAAATAATTGAAAAAGACTCTTTCCCTAGTCCTGAGTCCATAAATAAATCAACAATGTCTCTTAAACGACATTCTTGCTGATTAATCATATAAGTAGAATCACCCGAACGAGAAATTCGTCTTAAAATACTCACTTCTTCAAATTCAATATCTAGATAATGATCCGAATTATCTAATATCAATTCTACTTCTGCAATATTTAATGGTTTTCGTTCATTCGTTCCCGAAAAAATAATATCGTTCATTCGATCCCCACGTAATGTTTTCGCTGACTGCTCTCCCATTACCCAGCGGATCGCTTCAATAATATTTGATTTTCCACTCCCGTTTGGACCAACGATGGCTGTTACACCTTCGTTAAATTCCAAAACCGTTTTATCCGAGAAGGATTTAAATCCTTTTAAAATGATTTTCTTTAATTGCACAAATACTACCCCTTTGCATACTGTATCGAAAATGAATCAGAAATTATTTTTCTGTTTTCGTGTTCGTATTATTCTGATTCTGTTTTGACAATACTCAATGCTTCTCTTGCTGCATTTTGCTCGGCTTTTTTCTTCGAGCTTCCGAACCCAAGTCCCATCGTGTCGCCTTCAATAAGTACAGCGACTTTAAATTCACGTGCATGATCTGGCCCAGTTGTGTCGATGACTTCATAATCAATTTGTACGACGCCATCTCTTTGCATCCATTCTTGTAATGCTGTTTTATAATCCATCCCATGAGAGAAATCACCGGCAGAAATTTTAGGGAATAGCGTTTGCTCTAGTAATCCATAAGCCGCCTCTACTCCTAAATCTAAATATACCGCGCCAACAAAAGCTTCAAACACATCACAGAGTAAAGCGATTCGCTTGCGACCATTCGATTGTTCCTCACCTTTTCCAAGGAGAATAAATGGTTGTAAGTGATAGTCAATGGTTAACTGTGCAAGAGATTCTGCTCTGACAGAAGCTGCTCGCATTTTTGTTAACTCACCTTCTGGCAATTCTTTAAATGCTTTGAATAGATAATCGGATACGATTACTTCGATCACAGCATCCCCTAAAAACTCTAATCGCTCTAAATGTTCTAAAATCTGTTCTCGATGAT
>CAZTEC010000022.1:0-18452 GCA_964612765.1 uncultured Carnobacteriaceae bacterium
TTCGCTTTATCAAAGCTCGCAATCAGCGAGGTTTTCGCAAAACGGTCTCACGACTATTTACAGACGAACGGAGCTCCAACAGTCAAATGTAACCAATCACTTCCTCATTGCATTCGTCGTTCTTGGACACTTGGTGTAGGGGAAACTCTGACGTTTTTATTCTAAAAACGAGAGTTTCTCCCAACGGAGTAATGGTTTTGAACTTGACCTTATCTTTTATAAAATATTTTCATCAAAAAAACTTCCCTTGAATCATTCATCAAAGGAAGTCTCATTTATAAAATATTTACTTATGCATATTGGCTTAATACTTCTTCGATTTGTTCTCTAGAATGTAAACCAATTAACGTATCAACAACTTCGCCATCTTTCTTAACTAATAAAGTTGGGATACTCATAATACCAAATTGTCTTGGAGTTGCTGGGTTTTCGTCAACATCTAATTTGTAGAAGTTAACTGAGCCATCTGAATCTTCAGCCATCTCATCCAGAATTGGTGATTGCATTTTACATGGTCCACACCACTCTGCCCAAAAATCTGTTAAGCTAACGCCAGTTGATGTTTCTTGTTCAAAAGTCGCATCTGTAAGTTCTTTCATCATTCGTTTTACCCTCCTGTAAGGTGTTTAAATAGTTTCATAACGTTCAAAAGACAGTTTAGCATATTGTCAATAGTTTTACCAAAAATTTGTTTTAAATCGAGAAATTAACTTAAAGATACAATCGTAGCCCCTGCTCCTCCTTGGTTTGCGGGTGCAATTTTAAAATCTTTCACGCTGGAATGTTTTTTCAAGGCGCCTTGAACGGCTGAGCGAACAGCTCCTGTTCCGTGTCCATGAATAATTGTCACATTTTTATAATTTGCGAGCAGTGCTTGGTCAATATATTGATCCAACTTCGTTAATGCCGTATCCACACGCTCACCTCTTAGATCCAATTCCGGCCGGACAGAACTAGTTGACCCATAGAAAGTCGTCTTCGGGGTCTCATTTTCTTGCGATGCTTGTTCCGTTACCGTAATATCGTCTTCAGGAATTCGCATTTTCAACATTCCCATCTGCACAATCCATTCCCCATCCACTTGCTCAACCAACGTTCCTGCTTGCCCAAATGAATGAACCTGAACCGTTTGTCCCACTTTAAGTACGCGTTTCTCTTTTTCTTTTTGTAAGACTTTATTTTGTTTTAACTGTTCTTCTTCTTGTCTTAAATTCGAAAGCTGCGACTGCGCTTCAATAAACTCATGTTCTTTAATCGCTGGCGCATTTTCAGCATCTAATTGTTTTTGACGTAAATCCGCAATAATCGCATCTGCTTTTCGCTTCGTCTGTTCCACAATTTTATTCGCATCTTCTTGTGCTTTTTGTTTCAGCTGTTCTTTTTCATTTTCGTAAGCCTCATACGCTTCTTCTAAATCTTTATACAAGCGTTCTGTTTCTAACAATCGTTTTCTCAAAGTCCTCGAATTATTGTCTGCTTCTTTTTGCTTGATATCTAAATCATTAATCATTTCATCAATGCTCTGACTTTCGCTACTCATTAATGATCGAGCGACGTCAATAATGTCAGATTCAAGGCCCAAGCGTTGTGCAATTAAAAAGGCATTACTTCGACCAGGAATACCTATTTTAAATTTGTACGTTGGTTCTAACGTATCCACATTAAATTCCATACTCGCATTTACCGTTTCCGGACGATTATAACCATATAATTTTAGTTCCGGATAATGCGAAGTAATTACTGCAAAACTACCGATGGCTCCAATTTTATCCAAAATCGAAATCGCCAAAGCCGCTCCTTCTTGTGGATCCGTTCCTGCACCTAATTCATCCAGCAAGACAAGACTATTTGCATCAATCACTTCTAAAATCGAAACGATTGTGGTCAAATGGGAAGAAAAGGTCGACAAACTTTGTTCAATGGATTGTTCGTCACCAATATCCGAAAGTACATGATTAAAAACGCCAATCGAACTTTCTTCTTCAACTGGGAGATACAAACCAGATTGCCCCATCAGTTGCATTAACCCCAATGTTTTCAAAATAACTGTTTTACCACCCGTATTGGGACCAGTCACCACAATTGTTTTGTACAACTCACCTAAAACAATATCATTTGCGACAATTTCATCCGCAGGTATCAAAGGATGACGCGCACTATATAATTGAACAATATTTTCCTCATCTACGTTTGGCCTTGTTGCTTTTAACTCGCGTGCATATCGCGCTTTGGCCTGTAACACATCCAACTCAACCATCAATTCTAAGTTCAGCAAAATATCGTCAATGTAAGGAACGATCGCTTCACTCAGTTCCATTAAAATTCGTTCCACTTCATGTTTTTCTTCACTTTGAAGTCTTTTCAGTTTATTGTTTGAATCCAAAACACCTTGGGGTTCAATATATAAAGTTTGCCCAGATGAGCTTTGCGCGTGAACGACTCCGCCAAAGCTACTACGATTTTCAGCCTTCACCGGAATCACATAGCGATCATTTCGCATCGTGATAATCGTATCGGTTAAATATTTCGCTTGCGACCCACGGACAATACTATTTAACTTATCTCGAATCGCGCCTTCCGTTTGACGAATACTCATCCGCGTAGATTTTAATTTTGGGCTTGCATCATCTACTACGACACCACTTTCTGTCAACGTCGCATAAATTTGTCGCTCCAAAGATTTTAACCCCACAAACTGGTTGCTCATTTCAAACAAACGGTTCAATTGAATACTTTCTTCTACATCTTCAAAAAATTCGATAATTTCTCGGACACCTTTTAGTAATTGCCCGACTTGAACGATTTCTTGACCTGATAGTAGCGCCCCGATTTCCATTCGTTTTAAATGAGGTCGCACATCATGAAAAGAGCCCAATGGTATGCCGCCTTTTAAGCGCAATAATTGGACCGCATCGTCGGTTTCCTCAAGCAGTCGTACCACTTCGGATCTAGCGCTCGACGGTTTAATCGTTTTTGCTTTTCCATTTCCTAACTCAGAAACAGTAAATGTACTTAATTGATCAATTACTTTTTGATATTCGAGTGTTCGCATTGATTTTGCATCAATTTGTTCTAACATTTTATTCACTCCATATAATCTATGAAATGGGTGCTCCATTTCAAATTCGTCAAAAAAATGGTGTCGCTAAGCAAAAATAGCTATGCTGCAACACCCTTTCAATTATTCTTCATTATTTTCCGTTGATTCTTCTGTTGAACCTTCAACTGGAACTTCAATTGCTGGTTCAATAATCATCGTTGGTTGATTCGCTTCATGTTCTCCATAGGCTTCAAGTACAAAACGTTCGTGCGAATTTTCGGTTAACACTGGTGATGCAGTTAAGATTGCATTCGCCGCAAAACTTTCACTTAAATTTTCTTGAACCATCGGCATAGGAATAAGAGAAGCTAAGAATAATAAATAAAAAATTCCCACATAATGAATCGTAAATCCTAATATGCCTCCGCCAGTACCATTCACTGGTTCCGGTGCATTAAATTCTTCTATAATATAAACAAAGAATTGTGACACTAATCGTACAACTAACCAACCGGCTAATAAAATAAGTATAAATGCAACTAGGCGATAATACGTATACTCTAAACTAAACATAAATTGTTTGTCATAAAAATAATACGGGTTTGACTCTGGCGCAAAGGGAGAGGGATAAGGGATCATTAAAAATAAAAATTCACTTAATGGGAGATAATAATTAAAAGCTATCGACATTGTAACTAAATAACCGATTGTTCGAATTAATTGAATCAGAATCCCATTCTTATACCCACTATATGCACCGATAAATAAAATAAGTAAAATTAGTAATGTAATCATAAGCTTAATCCTCTACACGGCAGCTTTTAAAACAAAGCTGCTTTCTTATTCTCGTTTTCTTTTCTAATCGTTACTTCGATTTTCAAGTTCAATCATTTTAGTTTGCGCATCAATTTGAGCCGAAACGGCGTTAACTGCCATCAACATCGCCAAATCTTCTTTAGGCATCCCCTTCGAAAGAGACTTTAAATCATCAAGTTGTTTATTCACAGTCTCAGCCACCAACTCAACATGTGCAACGGACTTATTCGTTACTATCGTATACTCTTTATCATCAATGGTGATTTTGACTCTTCTTTTTTCATCTGCCATTTGCACAACCTCTTTCCAGTAAATCACTTCTCTATCTTAACAAAAAGCCAGAAACTTTTCATCTCTTAATTGCTTATCTTCGAACCTTCGTCTGAGAAATTATTCAATTTCTTAAAAAATAAACAAAAAGAAACGACAAAGTCAAAATCTTCGCTCCATCGTTTCTGTTTCATATTATTCCAAAATGATTTTATCAATGACTTAAATCATTTCTGATTCTGTCCCACTAACTTTTTTTGTCACCAAGTATTCGACCCCTTTAGACAAATAACAGCCGAGGAAAAAAATGCCAAGCTTGACGATTAAAACTCCTGGCACATAAATGTAGTCCGGTAAGTGTCCAAAAAACGGTCGGTATTTGAGGTAAAAATAATTCCCGTCAATTAATGGGTTCAAAAAATAGACAAACGTAAAGTAAATTAAAAACCAACCATAGGCTTTAAAAATGCCAGATTTTTCTGGTCGCCAATCATACGCAATTGCCGCAAATATAGGAAGTAAGCTGGTAATCGCATGATTAAGAAAGAACGAAATCCCAATCGCATGATAAAAAGGATAGACTCTTTGCGGATAGAAAAATGTCCCGTATGCAAATAGTCCAAAATAAAAAAGTATATTTAATATTTTTTATTTAACGTGATTAAGTATAAAATACCTAAGATGCTTGAAATTCTTGAGATGTGGAGTGGCAATGATTCTGAAACATCAAAGCCCATTTCAAAAATATACCAAGAATACAATAAAATTTGTTGCGCAATAGAGACATATAAAATTCCTTTACGATAGGAATCTCGATGTTGATTAATTTTTTCATGTTTCACAATAATATGGAGCAATTAAAGGCCCATTAAAACCATATAAAACAAATGATACCCATCAAAGATTGAAATAAATGGATAATCTTCCGCCCAAAACCAATTCATTTTTATTCAACCACCCATTCTAAATTTTGAATATACCCTATTTTCTCACGTACAAGTAAAAATTCAATGCATTCGCTTTAAAATCCAATTAAGTTTGTGTAAAGCCATTAAACTCTCTTTATCATTTAATTAGAAAAAATAGAGACCAAAAATCATTTGGCCTCTACTCTTTCATCTATTCTATTTTCATTTCAATTCATTAAAAACGCTTATCGAATTTCTACTTGGTATTTTTCGACCAAAGCGTCGCTTATTTGATTAAAACTTTCATTCACTTCATCTTCTTTAAGTGTTGCGTTAGGATTCGCAAAGCTTAAGGAATAAGCCATTGATTTCTTACCATCTTCAATGTGCTCACCATCATATAAGTCAAACAGCTGAATATGTTGCAACCATTCGCCACCATTGGTTATGATTGTTTCCTCAAGTTCAGCATGCGTAACTTCCTCATTGACTAATAAGGCAATATCACGCGAAGATCCCGGATAACGATTTAATGGTGTATAGACGAGTTCTTTTTTATTCGCCGCAACAATAAAATCAATCGACAATTCAAAAACAAATGTATCGTTTAAATCATTTTCTTTCGCGATAGAAGGATGTAATTGTCCAACATAACCAATTAATTGTTCCCCTAAATAAATATCGGCTGTTCTTCCTGGATGCATACCTTCTCGATTCGTTGCTAAAACAAAACGAGTTTCTTCATTAAATAAGAATAATGAAAGAATCGATTCTACAATCCCCTTAACCGTATAAAAATCAATCGCCTCTTTTTGACCGAACCAATCTTTTTGGCTTTCACCCGTCAATAATCCAGCCACATGACTTTGTTCTTGGAAATCATCCGCTGAACGTTCGTTAAAGATGTGACCAATTTCATACAAAGCAATATCCGAAACTTGGTGCGCCACATTATAACTCGCGTTGTCGATTAAACCATTTAAAATATTTTGACGTAAGGTAATTCGATCTTCACTCATCGGATTTTTTAAAGAAACTAAATCTCCTTTAGAGATTGCATATTTCGCAGCTTTTTCAGCAGAAACTAATGAGTAACTAATCGCTTCTTGCAAACCATTTCCTTCGAGCATTCTACGAATAATGCGTGTTGTTTTTTGTTCAATCGTCAACTCGCCCGGTGTTGATTCTGTTACAGGCAATGTGACCGGAATATTATTGTAGCCATAGATTCGAGCAATTTCTTCAATTAAATCTTCAGCAATCGTAATATCCCAACGTCTAGCAGGGACGGTTACAATAACTTTTCCTGCTTCAATCGTATGTTCAAAATCTAAACGATCTAAAATTTCAGAAATATCCGCTTCAGTTAAAGACGTACCAATCAGTCCGTTAATGTGTTGAACGGTTGCTGTAACTTGAGTCTGTTCCAATTCACGTTGTTCAATTTCAGCTGTGCCACTGACGATGGTTCCATGACCTAACTCAGCCATTAATTTTGCTGCTAAATCTACTGCCTCTTGAACCGTTGAAAGGTTAATCCCTTTTTCAAAACGATTACTTGATTCACTTCGTAAATTTAAACGATTCGCTGTACGTCGAGTCAATACCGGATTAAATACTGCCGACTCAATCGCAATTGTTTTCGTTTCTTCCGTGATTTGTGAATTTTGTCCACCCATTACGCCAGCTAAAGCAACAGCTTTTTTACCGTTTGTAATGACTAAATTTTCATTTAATAATTTTCTTGTTTGACCATCTAAAGTTACCATTTCTTCTCCGTCATTTGCACGACGAACAAAAATTTCTTTCGACTCTAATTTATCATAGTCAAACGCATGCAACGGCTGACCAAATTCTAACATGACATAGTTTGTCACATCGACGACTAAATCGATTGGACGAATCCCCGCATGAATTAATTTATGCTGCATCCATGTAGGACTTGGACCAATCGTCACATCTTTAACAAGACGCATTTTATAATCGAGCGTATCTTCAGTCGATTCAACCGCAACTGAAACATAATCTTCAATCTTTTCATTTGTATCTTCCGTAATTTCAATCGACTCAAAGACTGGTTTTTGATTGATCAATGCACCAACTTCGTAAGCAACTCCACGCATGCTTAATGCATCCGCTCGGTTTGGCGTCAAATCAAATTCAATAATCGCATCATCTAATCCAATATAAGAACGTGCATCTGCCCCAACAACCGCATCTTCCGGTAAAACATAAATCCCATCTTCTGCGTGTTTTGGAATAACCGAATCCGAAAAACCCAATTCATCCAATGAAGTGATCATTCCTTGCGATGTTTCACCCATGATTTTTGCTTCTTTAATTTTAAAGTCACCTGGTAAAATAGCCCCAACTTGAGCTACGATGACTTTTTGTCCTTTCGCCACATTTGGTGCACCACAAACAATAGGCACCGTTGTATCACCAATATTAACGACTGTTTTATTTAAATGGTCAGAACCTTCTAATGGTTCACACTCCTCCACGTAACCAACCACTAAATGGCCTAAGCCTTCGCCTAATTGTTCAATTGTTTCGACCTCTAGCCCACCTAGCGTAAACATTTCTCCCAATTCTGCCGGAGAAATTTCAGATAAATTTAAATAATCAGTTAACCAATTATACGATACTAACATTATGCTTCTCCTTTCGCGCTGAATTGACTTAAGAATCGTTGGTCATTTGAATAGAAATAACGGATATCATCCACTCCATATTTCAACATCGCCATACGGTCTGGTCCAATACCAAACGCAAAACCAGAATATTTTGTCGAATCCACGTTACTCATTTCTAAAACGTTTGGATGAATCATTCCCGCTCCTAAAATTTCAATCCATCCACTTTGCTTACAAATATTACAACCTTCACCGCCACATTTAAAACAGCTAACATCTACTTCCACAGATGGTTCCGTGAATGGGAAATAACTAGGACGGAAACGAACTTCACGATCCGAACCAAAGAATTTTTTCGACGTTTCTTCTAAAGTCCCCATCAAATCAGACATGGTGATTCCTTCGTCCACAACCACTCCTTCAATTTGATGGAATTGGTGGGAATGTGTCGCGTCATCCGAATCTCGACGATACACTTTCCCCGGACTAATTACCTTCAGTGGTCCTTTTGAAAAGTCATGAGCCTCGATCACTAAAGGTTGAACCGCGGAAGTTTGTGTTCGTAAAAGATAATGATCATTAATATAAAAAGAATCTTGCATGTCACGAGCTGGATGATCTTGCGGTACATTCACTCGTTCGAAATTTAAATAATCCGAAACAATTTCGGATCCTTCAATAATTGAATAACCCATGCCTAAAAATAAATCTTCCATCTCTTCCATAATTTGATGAATAACATGTGTCTGTCCTTTTTTATATTGACGGCCAGGTAACGTCACATCAATCGTTTCTTCAAGCAATTGTTTTTCTAAGGCTTCTTCTGCCAAAGCTGTCTTTTTGCTTGCGATTTTTTCGGTCAAATCATCCCGAATTTCATTCGCCAATTTCCCAATAATTGGTCGCTCTGCTTTGTCTAAATCCTTCATCATTTTAAGCAACTCAGTCAGTTGCCCCTTTTTCCCTAACAACTGAATTCGTAATTCTTCTACTTGTTCAACGGAAGCACTCTGTTCAATGCGATCACTTGAACTTTGAGCTAGCTCATTTAACCTTGTTTTTAAATCCACTTTCTTCTTCCTTTCTCCATTCCTTAATGATTCTTATAAAAAACAAAAAACTCCACCCCAAAAAGGGACGAAGTTAGCCGTGGTACCACCCTAGTTCGAAGACAAAAAGTCCTCGCACTCAAGTCTGCGTAACGGTGCATCCGGGTCGAAACCATGTATTCGAAAAGAGGTGAATTCAACGTTCTCTTCGAGCGATAGAAGTGAATTTCATCTTGAACGAACAATAAATACTTTCAGCTCTGTATTTACTCTCTGTTATTCGTTTCAAAAATACTCTTTTCTATCTTCATTTTTATTTATTATTCATTTTAAATTCATACAACTGGTATTATAGCAGACTTTTCTAGAAAAAGGTATCCCTTTTATTCTTAAAGTCCTAAGAAATAAATTGTAGTAAAGCTGTTGCAATCATAAAATAAATTAAGAGACCTAACGTGTCATTAATGGTCGTAATAAATGGACCACTGGCAACAGCCGGATCAAAATTCATCTTCTTAATCATATCTGGAATCACTGTTCCTACGACCGCCGCCACTGTTATCGAGAGGAAAATGGACACCCCGACAATAAGTCCTAGCATGAAATCTTGGTATAATATGCCAACTAAGAAAAAAATAATCACTCCTGCTGAACCACCAATGATCGCTCCTGTTAAAGCTTCTCGTTTAATGACCGTTTTTAAATCATCCGACTCTTCCTCTTCAATGTTCAGATTTCGTACAGCCACCGCTAAAGATTGTGTCCCCACATTCCCTGCTGCACCCATAATCAATGGGATAAATGCTGCTAGCGAAACAACAGAAGCCAACGTTTCTTCAAAGAATCCGATGAGTCCACCCGTTATCATACTTAAAAAAAGTAAGATAATAATCCAAGGACTTCTTTTCTTAGCTGACGTAAGGGCACTTTCTTCTTCCGGTGAATCCGATTTTGAACTTGAAATACCCGCAAATTCTTGGAAATCTTCTGTAGCTTCTTGTTCCAAAACATCCATAATATCATCGACAGTAATAATTCCGACCATTCGCTGATCATTCGTAATAACTGGAATGGCGATCAAATCATAATCTTGAATGACATTTGCGACGGCTTCCTGGTCTTCATTTACATAAACAGAAATAATATTTGTACTCATCACATCTGCAATGGGCTGTGTAGCTGGCGCGAGTAGTAAATCACGCAGTGACAATACACCTACAAGTCGATGGAGTTGATCTACAACATATAAATAATAAATCGTTTCTGCACGTTCACCAAACGTACGAATATTTTTTACAACTGTTTCTGGCGTATCTTCTTCGTGAATAACGAAGTACTCTTTCGTCATAATCGAACCCGCTGTCTCTTTTTCGTAAGACAACACTTCTTGAAGGCGACGTTGTTCTTCAACATCCATTTTTTTAACAAGTGCTTCTACTTGCTCATTTTGTGTAGAGAATACAAATGCGGCTAGGGTATCTGTTGGTAAATAATTAAAAACCGATACAATATATTCTTCTGGTAAATAAGTAACCGCTGCTTCTTGATTCTCTAAATCCATCCACTCAAAAATCTCTGCAAATTCTGTTGACGATAGAAATTCAGCAATTTTTCGTTTCTTATCAGGGTATAACAAATGAAACAATTCTTGTTGATCTCGTTCGTGTAAGGATAAAAAGATTTCTCTAAATAATTCACGATCATTATTTCCCACTGCTTCAAATAACTCTTCAAAATATTGTTCAATCGTTGGATTGTTCTCGGCCATCATTACATCTCCTTCAAAAACTTGTTGATAATTATAGATGTTCATACTCCCTGATTATATGCGAATCAAAAAAGAATATCAAAGCAAAAGAAATTTTCTTCAAGCTAATGGCTAAATTAACTGCGTGATTAAACTTTTTATCATTTAAGTATTCCACAGATTATTATTTTAGATAAACAAACTTCCTTTAACCTGAAATATTCATATTTCAAGGTTAAAGGAAGTTATTAAATTTTTTTCTAGCTTATCCTACCAAATGGCGTGTCTTTTTTAACAATATCGGTCCAAGTAAACTCGTGTTTTCTGTCCACTTTGGTCGATTACCTTTTTTCCTGCTTGGCACTCTCTCCCAAATGAACATTTTTGCTTCGAGGCAAAAATGGACTGCCCATCAAGACAAGCTCTAAATAAAACATTTTGCGCTTACGAAATTTTTTTTACATCTTTTTAAGGTCGCTCATTTTTGCCGAATAATAATCACGTTACCCTCAACCAAAAATTGCAGATTTCGTTGGGGGTAATCCAGAATGGAGCACTTTCAAGAAAGTGAACAGATAAATTTAGAATAAAATTTATGATCAAAAGATTTTGACAATGAAAACCTTATTTGGTCGAAATCGGCACGCCGATTTCTTCCTTTTTTAAACAAAATAAAACCTCATGCCGAATCGACACAAGGTTCGTTTTGAATATTATGAGTATGAAACAATCGATTGTAACATGGAGTATCTTTGTCTAAACCACGAACGAGTCGGTTTAGAAACCTCCGAAATGGCACAGTATTTATCGACCATCGACACAATCATGCTTTCTTTAAATCGAGGAACACCACATCCTGTTGTACATAAAAACATATGCTTCAAAATAATATCTGCTTCTAGATCATTAATGTCTGTAATTTTTCTCGCATTTTTTAGCGCAATTTTAGGATGCGCGAAATTATGTGAACCCATACCAAGGCTTTCGATACCCGCACGATCTTCTAAAAAGAAGTCATGAAGTAAACCAGCTCTTGCGGTAGAAACATAATCTAAATTTCTTGCTTTTGCGATTCTATAACTCACATAAGAAACAAATAAACTATGAAGTAAACGTGTAGTGTAATGGTGATGTGTAATTTCATCTAATTTTAAAAGGTCTTTATTTTCTAATAAATCTTTTATGATATTCATATATTCTGTATCTTTTTCCCAAGTTTCACGAACGAACTCCATCTACATTCTCCTTTTAAATGGTTGTGTGTTCAATAAAACATTATCAAAAATGAATTTTCTTTCGATAACAGTTGTTATTATACAGAAATACAATCGAAAACAAAAGGTTTTTAATGAAAGTTTACACGATTTAATCAAAGCTTAAACATTTCTTAATGTTTTGTCATCAAACAGACACCTAATTAATACCCCCTTTGAAGTTCGATTCGATTTACAGGCAATTCTTCTCCTTTTTGAAATGCCAATAAATTCTCTTTAAAAATCGGATAAATAAATTCTGAATAGTCTCCAACTTGCCCAGCGATGTGTGGGGTCACCAAAACATTTTCATGTTCCCAGAATGGATCATTCATAGGTAATGGTTCTACTTCAAACACATCTAGTCCTGCTCGACTAATTTTTCCACTATCCAATGCATCAATCAAATCTGCACTTACTACAGATTCTCCACGACCCACATTAATAAAGGTGACGCCATCTTTCATTTTAGAAAAGAGCGCTTTGTCATAATATTGTTCCGTTTCTATTGTCAACGGGAGAATATTTACAACGACATCCCCTTTATGCAGAACTTCAGGTAATTCGTCGATGGTGAATTGTTCATTCATGTGCTCAACCTTTCGCCCGCTTCGATTAATGCCAATCGTATGCATGCCAAAAGCTTGTGCCACTTTTCCTAATTGGACACCAATTTGACCTGTACCGACAATCACCATCGTTTTATTCGCTAACTCAAAGTAAAAACCTTTTCGCTCCCATTTTTTTTCAGCTTGATTCTTAGTCGATTGCACGATTTTTCTAGATAATCCTAATAATAACCCCATCGCTAATTCACTGACACTATGAGCATTGATTCCACTCCCATTGGTTAGGAGTATTCCTTTTTCTTCAAATAAATTTAAAGGCAGTTTATTCACACCCGCATAAAAGAATTGTACCCATTTTACTTGGCTATCGTCATGTTCAACAATCGAAAGTAATTCATCTGACCAGCCAACAATAATTTCGATTTGATTGGCATCAACGCCCTCTAACGATTCAACCACTTCATATTCTGATGCCAATGTTTTTAGCTCTTCAACATGTTTTGGAAGTAACGGTTGGTGGATATAAATAAGTTTTTTCATGCTTGTAAACTCCTTTTCTATTTATAGACTATGCTCTAATTAAAATGAAACATTAAAATACTTGCAGCAATCGCAACATTTAACGATTCAGCTTGCCCTTTCATCGGAATAAATACATTTTCATCCAAATGCTCGATGACTTCATCGCTGATTCCTTCCCCTTCATTCCCCATAATTAAGGCAAATGGTTGATCCATTTTTATTTCTTTATACGATTTTGCTTTTTCATTTAGCGCTGTTCCGAGTACTGGATAATTATTTTCTTGGCATTGTTTTATAAATGAAAGAATTTCTCCTTCATAAATATCTAAGTGAAAATGACTGCCCTGCGCACCGCGCAAAGTTTTGATATTGTATAAATCAACCGTCCCTTTTCCTAAAAGCACGCCTTGGAAACCAGCAGCATCCGCAGTTCGTATCATTGTTCCTACATTACCTGGATCTTGAATGCGGTCAAGCAGTAGAAGTGGTCCTGTTATTTCTGATGGAAATTCATTTTTAACCATGTTTACTTCGGCGTAAACACCCGGATTCGTTTCTGTCTGACTCAATTCTTCAGAAATATTTAAATTAATTAGTATCAGTTTATCCTCTGGTATATTTAATAGAAGAATCTCTTCCCTTTCGATTAAATCTTCACGTACCATCACAAATCGAATATTTGCTTCATCAAAGTTTAGTGCTTCTTCTACTAGATGGTAACCTTCTACTAGATAAGTACCTTGCTTTTTTCTTTCTTTTGACGTTTTTAACTTGCGCCACTGTTTTACTTGTTTATTATTAACGGATGTTATTTGGTGCATCTTCTCACCTCAAATTTTATTTACATTAGTATCATACCTTTTTTAATCACTGAATGCATTAAAAAAACACACCAGCCTTTTGTGACCAATGTGTTTTATTATAAGAATATAGAATTAAAAACTTACGTAATTTCTTGGATTTACTTTTGCACCATTTACAAAAACTTCAAAATGTAAATGCACACCTGTTGAATAACCTGTTGTACCCATTGTTCCAATACGTTGACCAGCTGAAACAGACTGACCTGGTGAAACTCTCATATCTGATTGTAAGTGGGCATATAATGTATCAACGCCACCGCCATGAGAGATTTTCACATAATTTCCATATTGGTAATGCCAACCTGCTATTGTTACTGTACCACTTTTAGCCGCAACAATTGGTCCGCCACCGCCAATATCAATTCCTCCGTGCAAACGAGTATATCCACTGATTGGGTCAATACGATAGCCATATTCTGAAGTGACATAACCATAAGAAGGTCTCACCCATCCGCTATTGTTTGAACTTGAAGAGGAAGATGACGAACTTGACTGATTAGAACTTGAAACTTGAACTGCCGCTGCTTTTCTTGCAGCTTCTTCTCTTGCAGCACGTTCTCTTGCTTCTCTTTCAGCTTTTTCTTTCGCTGCTTTTTCAGCTGCAATACGTGCTTTTTCAGCTTCGACTTGTTGATTAATTTTTTCTGTTTGTGCAGCTACTTCACGTTGTTGTGAAAGCAATGCATCTCTCTCGCTACTTGAAAGCTCAAATTTTTCTGAAACAATACGAACTTTTTCGTCAAGAGCTGCTTTTTGAGAAACTAATTGATTACGATTAGCTTCCATTTCTTCTTTCACACGGTTTGATTCTTCACGTGCTTGATCAACTTCTTCACGAGCAGCTTCAACCGCTTTACGATCGCGGATTTGCTCTTCCATAATATTATTATTATTGCGTACGACCGTGCTTATTACTTCCATTTTACCAATGATTTCTGTTAAACTTTCCGCAGTCAAAATGATATCAATGATGTTATCTGGAGATCCAGCCGTCTGAACACCTCGAGCTTGTTCGGCTAATGCCGCATTTCTTCGAGAGATATTTTCTTGTAGAATTTCAATTTCATTATTTAGTTTATTAATTTCTTCTTCTAAACGAGCAATTTCTAATTCTTGTTCCCCAATTTGTGCAATAATTATTGCAATATTTTCTTGAATCTCTGCAATGTCTTGATTTAATTGTTTTCGTTCAGCATTGAGCGAGTCCATTTCAACTTCGACTACGCCGATATTACTATTCAGATTACTTTGTTCTTGTTGTAATTCTTTTCTTTGCTGTTCTAAATCATTTAATGTTTGGGAATTAGCACTTGCAGATGGTGCTATAGAATGTATTGAAAGTAAAATTGCTGTAGAAGAAAGAACTGTAACTAGCTTACGTTTGTTCAATCTGATTGCTCCTCTACGTGGTTGTGAATTTGAGTGGATGAATATGAAATCTGTATCCGAATCAAAATCTACACGTATAGTAACAACAAATTTTGAACTTGCCAATGGTTTTTAGACATTTGTCATTGAACTGTAATTTAATAAATAAATTATAATGATAAACAAAAGTCTTTTCACAATACTAAAGACTTAAACATGACCTTTTCTACATCATATTACCATTTTTTCACAATAAAAAATATATGTATATTTCAATAATGTAAAGTTTGTAATGAATAATAGACACTTGTTCAGTCACTATTTATACTATTTCATGAATTATCGTTGCCCTTTTTTTGCGTCTAATGATAGAATGACTGAAATATATAGTAAGAGGACCAAGCAAATGAAACCTACCTTTAAAAACACAGAAAACTTCAGAACAATCGACTATAACAACGAACTTTTTACACAGTATATCAACCCCACACTCAAAAATTTTCATGACGCGAATGTGATGGAATTAAAATTTTCACCGACTATCGAAGAATTTAAATTGCTTGAGGAAATGCAAGAAGGCTTTAAAATTGAAAATAATCAACAGCACTTAAAGTTTCTCTGGCCCGAAGATGTCGGGCTATTTCCTGAGCTTCTTTCCTATTTGGATGAACAAAACTATAAAATCGGGATGCAAAATCTTTATTCGATTCAACCAAAGTCTTTCAAGACAAAATCTGTCCATGACAAATTAGTGATTAAGTCATTCACTGGCGAATTAGTGGAAGATTTCCTCACGTTGAATGCAGAAGAAGATTTAAAACATGGTGTTGATTTTCAAGAATTTCGAAAATCTCTTTATGTGTATCAAACGACATTTGACCATGTCTGTTTTATCGTTGGTTATATAGATGAACAGCCAGTGGGATCACTTGTACTTATTGAATCAACGAATTATTTCCAAATTGATAATGTTCTGACCACTGAGAATTATAGAGGTCAAGGTATTGCTACTTCACTCCTTCATCATGTGATGAAAATCACTACAAATAAAAATAAACCCGTATTAATTGTTGCGGATGCGGAAGATTCTCCAAGAATGCTATACGAAAATTTGGGCTTTCAGTTTGAACATTCGCAAATTTCTGTAGAAAAATCGGGTTGAAAACCCTTACGTAAACGAGTCTCCCCTTTTTATATTCGATGAAATATGATACACTAGTAAATGAATCTTAAATGATTATTTTCACAAATAAAGAAAGGAGACAACCATGAAACAAATTAGAACACGTTTTAAACAAGAAAGTATCATTCGAGCAGTTCTTGCAGTGATTGGTATTTTAACGTTCAGCTTCTCAACGAGCTTCGGTTGGGGCTTTATTGTCGGAGGCATTGTTTTAAAAGAAAATATCAACCTCAAAACGAAAGAAGGCTGGGTCATGTTGGCCATCACGTCTGGGGTTATGCTTTTAGCGATTTATTTCTTATTAGAAACACCCGCAATTATAGGCTATGTTGTTTCGACTATCTCCTATTTTATATTGAGAGAAGTATTCATTCATTTTCAAAATTAATTAAGGTGGGAGCAAGCAGACAATGGTTTCTTTAGCATTAGGTTTTGTTTCAGTCGTCATGTTCAGTATGGTTTATCTCGTAAATTTTCGAGTGTTACGTCAGTTAAATGCAGCAAAGTTAACATCATTTGCGGCAGGTGTTGGTACAGTATATGTTTTTATTCATATGTTGCCTCAACTCGCACATGGTCAACATGTCCTACAACATGCATTTAGCGCAACATCATTTTTTGGTCATAAATATGCCATTTATTTAGTCGCTTTAACTGGTTTTGTATTCTTTTATATGTTTGAACGTATTTTATCGCATACGACAGAATTACCAACAGAGAGTTACACAACAAATTATGAGCTTTATTATTACTGGACAAACATTCTTTTCGTTTCACTATATAGTATATTAATTGGTTATGTTGTAGGTTCATACAATCTAAATGATATTTCCTATCAACTGATTTATTTATTTGCATACTTGTTACATTTTATTACGATCAAATGGGGCGTTTATCATATCTTCCCAGAGAAATACGATAAACAAGCACGCTATCCAATCGCTCTTGGTTTGTTCATTGGGTACTTTATTGCATATTTCTTCAATATTTCAGATGTTATTCTCGTTTTAATTGAAGCATTTTTGACAGGAGCTATGATCCTGAATGTCTTTAAACATGAATTGCCTAATGAAGAGGACAGTAGAAGTGAATCATTTATTGCAGGTATTATTATTTCAACTTTCTTATTTATTCTGCTCTAATTATTCGTTGAAGGGGTTTAGTTAAATGAAGAAAATCGAAGTTGTTGGAGCTGCCATTTTAGAAAATGGTGAGGTCCTGACCATGCAGCGCAGTCAACAAATGAGTTTACCTGGCTTATGGGAATTCCCCGGTGGAAAAATTGAAACCGGTGAAACGGATGAAACGGCATTAATTAGAGAAATCAAAGAAGAACTAAATGTTGACATTCAAATTCTCGACTACGTTGAAGAAGGCGTCTATACGTATTCTTTTGGCCAAGTGACGTTGAGAGTGTACACTGCAGAAATTATTTCTGGCGAACTGGTTCTTAAAGAACACAGTGACCAAAAATGGTTAGACCGTTCAACATTAGACTCGGTTGAGTGGGCACCGGTCGATATACCAGCCGTAGAAAAATTAAAAACGATGCTACGTTAAGTTCAAATAGAAAGAACGCGATGAGACAAACAGAAATGATTGTTCCATCGCGTTTTTTATTGCGACTATTATTTTTTTTGGCGCTACGGTGTCGAGTAGAGTAAAAATAATACGTCACTTGGTAAGATAACGGGGATATATCTTAAATATTAATCTTCTCGAACTAAATAATTAAATAACTCATACGACATAGGCTCCTTTAAGGTAAGGTCCATGGTGACAACTGGTGTCGTATTCCCTACTTCGCCAATTTCATGATCACGAGCAGATCCTTCATTGTAAGTCATTTCACCCAGGTAATAAAAATCAGTTCCTTCATTATCTTCTCTTTTGACAAATAGATGAAGGGCATTCTGTCGCTCTTCAGACTCCATAATCTCAACCACTTCTTTTGATGTCGTTTTTAAATTCGAGCGTGTGTACCAATGCAGCAAATGTTCATTGATAAAAGTATCTTCATACTTCGTTGTCTCACTAATATCTTCACTCTTATGGTACGTGATAAAAATTGGTGTCGTTTGATATTTGGTGCGGTAGCCATAAACGGTTGAACTTTCATCGTTCTCCCACAACAGCAAACGGACGGCATCTTTTCTTGTATACTTCTCGCCAATCTGCAAGCCCTTCGCTTGATAACCTGCTGGGTATTTACGCGAGCGGACGAGTCC
>CAZTEC010000023.1:0-18086 GCA_964612765.1 uncultured Carnobacteriaceae bacterium
CTGCGCGCGTTAATTTACTAATATTTTCGATGGAGAAGTCTGCATCCATATCTTCTACAATCGTAGAAATACTGATTAAGTCACGAACTTCTTTGCGAATCGTTGTCGGAACAATGCCATGTTTCTCGTTATATTCTTCTTGAATGGCACGTCGTCTTTGCGTTTCATCAATGGCAAAACGCATTGAACGCGTAATTTCATCCGCGTACATAAGAACCTGTCCGTTAGAATTTCGAGCAGCTCGACCAATTGTTTGAACTAAAGACGTTTCATTTCTCAAGAACCCTTCTTTATCTGCATCTAATATAGCGACTAAAGAAACTTCTGGCACATCGAGTCCTTCTCGTAATAAATTGATCCCAATAAGCACATCGAACTCGCCCATTCTTAAATTCCGAATAATTTCTGTTCGTTCTAATGTTTTGACATCGCTATGCAAATACTCTACTTTTATTCCAATTTCTTTAAAGTAGTCCGTTAAATCTTCCGACATTTTTTTCGTCAATGTCGTAATAAAGACACGTTCATTTCTTTCAACGCGTAAATTGATTTCATGAATTAAATCATCGATCTGCCCTTCAATGGGTCGAACTTCAACCAGAGGATCCAGTAAGCCAGTCGGTCGAATAATTTGTTCCGCCACTCGAGCCGATCGTTCTTTTTCATAATCCGCAGGTGTAGCCGAAACGTAGGTGATTTGTGGAACGCGTTCTTCAAATTCCTCAATTGTTAATGGTCGGTTGTCCAAAGCACTCGGCAGACGAAAACCGTGTTCCACTAACATTTCTTTACGTGAGCGGTCCCCTTTATACATCCCTCTGATTTGGGGCATGGTCATGTGCGACTCATCGACAATAAATAAAGAATCTGACGGAAAGAAATCAAGTAAAGTGTACGGTGGCTCACCCGGTTTACGACCGTCCAAATGTCTCGAATAGTTTTCAATTCCTGACATGTAACCCATTTCCAATAGCATTTCTAAGTCATAATTGGTTCGTTGTTCTAAACGTTGGGCTTCTAATAATTTATTCTCTCTTCGTAAAACTTCTAAGCGATCTTCCAGTTCTTCCGCAATGGAAGTCATCGCCACCCGATTTTGTTCATCCGTAGAAACGAAGTGAGTGGCAGGAAAAATAGCGACATAATCAACCTCAGCTAAAATTTCACCCGTCAAAGCGTCAATCTCACGAATACGATCAATTTCATCCCCAAAAAATTCAACACGAACCGTTGCTTCTCCACGAGAAGGCAAGAAAATTTCAACGACATCACCTCGCACACGAAAACATCCACGTTGAAAATCAATATCATTGCGTTCAAACTGCATATCTACAAGCAGATGCAACAATTCATCTCGGCTTATTTCCATTCCCGTTCGTAAGGACTTCACATGGTCTTTATAATCTTCCGGATTGACTAAACCATAAATACATGAAACGGAAGCTACAACAATGGTATCCCTTCGTTCAATTAAAGAACTTGTTGCCGAATGACGCAACTTATCGATTTCATCATTCACACTTGCATCTTTTTCAATAAAAGTATCTGTAGAAGGGACATAGGCTTCGGGTTGATAATAATCATAGTAACTGACAAAATATTCAACCGCATTTTCCGGAAAAAATTCTTTGAATTCTGAATATAATTGTCCAGCCAATGTTTTATTATGCGCAATAACCAAAGTTGGCTTATTCACTTCTGCAATGACGTTAGACATTGTAAAAGTTTTCCCCGTACCTGTTGCCCCAAGCAACGTAATTTCTTTCTCCCCTTGGTTCAATCCTTCGACAATATCGCGGATAGCTTCCGGTTGATCGCCACTTGGTTTATAAGGTGAATGCAACTTAAATTTTGCTTCTTTCATTGTCAGTTCCTTTCTAATCATTCGTTAGCTAAATTATAACATTACACATACAAAAAAGCCCTCTAGTCGTTTGTCTGGTCATCAAAAATGATACGAACAATTACTAGAAGAGCTTTTTTACAAGTATAAAATTATTTGTTTGCTAAAGTTTGTAAACGAGATTTTTCTCTAGCCGCTTTATTTTTGTGGATTAAACCTTTGCTTGCTGCAGAATCGATTAAACCTAATGTATCGTTTAATAATTCTTGTGCATTGTCTGCATTTTCCTCAAAAGCGTTTAATGTATTTTTAATTGCTGTACGAACTTGAGTTGCTTGACCTTTTTGGCGAGCACGAATTGCATCGTTTTGACGTACACGTTTAATTGCTTGTTCTGAATTTGCCATGAATAGTACACTCCTTTTCTTAAAACTCATTACATATTGTTATTTAAGTAAATCATATTCTCACCGAATATTTTTAACATTGTCTAGTATACAAAATTTTTAACAAAAAAGCAATCTTTGCTGAGCATTTTTATTCTTTGTCCCATGTCACTAGGCGAGCACTTTACTTTGTTGGGCAAATCGCAAAATAAATAATTCGACTTGTAGTTCTTGATTAATTTGTCCTGTTTTCATTTTATAATCGGCATCGATTAAATAATCCAAGGCTTCCGATAAGAGTTGTTGTTTGTAGCGATTGATATTTTGCAACGCTAATTTTATCCGATAGGGATGAACCTTCAAAACTTTGGCAATATCTCCTTGAGCATAGCCTTGGCGATTTAAAATTTTCACTTGAAGCAACAGACGGAACTGCGAAATTAATAAAGCGACAATTTTAATGGGTTCTTCTTTTTGAACCAGTAAATCTTGGTAAGCTTCAACCGAAGCTTCTACCTGTTGATTTAAAACCAGTGTGTTTAATTCAAACACATTTTGTTCCAATGACTTTGGTACGAGTTGTTGGACGGACTCTTTCGTAATTCGTTTCGCATCCGAATCATATAAAAATAATTTGTCCAGCTCATGCATCATGTGTGTCAATTTGCCATCTGTTCGTTCTGTAAACAGTTGAAATGCGCCATCTGTAAATTGATACCCCTGCTCTTTCACCACTTCTTTGACATAACGATTTACTTCATTCGGGTAAGGCGAAGATACATCGATAACTTGAGCTTCTTTTTCAAGTAATTTTGTAATTTTCTTTCTTCGGTCTAACTTTTCGTATGGCGCAAATAAAACAAGGATCGTAAAATCAGCGGGATTATTTATGTATTCTTCTAACTCTGTTACGTTATGGTCTGGAACATTTTTCACTCGTTGTCCGGTTAAGAAAAAAGGATTGTTCACAAATACTACTTTTTTGTCTCCGAAAAACGGGAAAGAAGAAGCTTCGTATAGCGCATCACTTAAAGAGTGTTCTTCCATGTCAAAACTTGAAAAATTTAAATCCATCGACTCTTCATCTAAAGCCACATCGATGATTTCTTCTCGGATACGTTCGATAAAATATCGCTCTTCCCCTAGAACCAAATAAATGGGAGCAAATTGCCCGGATCGAATCTTTGCTAATTCACTTTGAATATTCTTCATTTTTTCACCTAATCTTTAGTTTACTGTTTCAATTTTGGACCACCAATAATCGATAAAGGGTAGCTTAACATATTTCACCATAATTGCGCCCGACTCAGCAGTTGATAGTCTCTTAATATTTTTGGTATCTAATCGATCAACCACTTCTTTAGTGGGATGACCAAAAGAATTATTTTCCCCAACTGAAATCAATGCGTATTGAGGATTGATGTGTTCAATAAATGCTTCCGAAGTTGAAGTAAGACTGCCATGATGACCGATTTTTAAAAAATCTGCGCGTAACCCTGGAAATTTTTGAATCAATTCTCGCTCCCCTTCAACTTCCAAATCTCCTGTAAATAACCAATCATCCTTTCCTAGTTTAACATATAATACGAGTGATTGATTATTATTCGTTACATTAGAATTCGTCGGATATAAAATAAGCCATTCATTGATCAATTGTTTCAGTACATCAGGTGGTTCGAGTTCAACAATTTTCGAATCGGGTAAAGCTAGTAATTGTTGAGCTACTTGTTCTTCTACTAATGTAGCGCGTGTCGAAAGGATCGTATTAATCTGTAAATTCTCTCCGATATTTTGAATTTCTCCTGTATGATCGATATCCGCATGTGTTAAATATAAATGTTCAATTGTCGAAATGCCTAACGCTTGAAGAGAAGGCGTCGTTATATTTTCCCCAATCGTAAATTCATTTTCCCGCTTCTGCCATTCTTCTTCTACGCCCCACTTTAATTGTCCACCGGTATCAATCATACTTACCGCATTATTATAGGGTTCTTTAATTACAATCGAATCCCCTTGTCCCACATCCAACATCAAGACGTAGCCAATTGGCGAGAGTTGATAATAAAATAATGACAACAGCAAGGACAAAAGCATCGGCCATTTAGGAAACTGTTTCTTTTCAACTTGAATAATGAGGTGAAAAATAGAGAGTACCAACAGCAATAATATGGCTATAGGTAAATGTCCAATCACTAATTTAAAATCAAAGGCTTGATTTAACCCGGTCAAAAATTCTTCTATTGTAGAAATAAAGAATTGAAAGACTAGAGAAAATAACGAGAACGCCCCTGTACGTTTTAAAATCGGCGACAACAAAAATAAAAAGAACAAGCCTGGAAATAAAAGCTTTGAAAACAAGGGTAAAAAGAGCATGTTTGCAAAAGCCGTGACCCAAGATACTTCATAAAAATGTTGCGCTAGAATAGGCAAACTCACTAAGCCACTTAAGAAAGATAAAATAAATGAATGAACAATCGGATGTAAATCGCGTAGCCATTGTTGATACCCTAGCAGAATAAATAGTCCACTCAACAAATAACTCAATTGGAAAGCAATGTCATACACAATAGCAGGTCGAATAAATAATGCAAGTAACATCGTGAGAGACCAAGCATCAATCGTCCGAATATCTTTTTTTGCCAGTTTACCTAGTGTCAGAATTAAGGTTTGACATATTGCCCGAAAGACACTGACGCCAAATCCTGTCAGAATACCGTAAAAAGGAAGCATAAATAAAATAAATAAATGCGTTCGTTCATGGCTCACACCCATTCTCAGTAACATTTTCCGAATTAATGACACCAAATATGTAATATGAAACCCTGAAATACTAAATAAATGAATAACACCAATGGAACGATAATTGTCTAAAATCTGTTCTTCCATGCTTCGACTATCCGCAAAAAATAAAACTTTCAAATAACTCGCAATCTTTGGCAGAAATGTCTCTTCTATATAAACTAATATTTGATGACGCATGTCTTCAAACCAATAAATGGCTGGCTTTTGCAGAGTCGTCGACAACACAGGATTTATTTCCTCTGAGTATAACTGCCAATGAATGGATTGCCGATTTAAATATTTTTTATAATCAAACTGGTAAAAGTTTGATTGGCTAGCGGGCTCTTTAAGTTCACCCGAAATATACAAATACTCTGCCGGGAAATGTTTTTGCCATTTATCTTTCTCTTCTTCCGAACGAATCACGTGGTTGATTTTCACTCGTTCAAATTCATCCTCAATATAAATTTCGCCTTCGAATGTCAGGCGATCGCCATCCACTTCTACCGTTGTTATCTTGGGATATACAAGAAACTCTGTCATCTCCTCATTTAATATCGTTTGATTTAAAAACTGTTGGACGAAAAGAATGCCCACAAAAAAGAATGAAAGAATCATTGTCATTGTGAATGTTTGTTGATGGTTTAAAAAAAAGATGCGAATAAGCCAGATGCTAAATAAAAAGAGCCCAATAATAAAATAGTTCGTTAAAAAAGTTAGTGCGAGTAAGACACAGGCCACTGCTGGAAATACCCATAAAACATTTCGCATTCGCATCCCTCATTTATTTTTATTTTTTCAAAAAATCTACATGCACGTTTTGGAAAAAATCATCCGGCATGTCGACTTTTACGGTTGTAATCCCCGCATGATCGATTAATTCTTTTGCATATTCGCTATTGTTGTAGTCATGTAAATAATAAATATTTGAAATGCCTGCTTGTATAATCATTTTCGTACATTGCAGACAAGGGAAATAAGAAACATAAATATCGGCTCCTTCAGTTGACGCACCAAACTTCGCACATTGTAAAATGGCATTTGCTTCTGCGTGAACTGTTCGAACACAATGTCCGTCAATAACTTTACAACCCGCATCGGAACAATGAACATCTCCGCTGACCGAACCATTATAGCCACCAGAAATAACGCGTTTATTTCTTACAACGGTTGCTCCGACTGCTAAGCGAGTACATGTACTACGTGTAGAGAGAAGTAAACTTTGTGCCATAAAATATTGATTCCAAGGAATTCGTTTTGTCATCATAAACCCTCCAAAATATTTCTGTTTGATTGTATTCAATGAATAGACAAATTATACTAAACGTTATTTCGCGAATCAATTTTCATTTTGAAAAGATTAGGGTTGAACCGTAATAAAATCTTTTAGGTTATTAAATGTCGCTTCCCCAATACCCGAAACATTTTTCAACTCATCAATGGATTGAAAGGAACCATATTCTTCGCGATAAGCAATAATGCTGTCCGCTTTTGCTGGACCGATTCCAGTTAATGTCATTAAACCATTTTTATCTGCCGAATTTATATTCACTTGCGCACTTTCTGCGTTTGCATTTTCAGGGTCAACGATTAAATGATTATCCGTTTGTTCAATTTCTTCACCAATTTTCGGAATATAAATCACCATTTGGTCTGAAATCAATTGGGCAAAATTGACATCCTTTGTTTCTGCTTCTTGTGTCAACCCACCCGCTTTTTCAATGACATCAATAATTCGATTCGTTGCCTCAACTTGATAAACTCCAGGCAGTTGCACTTCCCCCTTGATGTCCACCATCATAATTTGAGGTTGTGGCGTTTCGCCCCCTTCTTGCTCGATGAAATCGACGACAGAGTCTTCTTGTGTATCGCTTGATTTCTCTGCCATCAACTCTTCGATTAACTCAGAACTAGGAGCTTCTTCGTCCTTTTCGCTAAAATATTGTCCCATAAAATAACCCAAAAATAATAGAAGGGCTAAGACACCAAGTATGATAAAACGAATGACCGAATAATGCTCAAAATACTCTTTCACTTTTTCCAATTTACTCACCTACTAAAAATAGCTCTTATATATATAGTATGCATAAATTTTCGTTTTCCGCGAAAAAAGTTTTAAAAAGTTGAAAAAAAGTTGAATTCCCGTGATTTCTCATTAAAAAATGGTGCCAATAAATGTTTAAATACATTTACTGACACCAAAAAATAAATTTTCCAATAGTATTTCTTACGATATAAGGAATTAAAAATTGAACGGACTTGTCCGCTTTTCTTATGATATAAGGGATTATAAGTCTGCATTCATTGTCTAGCTTCCAAGTCCTGATCGCTTTTCTTTATGAAAATTGAACGGTTGATTCTTTTTGCATTCGAACCATTTCTGCATAATGACCATCCACTGATAATAATTGTTGATGCGTTCCTTGTTCAACAATTTCTCCTTGCGATAAAACTAAAATTTGATTGGCATGTTGAATAGTAGACAGACGATGCGCGATGATAAAAGTCGTTCGCCCTTCTTTTAACACATCCATCGCATTTTGAATTAACTCTTCCGTTTCAGTATCAATGGAAGACGTTGCCTCATCCAAGATTAAAATTTTTGGGTCATGTGCTAAAGCACGAGCAAACGAAATTAATTGTCGTTGACCAGAACTTAAAGTGCCACCTTTTTCAACTACCGGTTCATGAATCCCTTTTTCAAAATGGTTCAACATTTCTTCACCACCCACTTCGACCATGGCTGCGATGGCTTTCTCTTCTGAAATTTCCGGATTGTCCAACGTAATATTACTATAGATGGTTCCTGTAAATAAAAACGGATCTTGTAAAACAATCCCCATATTTTTACGCACACTTTGTCGAGAAGCTTTCCGTGTATCCTGACCATCAATTAAAATTTCGCCTCGACTTGGATCATAAAAACGGAACAACAAATTCATAATCGAACTTTTCCCTGAACCTGTATGACCGACTAAAGCGACTGTTTCTCCAGGCTTTGCAGTGAAGTGAATATCATTTAGCACCATCGTATCTTCGTTGTATCCAAAAGTCACATGATTAAAAGAAACTTCCCCTTGATTCATTGCCAAAGTTTCTCCTGTCGTTTCTTCGCTCGGCGTATCCATTAACTCAAAAACTCGTTCCCCTGCCGCAATCGCTTGCTGAACAAATGTCATTTGCTGAATAATTCCTTGAATAGGGTCAAATAAACGAGTGATATAATCACCAAATACATAAAGAGTTCCGATAGAAATACCTAAGACGCCATTTAAATGTTGAGTTGCAAAATAGACCATGGTCAAAAGTAAGGCCATGTGACGAAGTAACGCCCCTAGAGTAAATTGAAATGCTGAATCGAGAATCACATATTTTCTTTCGGTTTCAAACCAATCTTTATTGATAGCATCAAATTCTTTTTTAATTTTGTTCTCTTGTTGAAAAACTTGAATGATCGACATTCCTTGCACGGACTCATTGATTACAGCATTAATTTCACTATTCAATTCACGTTCTTTTCGACTTAGACGGCCCGCACGTGTACTATAAAACTTATGCCACATATACATCAAAGGCAATAAAAGCAACAAGGTCAAGCCTAATCCTCGATGCAAACGAGCAATGGCAGTATAAGTTCCAACAACATAAGCTAAATTTAACATGACGTTACTAATCGTAGCCACATAAAATTGCTGCCTTAGAACTTCCGAATCATTCGTAATTCGAGAGACCACTTTACCTGCTGGCAAATTATCAAAATAACTCACCGGTAAAGTTTGCAAATGACTGTATGATTCATCACGCAAAATTTTAACAATTTTATTCGCTGCTTTGGTCAAAACTAAATAACTAACGTAGCGCAAAATAGCTGTAACAAACATTAATACTAAGAAAGTAAGTAATAGTCCCATCAAGGCATCGGAAAATAAAATGCCTTCTTCTGCCGCTGGTGTAATCACCTCATCAATGATTCGCTGAGCAATTAAAGGCGCAGATAAATCTGCAAAAACAGCAAGAAACAAAAAGGTGAAGCCAACAATAAAATGCAACTTCCCATATTTCATATACGATAATAACCGTGTGACTACTTTCATTCGCCTTCACCCTCCTTTAATTCTTGTCGTTTAAATTGTTCATAATACCAACCTTCTAAGGCGACCAAACTTTCATGTGTCCCTCGCTCAACAATTTCACCTTGATCGAGAACAATAATTTCATCCGCTTCTTTGATGGCAGAAAGGCGATGAGTTGCCACAAGCGTTGTTTTATCTGTACGAATGTCACGAATATTTGAGATAATCGCTTGCTCGGTCTTAGAGTCCACCGCAGAAAGGGCATCATCTAATATTAAAATTTCAGGATCTTTAATTAAAGCACGAGCTAAAGAAATCCGTTGCTTCTGCCCTCCAGATATCGATACCCCTTTTTCACCAACCAAAGTGTCCAGACCTTCACTCATATTTTTTAAATCCGACTCAAAAGCAGCCGCACGAATACTTGCTACTATTTCCTCATCTGTTGCATCCGGCTTTCCGAATAAAATATTCTCACGCACACTTCTTGAAAATAAAATATGGTCTTGCGGTACATACCCCATTAAATGTTGTAATTCATTTCTATCATAGGCAATGACTGGATCATCCCCATGTTTAAAATCGCCAGTTCCTAAAGGATATTGCAGGAGAAGTTGTCGCAGTAAAGTTGTTTTTCCAGCACCTGTTTTCCCAACTATCCCCAACATTTTTCCTTTTGGAATCGTTAGATGAATATTCGTTAAGTTAGGCTCATGACTTGAAGGATACTGAAAATTAAATTGATTCATTATAATATCTGAATTCCCAGATAATAATTTATCACCGTGCTGATCCATCTCATCTGTTGTATTTAAAACTTCTTCAATACGCGTCATAGCTGATTTCCCTTGTCGAAGGACATTGGTTAATTCACCAATGGATACAATCGGCCAAATAATCATATTTAAATACATTTGGAACGCGACAATATTTCCGACCGACAATACCCCGTTGTAAACCAAATACGTACCATAGCCAAATGATATCGCTGCACTAATTCCCATCACCGCTTTAACAATTGGCATAAATAGCGCATTCACATCCGCAACGCGATTGTTCTTTTTCAACATACTATCTGTTTGAGATTGAAATTTATTGACATAATCCTCTTCTTTTACATAAGCTCTGATTACACGTAACCCATCGACCACTTCTAAGACATCGTTATTTAATTCCGAAAAAGATTCTTGAGCGATACTAAACCTTTCTTCTACTTCATTTCCTAATTTATCAAATGCATAAGCCAAAATCATCAATGGCAATAAACTAAAAATAGTTAAGTTCCATGAGATAGAAACTCCCATCATCCCAATTATAGTCGTTAAATAGATAGAAGCATTCATCAAAACCATCATGCCATAGCCTGCCGTATCCGCCATCGCTCTCACATCTTGAGTGGATCGAGCCATCAAGTCTCCGACTCGATATCGCTCAAAAAATGGTGCGCGCATACTTAAAAAATGATTCATCAAATTCGCACGTGTATTGCGTTGTAATTTAGCAGCACCAGTAAATAAATAATAAGACCACACAAAATCAAGCAAATAAGCCGTGATTAAGCTAAATAAGTACGCTCCACCTATTTGTATCAATGAATTTGTCGTCAATTCATTACGGACAATTTGGTCAACAAGTTGTCCGATTAAAAATGGCATAAACACACTAAAGAGATTGCTAGCAATCATTGTGATAAAAGAAATGCTATAGTCTTTTTTATGTGCATAAAAAAATGATTTTAACTTAATTATTACATCAAACATAAGATCAAATTCCTCTTCTCTATTTTTTCCATTAAAAAAACGCAACCCGACCTCAGACAGATTGCGTACGTTAAATGCTATACGAATATAGAACTTAAAATATTTAAGATATCTTACAGTAGGAGGTTTTATGAAATAGATACATCGCATATAGTTTTAATCCGTTGTTCATGATGACCCCTCCTCTTTCAAAGTAAATCTATTTTAAACTGTTTGAAGGCAATGCACAAGTAAAAACAACCTATTATGAATAAGAAAAACGGATAAGTCCACTATTCTAAATTTTCTAAAAAATCTAAAGCGTCTTGGAATGTTTTCACTGGAATAATTTCCATCTCAGTACCAATGGCCTCCGCTGCATCTAAAGCTTCTTCGTAATTTGATTTTGTTTCCGGATATAACGCTAGAATAGTTGGATCAACTTCATCAGCTGGCGCAAAAAAATAATCAACATCCAATTCATCCGCTGCGACTATTTTTTTAGCAATTCCGCCAATTCGACCGACTTCCCCTTCAGCAGAAATCGTACCCGTTCCCGCAATATCAAAATCTTTTCGTAAATTTTGCTCCGTGAGTTGTTCATAAATTTGTAAAGAAAACATTAGACCAGCAGAAGGTCCACCAATCTCACCGGAATGAATCGCTACCTCTGGTTCAGTTTCAAGCGAGGTGTTATCGACTAAACCAATCCCTATTCCTGGTGCACCGGAATCTAGGACAATTAATTCGCCAGTCGCTTCTAACATTTCACCGTTTCTTTCAAATGCTATATGTACAGAATCGCCCACTTCTTTATCTGCAATGTGGTCAATAAAATCCTGTGAGTTTGAAAAAGCATTGCCGTCTACTTCCTTTACGGTATCGCCAACTTTTAGCACACCGGCAAACGAAGATGTTTCTATTACCTGTAACACATACACCCCATTATAAGCAAGCTCATACGGCTGGTTCGCAAAATCAAACGCTACTTGCACGGCAGTATTTATCGAACTATCCATATAATATTGCTGGATCACGTCATATTCTTCATAATTTTCAATATCGCCAAACAATTCTCTTTCAGAGACTAAATCTCGAAAAGGCAGCACACTCGTCAAGATAGTAAAGGGAGTACCTTGCTGAATCCCTACCGTCGTAATATAAAAGTCGCCAGGCAAATCCGAACCCGATCCGTCTACTTCAATCATATCGTCTAACCCAAAAGCCGTCCCTGGAACTTCCAAATAAAATGGAATAGGCAAAAAGAAGAATAGATAGATCGCTCCTATAACCAAGAGTGATTGAATAAATAATGAAAATTTCTTCATAGTGTTACCTACTTCCAATTAGTTTTTGTTGTATTTCTCTAAGATTCTATCCTTAATTATTTCTGGAACCAAGCCTGAAATATCCCCATCAAACTGTGCCACTTCTTTAATTAAGGTCGAACTCACAAAGCGGTACTTTTCGTCCGCCATTAAAAAAACTGTTTCAACTTCTGGGGCTTGTGTTTTATTCATTGAAGCAATATTCATTTCATACTCCATATCCGTAAATGAACGCAACCCCCGAATCAGCACTTGAGCATCCAATTCTTTCGCTAAATCAACAATCAAAGCATTCGTAAATTGGATGACTTTCACGTTTTGTCTTGATTGCTCCGCTAACACTTGGCCAATCACTTCCGCTTTTTCATCTGCTGTAAACAGAGATGTTTTTGACGTGTTCGTGCCCAAAGCCACTATCACTTCATCAAACATTTTTGATGCCCGATTCACGATATCCAAATGTCCATTCGTAAAGGGATCAAAGCTCCCTGCATAGATCGCTTTTGTCATCTTATCTTCTCCAATCTAATTCGTATAAAAATAAAAAGACGTCTTTCCATAATTTCGTTCATCTTGAAGAGACAAATCCCCCACATTCTCCGGAAGAGTAACTGAACGACTCACTTCACAAATCACTAAGCTATCCTCTGACAACAAATCATATTCACCTAAAAGAAGTAGATCCTTTTCAACCGTTTGTTCAGAATAAGGTGGATCCAGAAAAACGAGCGCAAATTTTTCTTGTCGATTAGACAACTGATTCAATGCCACATCAGCAGGCTTATTTAAAATATCAAATTTCTGTTCTTCTTTTGTTACCTTCACATTATTTGTGATCACTTTTACTGCTGCTCTATTTTTATCGACTAAGATAGCTTTATCCATTCCACGAGATACCGCTTCGATTCCTAACCCACCACTTCCAGCATATAAATCCAACACCTGTCCCCCATCAAAATAAGGACCAATGATATTAAAAAGTGTTTCTTTTAATTTATCACTTGTCGGACGAGTATTTTTTCCCTCTAAACTTTCGAGTCGTCGTCCACCATATTCACCAGCAATTACGCGCATCGTCTCACCTTACCATTTCATCTCATTAAAAGTCGGATCATTTTCTAAATCATCCATTTTTTCTTGTCGCTTTTTCTCTTCAATTTCACTACGCATATCCGTTAATACATCATCAAATGCGCTCGGTAAATCTCTCAACTGAGAAATCTCAACAGCTTTCACAAATCTTTCTTTCTTTAAACGTTCAATCGTTTCATCACGTTTCTTCTCATCCACATAGATAATCGCATAATCCATTTTTTTCGAAACATAATGTAATAGTCCATAATTCATTAAACGTTTGATACTTCTCTTTGAATTTAACCAAACAATTAAACCTGTACGATTTTCAAAATCAGAAGCTGTATTAATATTTTTGAATTCATTCATTCTTATCGCTCATTCCTTCATTAATCTTTTTTCATTATAACAAAAGATAAGAAAAAACTCTTGAATATTTGATTAATCTTGCAAAAGCAAGCGTTCAAAATCCAAGAGTATTTACTGATTCTATTTATTCTTCATCATTTGCTCATAGACCTTGTTCATTGCTCGCTCTAAATGGTTTAGCAATCGAAGACCAGTTTCTTCATCTACAACACCTAGGTCAATTGCAAAATTTACTTTCTCAGAAAAACCAAATAACTTGGTATCCATGATTTCTTCAAAGACTGGACAAGAAATACAATTTACATTTTGATTTTCTATTAATAACAAAATTTTCTCCGATTCCTCAAAGAGTAACTGGGTGGCTGAATTATTTAGTAATTCGTTATCCATAATTATCACACTCATTTTTTCTATCATTCATTGTAGCCTACTAAAAGAATTCATGTGTGTTCATTCTTTTTGAACTTTAATTGGTCAAAAGAATTATTTATCTTTATTCTTTTTCGCTTTGTCTCGTAGATTTGCATTTAAAATAACTTTACGCAAACGAATCGATTCTGGAGTCACTTCACAGTATTCGTCATCTGCAAGGAAATTCAATGACTCTTCTAACGTCAAAATTTTCGGTGTTTTGATGACACTCGTTTGATCTTTATTTGCTGAACGAATATTTGTTTTTTGTTTTTCTTTCGTTAAGTTAATCGCGATATCATTGTCTCGATTATTTTCACCAACAATCATTCCTTCGTACACTTCTGTACCCGGTTCTACAAAAATTGTTCCACGGTCTTCCAAATGCATAATACTATAAGTCGTTACTCGACCATTATCTGTTGAAACCAATGAACCATTACGACGACCCGTAATTTCTTCTTTAATCACTGGTAAATACTCGCTGAATGAATGGTTCATAATGCCATAGCCATGCGTAATCGATAAAAATTCATTCGTAAAGCCAATTAAACCACGAGATGGTGCTAAGAAATGGAGACGAACTTGTCCATTCCCACTGTGTTCCATATCTTGCATAACTGCTTTACGATTACTTAATCGTTCAATAACTGCTCCCATATATTCTTCAGGCGTATCAATTTGAACTGTTTCAAATGGTTCGCAAGCCACACCATCTATCTCTTTTACAATAACTTTAGGTCGAGAGACTTGTAATTCGAAACCTTCACGACGCATGTTCTCAATTAAAATGGATAAATGAAGTTCACCACGACCAGAAACGATCCAAGCATCTGGAGATTCAGTGGGTTCCACTTTTAAAGAAACATCCGTCTGTAACTGAGTTTCTAAACGTTCTTGAATTTTACTTGAAGTTACCCATTTCCCTTCACGTCCAGCAAAAGGTGAATTGTTGACTAAGAAAGTCATCTGTAAAGTCGGTTCATCAATGTGTAAAGGTTCCAAAGGCTCTAAGTGATCCGTTGGAGTAACTGTTTCACCAACGAAAATATCTTCAAATCCAGAAACAGCCACAATATCTCCCGCTTTAGCGCCTTGGATTTCCACGCGCTCTAATCCGATAAAGCCAAATAATTTAGACACACGGAACGATTTTGTTGAACCATCTAATTTATTTAAAGTCACACTATCTCCAACATTAATTTCGCCACGGAATACTCTACCGATACCTACTCGTCCAACATAATCATTGTAATCAAGTAACGAAACTTGGAATTGTAGTGGTTCATCTGTATTATCTACTGGAGCAGGAATTTCTTTTAAAATTGTTTCAAAGACAGGTGCCATTGTTTCTTCTTGATCAGCTGGATCAGATGAATAGCTACTTGTTCCATTAACAGCAGATGTATACACAACTGGAAATTCTAATTGATCCTCATCTGCATCTAATTCAATCAGTAAGTCAATGACTTGGTCAACGACTTTCTCAGGGTCAGCAGTTGGTTTATCAATTTTATTAACGACAACAACGGGTTTTAATTGTTGTTCTAAAGCTTTTTGTAAAACAAATCGTGTTTGAGGCATTGGTCCTTCAAAAGCATCGACGACTAAAATAACACCGTCAACCATTTTTAAAATTCGTTCAACCTCACCACCAAAGTCCGCGTGCCCAGGTGTATCTAAAATATTAACGACTGCATCTTTATAATTGACAGCCGTATTTTTAGATAAAATGGTAATGCCACGTTCTTTTTCGATTGCATCGGAATCCATTACTCGGTCTTCCAACACATTATGTCCATCAAGAGTTGTTGATTGTTTCAGTAATTGGTCAACCAATGTTGTTTTCCCATGGTCAACGTGTGCAATAATCGCAATATTTCGAATATCTTTTCTTAAATTCATTTTTAATCCAAATCTCCTCAATTGATGCCTTCTACAGTCATCTAAAAAATAACTTAGGTATTTTAACAGTATTTCTACGTGAATACAATGTTTTTACAAAAAAATTATAAGGTAGACGAAATTGTCTTTTGCGCGGAAGGAGTCCCCATAATCGTAGGACTTCCATTTAACGGATTGACGACATCCCCATGGAATGTTGTCACTACTCCGCCACTTTCTTGAACCATCATCAAGCCAGGCGCTATATCCCATGGTTTTAATCCATACGAAACATAAGCAACTGTATTCCCTTTTACAAGTTCTGCAGCTTCTAGCCCAGCTGACCCAATTGTTCGAACACCCATTGATAGCTTCGTTATCTCTGCGTTTAAATGGACTTGTTCCATATTTAAAAACATACTATTTGATGCGAAAAGACCATCTTTCAAGTCACGATCAAGCATTTTCGGCAGCAGTTGGTCGTTGCAACGGACACCTTTCCCTTTAATTGCCCAATACAATTTATCTTGCATAACATCATAAACGTAGGCTTGTTGGCCAATGCCTTGATCATATACCGCAAGCATGACCGCAAATCTCTCTTGCTGGAGCACAAAGTTTAATGTTCCATCGATCGGATCTAAAAACCAAACTGTTTCTTGTTCAAAATCCAAATGGCTGACTTCATCTCCATAACCTTCTTCACTAACAATAAGATCGTCTGGGAAATATATTTTAATTTTTTCGACTAATTTTTTTTCTATACTTCGATCCATCTCAGTGACTAAATCATTTCTACGACTTTTTGTTTCGACTTTTAACTCTCTCTTCAGCGCCTCTTTAATCTCTAATCCGATATCCTTGAGCCATTGTTTAATAAGTCGATCTCTATCTTCAATATTTGTCATTCCACCAACTCCTTACTCTTTAAACGATATTATTAACTAATTCAAAGATAGCATAATTTGTTCTCTATGTAAAAAATGTATGATCTTTTCAATAAGAAATACAAGTCCGCTAGACAATGATTGCAGACTTATAATTCCATATACGAATAAAAAACCAAAAGTAACACATGTAGCGTGATACTTTTGGTTTAATTCTTTATTTCAATTTCTAAATCTTGAACAAATTACATGTGGATTGGTAAACCTAATACAGCTTCTGCAGCATCCATAACAGATTCAGCTAATGTTGGGTGAGCATGAATTGTTAATGAAATATCTTCTGCGTTCATTCCACTTTCGATAGCTAATCCTAGTTCAGCAACTAAATCTGAAGCATTTACTCCAGCAATTTGTGCTCCTACAATTACGTTATCTTCTTTTGTAGTAATTAAACGTACAAATCCTTCTGTACGATTCATTGAAAGTGCGCGTCCATTTCCACCTAATGGGAATTTAGTTGCTTTAATATCTAAACCAGCTTCTTTTGCTTCTGCTTGTGTATAACCAACAGATGCAATTTCTGGAGAAGTAAAGGCAACAGCTGGCATTGCACGATAATCTACAGCTACTTTTTTACCTGAGATGGCTTCAGCTGCAATTTTACCTTCATAAGAAGCTTTATGTGCTAATGCTGCACCAGGTACAACGTCACCGATAGCGAAAATACTATCAGCACTTAAAGAACGACCTTGTTCGTCAACTTTGATTAGACCACGGTCATCTAATTCAACGCCCGCAATTTCTAGTCCTAAGTCGTCTGTATTTGGTCGACGTCCTACTGTAACTAATACGTAGTCTGATTCAACAGTTTCTTCTTTACCGTCTACTTCATAAGTAACAGTTACACCAGAATCTGTTTCAGTAACACCTTTAGCCATAGCGTTTGTAATGATTTCAGTTCCATTATTTGAAAACTCTTTTTCAACTAATTTCACCATATCTTTATCAAAGCCAGCTAAGATTGATTCTAGACCTTCAAGAATAGTAACTTTTGTTCCTAAACCAGCAAATACACCTGCTAGTTCACTACCGATGTAACCTCCACCGATAACTGTTAATGTTTCAGGAATTTCGTCTAATGCTAAAGCAGCAGTAGAGTCTAGAACACGGTCACTCCATTTGAATGCTTTTAATTCAATCGGACGTGAACCAGTCGCGATAATTGCATTGTTAAATGAATAAGATTGTGCACTATCTTCTTGAATAACTCGTAAGTTATGATGTCTGTGGAACTACCATTGTCTACCATGA
>CAZTEC010000024.1:0-12560 GCA_964612765.1 uncultured Carnobacteriaceae bacterium
CAGCGAGGTTTTCGCAAAACGGTCTCACGACTTTTTACAGACGAACAAAGCTCCAGCGAAGTGATGGTTTTAAGAACTTGATTTTGGTTTTGAACTTGAACTTAATCTTTTGAATTTGACCTTGACCTTGAACTTGATTTTGAACTTAATCTCTTGAACTTTTAATTTTAAACGTAAAAAAGCCCTGCAAGATGGATGGGATCCATTCACAGAGCTTATCAATTAGTTATTGTTAAATATATTGTAATTCTTTTGCATCACTAAATGCCGCATCAATTGTGCCGCCACCTAAACATTCGTCACCATCATACAAAACAATTGCTTGTCCTGGAGTAATTGCGCGAGCAGGTTCGTCAAATTCGACGCGAGCTTTTGTGCCCGTTTCATCCATATACACAGTTACAGGAACTGCTTCTTGACGATAACGGAATTGAGCCATCGAACGGAATTCTTTAGGCATTTCTTTTTCTTGCGTGAAATAAAAATCAGATGCTTCTAATGTTGTTGCATATAAATGTTCATTTTCATAGCCTTGTCCAACATATAAAACATTACTATCTAAATCTTTCCCGATAACAAACCACGGATCATTTGTACCGTCTTTGCTACCACCGATTCCTAATCCTTTTCTTTGACCAATTGTGTAATACATTAAACCGGCGTGTTGTCCAACGACTTCACCATCTAGAGTTTGCATTTCACCTGGATTCGCAGGAATATAGTTGGATAGGAATTCTGTAAAGTTTTTCTCTCCAATAAAACAAATACCTGTCGAGTCTTTTTTCTTAGCTGTCGCTAAGTTTGCTTTTTCTGCAATCGCACGCACTTCTGACTTTTCAATATTTCCAAGCGGGAACATTGCTTTAGAAAGTTGTGCTTGTGACAATTGACTTAAGAAGTACGTTTGATCCTTGTTTGAATCTTTCCCTCTTAATAAATGAGCGACACCCTCTTCATCATGTTCAACTTGCGCATAATGTCCAGTCGCCACAAAGTCTGCACCTAAATCCATCGCATAATCTAAGAAAGCTTTAAACTTAATTTCTTTATTACACATCACATCCGGATTTGGCGTACGACCTTTTCTGTACTCATCTAGGAAATAAGTGAATACGCGATCGTGGTATTCTTTTTCAAAGTTCACCGAATAATACGGAATCCCAAGTTGGTCTGCAACTAAAGCAACATCTTTATAATCTTCTGTTGCCGTACAGAAACCATTTTCGTCTGTATCATCCCAGTTTTTCATGAAAATTCCAACCACATCATACCCTTGTTCTTTCAAGAGTAAAGCTGTCACGGAAGAATCCACTCCACCACTCATCCCCACGACTACGCGTGTTTTTGAGTTATCTTTCATTTTATCACCATCATTTCTTTTTAGATTCTTTCTTGTTGCCAAGGAAAGAATTGAAAATCTAATCGAATTTGAAGGTTCGAAATTTCCAACGCCACACATTATAGTCGTTCAATCACCGAAAAGCAAGCGTTCTGGCTTTATTAACCAAAAGAATTCAACCGTCTTCTCAGTTAATCATTCTGATGAATGTGGTCAATGTATTCTAACGGAATATCATGACCCATTTGTAGCATATTTATAACTTGTAATTGTAGCGCAAGCTCCAAATGCTCAAACCCCGGCAAATGATCCATACTTAAAATGTTTCGTTTATGATACTTCCCTAGCTCTTCCCCTAAATTAAGAAGAGAGATACCACTTCTCAACATCAACGTAATTTCGCCCGCAATTGTTTTTTCTGGTTGTTCTAATGCCGTTGCTGCCAACTCGATTAATTCATCATAGGACCCAGACAATTCTAAATATTGAACCACCTTTTGCATTTCGCCCAGTAACCAGTAACCTTCTTCTGTGTAGATCGTTTTAGCTAAGGAATCCTCTTCAGCCACATATTTTGTCATGTCGTTTCCAAGTTCCGTTTCATCTGCCGTTGCTTTTGTCTCTAGACACAACATCGTCAAAATAAATAAGTGAATAAATTGTATCGTCGTTTCAGATAAACCAGAGACATCGAATGGATCATTGTCAAATGAACGCATCTCTAAATATTGAATCCCATTTTCCAACAAACTACTAGTATCTTTTACAATCCCACGTAAACGAATCGAACCATAATATTCACGTTCTTTTTGTAATTTACCTGTTTTTACCGCGTCTCTTAAATCATTGACATAATTTTCGATTTCATCATAGCGCACGGATACTTTTGGATCATTTGTAAAACCATATTTACTATTTCGAAGACTGCGCATTGGTCCACTTGGTAATTCTTTTCCAATGAAAAATGGTCCGTCAAAGAAATTCTTTTCTGCAGTAGGTGTTGCCCCAAACAAATAAACCAATAGCCATTGATAACGAATAAAATTACTGGCTAATTTTAGATAGAGTTCATCACGCATGGTTTCAATTGTTTCAAAATCTTTTTGATTGGCATGTAGTTCATCTAAAAACTCTTGGTCAAATGAATAATTGATGTGAATGCCATTGACCAGTTGTCTTTTCTTCCCATACTTTGCAGTGGTGTATTTACGGTACTCCGCAAGTTCTGGGTTGGTTGTTTTAGAAATATTAATCTGTTCATCATCTTCTGGCGTTTTACACGGTACACTAAAGGGCCACATATATTCTTCTTCCGGCAAATTGGCGATAAGCACATAACTCAAAGTTTGCAACCAATTATAGGCTCTGGAATACGGAGCTAAAGGTGGCGTTATAATCTCAGGTTGAGATTCACCATAATCCGTTTTGATATGTGGATTCACTTCGCGGTTTCCCAGGGATTCGGGATGCATTGACGACGCCAAATCAGCTGGGTCTTGCGCACGAAGCCCTTCTTTTTCAAGACCAAAATTCCCATTGATAAATAATTCCACTAAGTGATTATTTTTGATTGTTTGTAATAAATTCATTTCATTCACCTCTAGACTATAGTTGTTAAAAAAACCAAAATAAAAACTCGGGATACATAAAATATCCAGAGTTTTATATGATTGAATATCCATCGCTAATTATTCATTCATACTTTTTCAAGTACAGATTCTTGTACAAAATTTTCTAAATAGAACTCAGCCATGTCACGAGCATCTTTCATTTGGTCATTTTCAAAGAGATCTACTTTTTTTATCCCATTTGCTGAAACCGTTGAAATTTTTAGATTTGTAAAATCTTTTGAGACCGTGATTTTAAGAATTGGCGAAGTTTTATCTCCCGGTTTTGAAGATAATACGCGTTCATATTGAAAATTACCATTTTTCGTTTCACTAAATGCATTATCTTTCATTGTGTAACGTTTGGCATCTGGATGTACTCTATACTTTTTGTCGCTTCCTGGCAAGGATGCTTCATTTGACTGCGTCATTTGAAAATTCCTCTCTATGTTATTCAACTATAATATATCATAATCCATCAAAATTAGCTATCTCGTTTAAAATGAATGGCTACTTTTTTGTTATTTCCGCTAACATAATTGCTACTTTTTCAAGCTCTTCTTTAGTCGTACCTACTCCAAAACTCAAGCGAATCGTGTGATCAATTTCCATTGCGTCTTCCCCAAACATGGCGAGTAAAACATGACTCGGCTCAATCGTACCGGCTGTACAAGCTGACCCCGCAGAAAGTGCGACGCCTCGAAGATCCATTTGAATTAAAAGCATATCGGATCGAACGGCTGGAATCATTAAACTCAATACATGAGGCAAAGCATCTTCCAAATGGCCATTAACCGAAAACTCAACTTCTAAATCGTTTAATCGTTCGACGAGAAATTTCTTTAACGATTGCAAGTGTTCCACATTCGCTTGTTTATTTTCTGCATGCAATTTAATCGCCTGTTCAAAAGCTAAAATCGCTGGAATATTTTCAGTTCCTGCCCGGTGTTTATTTTCTTGATCGCCACCTAAAAGCATGCTAGGTAAATTCAATCCTTTTCTAGCATAAAGGAAACCAATCCCTTTTGGCCCATTCATTTTATGTGCGGAAACACTCAACAAATCCACGTTTAATTCATCCACATTCAAATCTATTGTCCCATACGCTTGGACTGCATCTGTATGGAAAACAATTGGCTGCTCTAATTCTTTCAGATATGCCCCAACTTCTTGAACCGGCATTAAAGAGCCGACTTCATTATTTCCAAACATCATCGAAATTAAAATAGTATCTGGTCGAATGGCTTCTTTGACTTGTTCAACTGATATTTTACCAAATTGGTCAACAGGTAAATAAGTTACTTCAAATCCTTTCTTCTCTAAATATTTCATCGGATTCATGACCGCTGGATGTTCGATCGCCGTCGTAATAATATGTTTTCCATTTTGTTGGAATAGTTCCGCCGTTTTCAAGATGGCCATATTATCGCTCTCAGTCCCCCCACTCGTAATAATTATTTCGAGTGGATCGGCCTGGATACTATCCGCCATAGTCTGACGAGAGTGATCAATCAATACTTTATTCTTTTTTCCTAAATGGTGAATACTTGACGCATTCCCAAAATTTTCACTCAATGCTTTGGTCATCACTTCGATCACTTCTGGAGCCATTGGTGTGGTGGCCGCATGATCTAAATAAATTGTTTCTTTCACTTTAAACCTTCCCTTTACTTGCTTAGTTCAAGAAGTTGTTCCTGTTGTTGAACAAGTTCCGGAAACAGCATTTCTAGGATACCTTTTGATAATCGGCGTCCTTCTCCTTTTGTCACATAGGCATGCATATTCATCGCCGGATTAAAATTCGCTTCGATACATGAATACCCCGGTTCATTTGACGTACTTGGTTTTGTATAATCTGGAATAATTAAATCAATACCTGTTACCTTCACATCAATCGCCTTTGCAATGCCGACAGCTATAGCATTATAACTCTCATCCATTTGTGAAGTAAAGTCAATCGAGTCGCCACCTGTAGAAATATTTGAATTTTCTCGAAGATACACGGTCCGACCTTCTTCTGGAACCGAATCAAAGTCCAATCCCTGTTCCTTTAGCATCAATTTTTCTATGGATCCTTTTTCAATATACGCTAAAGGTGCACGATGATTATCACCTCTTAATGGGTCGTCATTCTTCGTATCGATTAGCTGGCTAATTGTTGAAACACCGTCTCCAGTAACATTTGCAGGGACGCGAAGTAAGACAGCACCAACCTTGTCATTTAAGACAAAGAATCGATATTCCGTTCCACTAATATATTCTTCAACAAGAACGGTATCATCTTCTTTAAACGCAATCTCTAGCGCTTCTTTAAATGATTCTTCGCTCGGAAATTTCTTAAAAACTGAAATGCCTAAACCGTAATTTGTTGATTTTGGTTTCACTACAATTGGTTGGTCTTTATATTTTAAATAATTATTCATCGCTGATTCGATTGAATGATATTCTCCTCCACCTGGAACTTTAAAGCCAGCTTCCGCCAAAATCTTTTTCGTGACTGTTTTATTTTCCATAATGAAATGAGAAATTGTCGTATCTTTACTTGTCATATTCCCATTTCTAACGTATTCAACCGTATCTTCATGCGATAATTTTAAAAATTGGTCAACGCGATCCGTAATTTCTACTTCAACGCCTAATTCAATCGCATCATACATTAAAAGTTGTGTGGATAACTCCATGTCTTCAAATCCATTTAAGACATAGGGACGATCCGTTGAAAAATGTTTAAATTCCAGACCAAGTTTACGACCATGTGCAAGATAACCTTCCTCTTCGATTTCTTTTGCTACTCGCGCACTTAAACTTTTCTCCGGGTCTTCAAATTTTTCTCTCACTTGACTAATTAAAGCTTCAAATTCGCCATTTAACGACAAGTCATCCAGCATATTTTGCATCGCATCTAAAATTTCTAACGCTTCTTCTTTATACGCCGACTCATTAAATGGATATTCATCCGCTGTATTTAAATTTTTCTCTTGACCATTTAAAATATCTTCCGTCGTTGCATGTTCATCCATCCAAACCATAAACATAAAAAATAAATGCAAAAATCGACCTTGGTCATAAGAAAAGCCAATGCGATCCAGTGGATTATTATCAAATGAACGAAACTCAATGTATTGAACACCACTCTCTAACATATTACGCAATTTACTGCCTTTACCACGTAGACGTGCATTCCCATAAAATTCGCGTTCCTCAGATAAGTGTCCCGTTGCCACATAATTTTCAATATCTTCAACGTAACCTTTTATCGTTTCATAATTAACAACCACTTCATCGTGGTTATGATAACCGAAAGAGCTATTTCGGAGACTGCGAACATAAGTATCTGGTTTGGTTAATTTACGACCGGACTTTGAATCATAAAAAGTAGGGTCTGCGTATGGACTTGCTCCAAATAAATACAACAATACCCACTCATAACGCAAAAAGTTTGCCGCTAATTTGACATAGAGTGCATTTTGAAATTCTATTTTTGTTAAATTTGCATCCGAATAAGTATACAATGCATCAATAAAAGCATCCGTAAACGAAAAATTAAAATGAACCCCGCTAATCGTCTGCTTTTTCTTGCCATAACTTTCCGCTAAGTATTCGCGGTATTGTACGGCATCTGGGTCATTATATCGAATAATTGGAATGTCATCCTCATCTGGCAAAATATTTGGCATACTATTGGGCCATAAATATTCATCATCAGCCATCGATCGGTGCAACACATCATGTAAAGCCTCTAGCCAATTAAACGCTAATTCCAACGATGGTTGAACAGGCGTAATAATTTCAGGTTGCGCTTCACTAAAATCGGTTGAAAGATAGGGATGATAAAGACGACTACCCAAAATATGTGGATGGTCAGTCATGACTAATTTTTCATTTAAATCCGTACGTAGCCCTTCCTTTTCAATTCCAAAATTTCCCTCTTTGAATAACTGCTGAAGTTGTTGTTCTTTTATAATTTTTGATATATTCATAACGTTCCCTCTATTCGCTTGTAATCCCTTAAATCTTAACATACATTTAATCTTTTTCCTGTTTTTTTGACTAGAATAGTTAAACATTTTATTCCGTCTCAAAAAAGCCTTTTAGAACACACGTTTGATAAAAAGAGTATTTTTTTTCGATACATGTTATAATGATAAAGACACAAAAACGAAAGGAGCTTTCAATTGAATCAACCATTAGCCTATCGAATGCGTCCGACTTCAATCGATGAAGTTGTGGGGCAACAACATTTAGTTGGCGAAGGAAAAATTATTTGGCGTATGGTCGAAGCCAAACGATTATCTTCGATGATTTTATATGGGCCTCCCGGAATTGGAAAAACAAGCATTGCCAGTGCCATTGCCGGCTCAACAAAATATGCATTCCGAATGTTGAATGCAGCGACAAATACTAAAAAAGATTTACAAATTGTTGCAGAAGAAGCCAAAATGAGTGGTAGTGTCGTATTATTACTTGATGAAATTCATCGTCTCGATAAACCCAAGCAAGATTTTCTATTGCCACATTTGGAAAGTGGGAAAATTGTCCTCATTGGTGCAACGACCGAAAATCCTTATATTTCCATTCACCCTGCGATTCGTAGTCGGTCACAAATTTTTGAATTGACTCCTTTAGCAGATGACGATATAAGAATTGGAATCGAGCGTGCCCTGTCCGATAAAGAAAAAGGTCTAGGTGAATTAACACTTAAAATAGACGACGAAGCGATGATGCATTTTACAAGAGCAACGAATGGCGATATGCGTGGCGCCTTAAATGCTTTAGAAATTGCTGCAGAATCGACACGTCCGGATGAAAATGGTCACATCCATATTACCCTTAAAATTGCGGAAGAGTGTCTGCAAAGAAAAGCATTAACCCACGACAAAGATGGTGATGCCCATTATGATGTCATCTCTGCCTTTCAGAAATCCATTCGTGGAAGTGATGTTCATGCGGCTTTACATTATTTAGCTCGATTAGTTGAAGCCGGAGAATTGCAAATTATTTGCCGCAGATTAATGATTATTGCCTATGAAGATATTGGTTTAGCTAATCCAGCCGGAGCTGCTCGAGCAGTAACCGCAGTAATGGCTGCAGAAAAAACAGGATTCCCTGAAGCTAGAATTCCTCTTGCTAACGCGGTGATTGAGTTGGCTCTATCTGAAAAATCAAACTCAGCTTACAGTGCATTAGATGCTGCCATTGCAGATATTCGAAATTCAAAAGCGGGAAATGTCCCGGATCATTTACGAGATGCCCATTATAAAGGGGCCGAAAAATTGGGCCGAGGTGTGGACTACAAATACCCTCATGCCTATGAAAATGCCTGGGTAGAACAACAATATCTACCGGACAAACTGAAAGATGCCAAATATTATACGCCTAAGCCAACGAGTAAATTCGAAACTGCTTTAGCGAAACAATATTTGAAATTTAACCCCGATGAACGACCTTAGAGAATAGTAACAAATCTGTTTTTATCGGATAATATCTCATAACAGGAAACGGTTCCATTGACACTTTTATATAGATGTGCTATTATTTATTTAGAAGTTGATATCTGATGTGTACGCGATACCTTATAATGCGTGAACCCTACAAGTAATAAACATAAGGGATTCTAATAAGAGATATTATGACAGGCCTTTTCACTTGGAAGTCAGACGATCGCTTTGTGAAGCCCACCTGCTAATAGCGGGTTCAAAAGTAATAGGTACACAAACGGCACGATCGGATATCTTACATAAGAAACGTAAAACCACTTTGATAATCAAAGTGGTTTTCTTTCTATAATCAATCAGATTGCGAGGGGATTGTATGTTGGACAACAAATACAGAAATATATTGGTAGCAATTGACGGTTCAGACGAAGCAGAACGTGCGTTTAAAGAAGGAGTCAACATCGCTAAGAAGAACAATAGTAAACTCTTTTTAACACATATTAGTGATTCTAGAACATTACGATTTTTCCCAAATTTTGAGAATCCAATAGGAAATCGAGAATTCATGGACCAATCCCAACGAGCAGCTAGTGCAACACTTGATGCCTACAAAAAATGGGCGTTGGATTTTGGCTTTGAGGACATTGAAACAATTCTAAAATATGGTTCGCCAAAAATCGAAATCGCAAAAGTTATTCCTGAAGAATTCAATATTGATCTTATTTTACTTGGTGCAACTGGTTTAAATGCTGTTGAACGAATTTTAATTGGTTCTGTTTCTGAATACGTTGTTCGAAATGCGCCTTGTGATGTTTTAATTGTTCGTACCTATCCCGATGGACTAGAAGACGAAGATCGAATTACCGATTCAAATTTCAAATAAACTTTTCTAATTTAATAAGTCAAAAAAAGCGTAGAGGAAATTTTCTCTTACGCTTTTTTTATTCTTCATATTAGTTATATTAGTTATTTTTTAGTCGTTCCACATCACGAGCAATCATGATTTCTTCATCTGTTGGAATTAATAATACGGCAGCTGTAGAATCATCTGCAGAAATGACACGTTCTTCTCCACGTACATTATTTCTTTCTTCATCTAATTTAATGCCCATGAAATCTAAGTTTTTAATAATATTCTCACGCGTTTCTGGTGCATTTTCACCAATTCCCGCTGTAAAGACTAGCGCATCAACACCTTGCATTTTTACAATGTATTGTCCGACATAGTTACGTACGCGATCTTCAAAAATTCTTAACGCTAATTCAGCACGTTCGTTTCCTTCAGATTCTGCATTTTCTAAATCACGCATATCACTTGAAACACCTGAAAGACCTTTTAGTCCTGATTGGTTATTGAAAATATCAATCATGTCTTGTACGTCTGTTAACTCTAAACGTTCCATTAAGTACGGAATTAATGAAGCATCAATATCTCCCGTACGAGTTCCCATTGTTACACCAGCTAATGGCGTGAATCCCATTGAAGTATCAATTGATTTTCCATTTTCTACCGCTGTAATCGAAGCACCATTTCCTAAATGTAACGTAATAATTTTTAATTCTTCATATGGTTTCCCAAGCATTTCTGCCGCACGTTCTGCTACGAACTGATGACTTGTACCATGTGCCCCATATTTACGAGCCGCAAAATCTTCATAATATTCGTAAGGTAAGCTATACATATAATTTACAGCTGGCATAGATTGATGGAAAGATGTATCAAATACAGCCACACTCGTAATATCTGGTAAAACTTTTTTGAAGGCTTTAATTCCTGTTAAGTTTGGTGGATTATGTAATGGTGCTAAATCAATAATACTTTCGATTTGTTCGATTACTTCATCCGTAACTAAAGCAGATTCACTAAACAACTCTCCACCAGCAACGACACGGTGTCCTACTCCTTCAATCTCATCATAGCTTTCTAATACATTCAGTTCGATAAGTTTTTCTAGAAGTAACTCAACCGCAATTTCGTGGTTGTCGATATCTAAGACATCTTCATATTTATTCCCATTATATTTGATTGTGAAGATTGAGTTGTTTAAACCGATTCGCTCAACAATTCCAGAAGCTAATGTTTCTTCTTCTGGCATCTCGTAAAGTTTCCATTTTAAACTTGAACTACCTGCATTAATTGCCATTGTTTTAGACATTTATCCAGTCTCCTTAATTCATATTTTATATTATTATTCTAAATCATTTCATTTCTTTTTTCCACTTAGTTATTTCACCTAAGAAACTTTTCATCGCTTCGAAATCTTTAAAATCGGGTGCACTACTCATTAGGACTTCACCCATTTGAACAGCATGCTCCCCTTTCTTTTGTACAACGAAAACAGATTTTCTAGAGTCTTCATTTTTAAAGATGTTTTTAGGTAATTGGATAATGGCTTGAATATAACCGACTTCATTTAAAAAGCTGACTAAAGTAGACACCTTTTCATCACCAAAAATATTGCTTGGGACTAGGAAAAACCCAAATCCATCTTCTTTCAAGTAATTCATTGCTTGTTCAATCAATAAATAATGACTGTATGATTTCTCATTATCATCCGCGAAATATGTGCTGTACTCTTTGATACTATCTTCTAACGGATAATATCCAATCGGTAAATCAGATACCATAATGTCAGCAGGTTTTAACAATAAATTCGTTAGCGCATCTTGATAAAGCAACTGAATCGGTGTTTTTTGTATTGTCGAATTCGTTGAAGCTAACGAAAGCATCAATTCATCATTGTCGACACCTGAAAGAGTAATTTCTCGATTCGGGGCTTGGTTTAAGAAATGAGCAATTGTTAACAGCAAATTTCCAGTCCCTACTGATAAATCGACCAAGTGAAAATGTTTTTTAGGTTCAGCAATAATTTCAATTAAATATGCAATTAATGAGCCTATAGAATCGGGCGTCATTTGATGATTAGGTTGAACGTAATCCTCTTTCATCCCCCGTAATAAAGCTAATTGCATACCTTGTCGAATGGTTTCGGGATCAAATTTTTCTAACTGAACGTCCTGGTAGAGTATTTCTAACTCTTTCACATCTTCGTTTTTGATTAGTTGGTCCTCATTATAGACTTTTCCACCATCAATGAGATTTTCAGCACTGTGAATGAGTGCCTCTAAATAAGGAATATCCAAAGTTTCTTTTAATTTTTTAGAAGATTCGTCGAGTATTTCAAATAAATTTATTGAAGTTGGTTCCATTGTTTCACTCCTTTGTATGTCATCTTTTGAGTGATTGATAGGTGTTCATTTTCTGATAACACCTACTCGCAAAAAAACCACAACCCGCAAATAAATTTCCGAGATGTGGTCTGAATGTTTATATTTAGTTTGCTACTGGGTAAACAGACACTTGTTTTTTGCCTTTACCACGACGTTCGAATCTAACAATACCATCGACTAATGCGAATAACGTATCGTCTCCTCCACGACCAACATTGATTCCTGGATAAATTTTAGTTCCGCGTTGACGGAAAAGAATTGAACCACCAGTCACTGTTTGTCCATCTCCAGCTTTAGCGCCTAAGCGTTTAGACTGAGAGTCACGTCCGTTTGATGAAGATCCGCCACCTTTTTTAGTAGCGAAAAATTGTAAGTTCATTTTTAACATATTGGTTGCACCTCCATACTTGTAAGCTGAATGTTAATCATCGTTTTGAGTAGTCACAGAGATAAATTCTCCGTACTCTTCTTCAATATCTAATAAAGAATAATAAAGGGATTGAAGCAACACTTGCGAAATTTCTTGCTGTTTTTCTTCAAGAGCAGTCGGTAAAGTGACTGCTAAAAATCCGCCTTCATCTTCATTTGCTTTTATACTAGGTTCTATGGAAGCCATTCGAATTAAATTATTCGCTGCACCAATTGTGAGCGCAGAAGCTGCTGCACAAACTAAATCATGTCCATATGGTCCCGATTCAGCATGACCTGTTAAAGTAAATTCCTTTATTTGATTCTTTTGATGAATGAAATTTGCATAAATCATTTCTAATCACTCATTATGCGTTAATTTTGTTAATCGTTAATTTTGTATATGGTTGACGATGACCTTGTTTACGATGTGAATCTTTGCGTCGTAAGTAACGGTATGTTGTTACTTTTTTTGCACGGCCGTGTTTTTCGATAGTAGCTTCTACTGAAGCTCCATCAACTAATGGTGAACCAACTTTA
>CAZTEC010000025.1:0-8524 GCA_964612765.1 uncultured Carnobacteriaceae bacterium
CGTAACGCATTTGAGAAAACTTTAATAATGGCGGTGCGATTTTATTCTCAATAAAATCTGTAAATTTATCCACTGTTATTCCTCCTCGATTTTTTGTGTTTTATATTTACAAGTTCATACTATCATAACGCTTTCATACATGCAACAATATTTTACTATTTTTTGTTAATTTTGAAATATAATTTTCTTTAGGCCTGTTTTAGCCCTTTTTAAGCATAAAAAAGGTCCTACATGAAACGTTATTCCATATAAGACCTTCTCTTTTTTAAATATACTCTTCTGTTTTTACCTTCACCATGATAACATCGCTAACTTTATTCTTGATAATTTGTTTCGCAACACCTACGGCACTTTCTGGATCTTTTGCATCTGTTTCAAAATATAATTTGATGCCTTCTTTCTTTACAAAAGTGAACGACGGGTCTTCATTTAACTCGAGTTGTGTTTGAATTTGTTTATGCATTAATGGACTATTTACAATAATCATTTTTATTCCTCCAATAGTTTAAATGGTTACAGGTGACACACCTGTTGGTTTTATTTCTCCAAGCAACGTTCGAACCGCTATATCAATGGGTGTTCTGCTCGGCTCATACGTATTGATCCAGAAATTCGATCCTTCTACGAATTTTCCAACATACGGGCTCTTCATTGCAATAAGATCGACGGCCTTCTCTTTACTTAATTCTTTTACTAGTGAAATGATGTCGTCATCTTCTTTAACAACCATTGTGCCTAGTACAATTCGATCGGCTTTTTTACTCTTATCTATAATAATTTGCTTCTCTTCTTCAGTTAAAGAGTTGGTAACCATCTCTACTTCTACGTTCGTTACATATTTTTTAATCGTCTGTGTTAACGTGAAATTATCTTCCGTTACATCTTCAGCAACCGTTCTTAATTCATCTTTTGGTTGTAACACCAATAGATTCATTTCCTGAGTAACAGGTTTTCCTGCTTTTAGGATCGTTACACTTTCTTCGTATGCTGATATTGCAAGTTCTTGCTTTTCTTTACTATTGAACGTTTCAGAAACTTCTATTAAATCTAGATTTAAATCATCCCAGCTCAAGTATTTTTCCTTCAGCTTAATGACACGTTTGTAGGATTCTTCAATTCTTTCTAATGGGATTTCTCCATCCGCGACAGCTTCTTCCACTCGTTTCAGTGATTTTAACTGCTCGTCTGGCAAATGCCCAATAAGAACATTGTCTACTCCAGCTTTCAGCGCTTCGACCGCTCCATTTGGAATGCCTATTGTCTCAGCAATTGCATCCATCTCGAGTGCATCTGTTACAATCACGCCGTCAAATCCAAGTTTTTCACGAAGCAGACCAGTGATAATATTTTTTGATAAAGTTGCTGGACGTCCTTCTTCAGGTTCAAGCCCTGGGAAGACGATATGTGCCGTCATAATACTGTCCGCACCTTCAGTAATTGCATGTTTGAAAGGAGCTAGCTCAATTTCTTCTAAGCGATTCATATCATGGGTGATGACTGGTAGTGCATAATGCGAGTCTGTGTTTGTATCTCCGTGACCTGGAAAGTGTTTCAAAGCCGTTGCTACTTTTGAGTCTTGAAGCCCTTTCATCATTTGGATTCCAAATTCACTGACCATCTCTGGTGTTTCACCAAATGAGCGTACACTAATCACTGGATTCTCAGGATTGTTATTTACATCCAAAACTGGTGCGTAATTCCAGTTTAATCCTAGACTCAGTAAGTCATCTCCAGTTGCTTTTCCAATTTCATACGCATACTTCGAATCCTCTGTAGCAGAGAGCGCCATTGCTCCTGGGTATTCACCCGCTCCTTCGCCAAGGCGTTTAACTGTTCCATTCTCTTCATCAATTGCGATAAGTAATGGATGTTCATAGCCTGCTGCTCTTGCCTCTTTTTGTAGAGATGTCGTTAGCTCCAACACTTCTTTAGGCGTTCCAATGTTATAAGCAAATAAAATCACTCCACCAATCTGATAATCATGAATCATTTTTTTCAACTCTGGAGTAATTTCTCTTCCAGGAAAACCTACAACAAATAATTGTCCTATTTTCGTTTTCATAATACCTCCTTTAAAATAATTGCATATATTATCCTAGGTGCAATTATATTTCGTAGTTATTATATACAAAACAGAAATAATATTCCATTATAAATTGGATAAAATGAAAGAATAAATTTTAAATGGCTAAATTGATTCGCCACCTATAGTTTCTCCTATAAAAAGAAAAAAAGTAGGACAATGAAGTCCTACCCCTTTTGGTCAGTTTAAAGTTGAAATTATATACTATTCAGCATGCGGTGCTTGATTATCTAATTCTTCTTGTGCCGCCACTCGATCCGCTTCTTCTCTCGCTAAGTTATCTTTATCCACACTACGGATGAATGGATAGTAAATAACTATACTCATCACGAGTGTTACAGCTTGTAAGAGCGCCCCACTGATTGCCCCACCTGTGGCGAGATATCCGGATATCATGGCCGGCATCGTCCAAGGCACAACAATTCCTACTGGGAGAGCCACCAAACCTGCTGACATTGCGAAATATGAAACAACCGCAATTGCCATCGGAGCTAGAATAAAGGGTACTAATAATTTAAGATTTAAAACAACAGGTAACCCAAACATTAAAGGTTCGTTAATATTAAAGATACCTGAAGGTAAGACTAATCGACCTAAAGTTTTAGACTGCTCACTCTTCGTAAATAATACTAATGCGATAGCTAATCCTAAAGTCGAGCCTCCTCCACCCATCCAAACAAAAATATTCATAAATTCATTTGTAATAATATTTGGTACGGCTTCGCCGGCTTCAAATGCTAAACGGTTTTGGTCAGAGTTTGCTAACCAAACAGGTTGCATGATTGGACCAATGATGTTGTTTCCGTGAATCCCTAAAAACCAGAAGAACGAATTTAAGAAAATCATAAGTAGTGATCCCCATAATGAAGAACCAACTGCTGTAAAGGGACGTCCAATTGTTTCAGTAACCAATACGTGGATGTTTCCATCCGCAATTCCTGTCATATCCATCACTGCATAAACTACACCAGCTAATAAAATGACTAATAAACCTGGAATAAGAGCTGAGAATGACCGTGATACTGCTGGCGGTACACCTTCCGGCATTTTAATTGTCCAATTTTTCTCGACTGCAAAGCTAAAAATTTCAGCCGTTATTAAACCAACAACGATTGCAATAAATAAACCTGCACTACCAACATATGTGTAATTTATACCTGTTCCAACATCTGGAAGAGCGATATCAGGTGTGACAATAACAAATGCTGATAAAGCGATAGCACCTGCTGATACACCATCTTTTCCATAATGTCTGGTAAGACTATTTGCAATACCAAATACTGCAACTAATCCCATCAAACCAAATGAACCATTCGTAATTTTTGCAAAATAAGGAGCAATTCCAGCATCGCTAATCCATTCCATATAAGCGTCTGAAGGTAAATTACCTAAAATAAGGAACAATGAACCGATAATAATTAAAGGCATTCCTAAAACAATACCATTACGTAGAGCAATTAAGTGACGTTGATTACCGATTCGACCTGCATACTCTTCAACTTTTTGTAACATGTCTTTTTCCTCCTCAAAATCCTTTGTACCTCTACAAAATCAACAATTCAGACCTAAGCCTCTATAAATTTAAATGTAGACCACGGCTCTAAGTCATTGATGAACTGAACCGAACTGTTTGCCAAATGACCGACAACGTTACGCTCCCCTTCATCTTCGATCTCTTTCAAGATCACTTGCGTTTCTCCTTTGTACTGACCAAAAGTGTTGTTACCAAGTACTACAGCTCCCTTATCTAATGGACCAGTTGTGTGAACAGGGAAATCTTCACTACGGTATTTTACTCGCGTTTGCGTTGAACGAAGTAAATATTCCGAACGGTCTCCACGGTAAGAATGTAACTCTTCGAGAATGATTTTTTTCTCTAATTCTGTAATCGTGTCTGCTAATTGAACAGGGATTAGCGGATGTGGACTGAAGAACGCCTCTGCTGCTTTTCTTAATTCCTCTTCTGATGCATAGGCATTTCCAATAATTAAATCATCGATTGTACCAAGCATTTTGTAATGCGTAACTTGCATATCTAACGGTAAGAAACGGTGGTCTTCTAATGAACAAAGTCCCGTTTGTACTGGCCATGGGCCCATTTCTCCAACTTGTGATGTGATAAAAGCGGATGTATTTAAATTGTATGCATTAAATTGTGCCGTTGTTTTATCAAAATGTTCGCGTGATAGTCCGCTGTATTTCATTGGATAAAAGTTATGTGAAGCGATTAAGCTCTCGCGTTTTGGTTGGTAACTCATCACATTATCGATGTATTTTGTGCCGCTACTCATATTCACTTCGATAACTAAACCATGTTCGTTTTTTGTCATTAACGCTTCTTCTGCACCACTAAATCCTAAATCTAAACGAATGGAATGTGCACCCATATCTGAGAAGAATTTTAGGTTTTCATAGCTAACTCCTAATTGGTCAAATAAGCGAGGGTTAATATCTAGCGTCGTTTCTAGACCTAAGTCATTTCCATATTCAATGATATCTCTATATTTCTCAACAACCTCGTCGCGGTCTCCATCGATTTCAAGTAAACTCGTAAATACACGTTTATAGCCTAATGAACTGACCAATTTTAAATATGCTTTATCCTCATCAATATTTGATTTAGATGGATAAATTGAAACACCTAATTTTTTCAAAAAACTCACCTTTTCTCTTTAGAATATTTATTTGGTATGAAATTTTATTTCTAAAAACTGCTACTTATATTTTAATTATATATCGAAACCGATTACAACACAATCAAAATCCAATAGACGAAATTAGTCATTGCATCCATAAGTAACATTTCCTAAAATCACTTGTTTACTTGCTCCTGTAGCTGAAGGAACATTACTCGGTTGACGATGGTAGGTTTGGTTTCCTAAAATAACCATTGCAACAGCTTCTTTGGCGTCTGATGATAAATTTAATTCTTCCTGTCTTAGAACATTCACTTTTGGTAGGACTTCTTTTATGCTCTTTACTAATGTAGGGTTGTAGCTTCCACCACCACCGATAATTAAGTCTGTTTCTTCTGTCAAATACTGCTTCGTGCTTTTAGCGATTGATTTGGCAGTGAACATCGTTGCTGTCGCTAACCAATCATTTGCAGATAACTTATAGTTGTCTAGTGCTTCTTGTACAAACTGTAAGCCAAACTCTTCACGACCTGTGGTTTTTGGCGCTTTCCTTAAGATATATGGATGATTCATCCAAGCGTCTAAAAGCTCTTCATTCACTTTTCCTGACGCAGCATTTTCTCCATCTTTATCATAAGATTCATTGTAAAAATGACTCGAAAGCTCATTAATGACCATATTTCCAGGACCCGTATCAAATGCGATTAAGTCATTCAACGAAGCGTTTGGAGGGATAACTGTAACATTCCCGATGCCTCCAATGTTTTGAAGCAAGCGCGTTTTTTTCGTATCGCGATACAAAATATATTCGGAATAAGGAACGATTGGCGCTCCTTGCCCGCCCACTGCCATATCTCGTGGTCGAAAATCTGAAATGACCATGCATCCTGTTCGTTCTGCGATCACTGCCGCTTCACCAATCTGTAATGTCGATGATCGGTACTTATCCGTTTGTTCTGGGATGTGGTAAATGGTTTGTCCATGTGAAGCTATAAATTTAATGTCTTTGAGGTCTATCCCTGCTTCACTACTGACTTTTATTGCAGCTTCCGCAAACAAGTCCCCTAAATCAACGTTTAAAGAACTGATTAGCGCTGAATTTGATGTTTCTAAAGAAAATGAGTCGCGGATTTGTTGGTCAATATCTTTAGGAATGGATAATGTTGTAAATTGAATAAGTTCAACTTTTGTTTCTTCGTTCACGCCAGAAATTTTAACTAATGCCGCATCTACGCCATCCAAAGACGTCCCCGACATGATTCCAATTGCATACGCCATTGTTCATCCTACTTTCTATTCCGTTTTTATACGACTATTCATTCAGAGTTATCTTAAACCCTTTTATCCTCAATAAGCAACCCTTACATAAAATTATATTTCTTTTAGTTTCTATGTTTAGGTGTGTAAAAAGTACTAGCGACTCGGCTCGCAGCTCTTGTGGAACATAAACTACATATCGACCCCTCATATTAAAAAATCCCACAACCGATGTGGTCATGGGAAATATATCTGTTATATCGATTGAATGCCTTCTTCGACTGATGAATCGCCAGCAAGCAATTCAAATTCTTTTTCGATTGTATTATCATTCTTTAATACTTCAACTAACGCCTTCGCAACGTCTTGTCTTGGGATCTCATTAATTTCAAAATCCATTCCTACTTTTATTTGTCCTGTACCAGGCGTGTCCACTAAAATACCTGGGTGAACAATGGTCCAATCCAAATTCGTGCGATTTTTTAACCATTCATCCGCGTAGTTTTTCGCAACCGTATAAACTTGTAAGCTGTTATCTTTAGACATTTCTTCACGCCCTGTACGGAACGTACTAACCATGACAAAGCGATTAATGCCAGCTTTTTCTGCAGCAGTCATTGCTTTAATTGCTCCATCTAAGTCGATTAAAACCGTTTGTTTATCGCTCGCTCCTCCAGCTCCGGCACTGAAGATGACTGCGTCGACACCTTTCATCGCGTCCGCTATATCATCAATCGAATCTTTCACTAAATCTAAATGTGCTGTTTCAATTCCACGTTCATCAAAAAAGGGCTGCTGATCCGTGTCTCGTATCATCGCAATCTCTTCGAGTGATTCATCCTCTTTTACATAATCCGCAAAATGACGAGAAACTTTCCCGTTTGCACCTACAACAAAAACTTTCATTTTAAAACTCCCTTCAAATTTTTAAATCCGTTTCAATAATCTTTCTACTCTATTGTACAGGTTGAAGTGAGGTTTAAGGCAAATAATATCCCTTATCGATCAAATTCTTGACGAATTAAATTATGCACTCTTGGACGCAAGCGTAGAATGTGTGGTTCTCTACCATAATGCACACGATTCGTCAGTAAAATAACATTCAAATCAACTTCGGGATCCATCCAAATACTTGTCCCGGTAAAGCCAGTATGCCCGTATGAATGTTTTGAAAAATAATCGCCACAAGATACAAAACTTTGCCCTTTCATCTGCCATCCCAGTCCTCGCGCCTCATTTAATGAAGACGTAAAATTCTGTTTCGACAATTGAGTCGCGTGCTTAGACAAAATTCTCTTCCCATCAAAATAGCCATCTTGTTCAAACATCGTCACAAACTTATTCAAATCAGACAACGTGCTAAACAAGCCTGCATGCCCACTCACACCACCAAGTGCCTCAGTATTCCCATCATGCACTGTACCCAATCTATACGTCCCCAATACTTCACTAAATTCCGTAGCAGCATATCGGTCATTTGGAAACGAAGGTCGGTAGGTCGTTTCACTCATCCCCAAAGGTTTAAAGATTTCATCCTGAACAAAATCCTCAAACTTCTCTTCTGTAACGATTTCGACAATCTTTTTTAGAAGAATTAGGCCAAAATCACTATAAATCACTTTCGAACCTATAGGATAATGAAGTTTTTCTTTATATATTTCAGAATAGATGTCATCTTCAGATAAGTCCTCCGCATGAAAACGACGATGACTCTGTAATCCAGACGTATGCGTCAATAGGTTTTGAATCGTGATTTCAACTTTATCATTCATTGCAAATTCAGGGGTAAAGTGCGCAAGCGTGTCGCTCAGAGACAGCTCGCCTCGATCGATTAACTTTAGAATAGCTGGTAGAGTTGCAACGACTTTTGTAAGAGATGCCAAGTCAAATACCGTATCTAAATGCATCCGTTCCTGTTCATCTTCATAATCAATTCGCCAACCCAGCGCATCTTCAAATATCGTCTGACCTTTATGATTCACTTGGATAACCGCTCCAGGAATATGCTTTTGATCGATTTCTTTTTGTAAAAACTCAATGACCCTTTTCATCTAATGTTCCTTCCTCGACGTTTTGTTTTTTTCTATGTATTTTCATAAGTCTACATTAGATATTCTTTTGATGAAAGTTAGAATTCTTGAAATCAAAAAAAGCGAACCAACTTTAAAAGTCAGCTCGCTTCGTCATTACTATTTAATTTTCAACCGTTTCGTAAGAACCTTGTTCAACATAAACACTTAGAATCGCGATATCAGATGGTGTTACTCCACTAATTCGACTTGCTTGAGCAATCGTTTCAGGTTGAATCATTGTTAAACGATCCACTGCTTCAGTTGCTAAACTTCCAATCGCTTTGTAGTCAATATTTGCAGGAATTTTTTTGTTTTCCATACGTTTTACTTTATCTACTTTACGTTGTGCTTTATTAATATAACCTTCATATTTGATATGAATTTCAAGTTGTTCTTTAACAGATTTAGAAACTTCTTCATCCGCTGGATAAATAGCTGCTACATCATCATATGCAACATATGGACGACGCATGAAG
>CAZTEC010000026.1:0-4481 GCA_964612765.1 uncultured Carnobacteriaceae bacterium
TAGAAAAAATGATATAGCTAAAAACGCCATTCTTATGTAGAATAGAAGGGATGGTACTACGAAAGGATGGAAGAAATAGATTATGACAGGTTTTGATATTTTTAGAATTATTTTATGGGGCGGAATTCTTATTTATGGAATTTATATGCTATACCGTTTCATTGAACGCAAACGATCTGCGAAAGTTTTAACATCAGATGAATTTCGAGTAAATATGCGCAAGGTTCAAATTATCGACGTCAGAGAATCTGCTGAGTTTGAAGCTGGACATATTCTTGGAGCTCGTAATATTCCTTTTACTCAATTTAAGGAACGTTATTTAGAAATAAGAAAAGACCAACCAGTTTATTTATATGACCAACGTACTTCGTTAAGTGGTCGAGCAGCTGGAATTTTGAAGAAAAATGGACATACAGAGATTTATATCCTAAAAGGCGGCTATGACGACTGGGATGGTAAAATCAAAAAAGGTCGATAAAAAGAGAAAAGGGAGGCTGGGGAAAATTCTCCAGCCTCCCTTTGTATATGTGATTTTATAAATTAACAAAAAGCGAGTAAACAACAGAAATAAGCGCGCTGCCTACCATAGCGAATAACATGACCCAGATAAAAACTTTTGACCATTTTTGGAATTTTGAAGACATGGTGTTGGTTTTTTTAGACACTCTTCTCCCACCTTTACTAGATTTCCCTATTAAGTTTACAATAAATTAACAAAAATGTAAATGGTTTGAAAATATGAGGAAAATGATTCGCATAAAGTAGGAAAGATACTTCCTATTTCGCTGATTATTTGATACGATAATCCTTATAAACGAATGTGTTTACCGTGAAAGGAGCATGAGAATATGTCAAAGCAACAAATTGGTGTTGTTGGAATGGCTGTAATGGGTAAGAACTTAGCCCTCAATATCGAAAGTAGAGGATACAGTGTATCTGTCTTTAACCGTACTGCATCAAAAACAGAAGCAGTAATCGAAGAAAATCCGGGGAAAAAATTAGTCCCAACTTATACAATCGAGGAGTTTGTTGAATCCTTAGAAAAACCAAGAAGAATCTTATTAATGGTGAAAGCTGGAGCAGCTACCGATAAGACCATTCAATCCTTATTACCACACTTAGACAAAGGTGACGTGTTAATTGATGGAGGAAATACCTTCTATCAAGAAACGATTCGCCGTAACAAGGAATTAGAAAACTCTGGTGTAAACTTCATTGGAACGGGTGTTTCGGGTGGAGAAGAAGGGGCACTAAAAGGACCTTCTATCATGCCAGGCGGACAAAAAGAAGCATATGAATTAGTTGCACCTATTTTAGAAGAAATCTCTGCAAAAGCAGAAGATGGTACTCCTTGTGTAACGTATATTGGTCCAGATGGAGCAGGACACTATGTGAAGATGGTCCATAATGGAATTGAATATGGTGATATGCAATTAATTGCTGAATCATATGACTTAATGCGTAATTACTTGAAGTTGAGCGTTGAAGAAATTGCTGCAATCTTCAAGGAGTGGAGTGAAGGGGAATTAGGCAGTTACTTGATTGATATTACTGCTGATATTCTAACGAAGTACGATCCAGAAACTGGCAAGCCAATGGTCGATATTATTTTAGACCGTGCTGGAAACAAGGGAACAGGAAAATGGACTTCTCAAAGTGCATTGGATCTAGGTGTTCCATTACCACTCATTACTGAGTCTGTATTTGCGCGCTTCATCTCTGCGTTGAAAACGGAACGTGTTGCAGCAAGTAAAGTGCTTCCAAAAGTAGAAGAAGGCGTTCCTGAAGTTGATAAAGAAGCGTTTATTGAAAATATTCGTCAAGCGTTATACTTCAGTAAAATCATGAGCTACGCGCAAGGATTTGCTCAACTCCGCATCGCAAGCGAAGAAAATAATTGGGACTTGAATTATGGTGAAATTGCTAAGATTTGGCGTGCTGGCTGTATCATTCGTGCACGTTTCTTACAAAACATCACAGATGCATATGATAAAGATGCAGGTTTACTAAATCTCTTGCTAGATGATTACTTCAATGACATTACGAAGAAGTATCACCAATCAGTACGTAAAGTGGTATCTACGGCTGTGTTAGCTGGAATTCCAGTTCCGACCTATTCTTCAGCAATTGCGTACTTTGATTCTTATCGTGCAGAAACATTACCTGCAAATATTATCCAAGCACAACGTGATTACTTCGGTGCACACACATACGAAAGAACCGATAAAGAAGGTACTTATCACTTTGAGTGGGATCAAGGAGTAGAAGTACCGCAAGACGAAGAATGAAAATTTTAAGCAGCAGACGGGCTCGCCCGTCTGCTGTTATTTCCGTGTGGAATCATTTCTCAATTCGTTTTTTGTGTGGAATATGTTAAAATGAAACTAGAATTTGATTACAAACTTATAAAAGTGTAGAAACCTAAAGGAAAAAGGGAGAAAGCTATGGAAAATAAAGAAAAGCAGCGTATTTTAATCATCGAAGATGAAAAAAACTTAGCCCGTTTTATCGAACTCGAGTTAAAACACGAAGGATATGAAACGGAAATCTGTTATAACGGACGTACGGGCCTGGATGTTGCATTAAACTCAGAATGGGACCTCATCTTATTAGACTTGATGTTGCCTGAATTAAACGGAATTGAAGTTTGCCGTCGCTTGCGACCAAGTAAAAATACCCCCATTATTATCATGACTGCTCGTGATTCAGTAATTGACCGCGTATCAGGCCTTGATCATGGAGCGGATGACTACATCGTGAAACCTTTTGCGATTGAAGAATTATTGGCACGTATTCGGGCATTACTTCGTCGCGTTGAAATCGAAGAAGAACAACGCAAAGTCAAACAAACAACTGTTTCTTATCGCGACTTAGTGATCGAAAAAGAAAATCGTGTTGTTCGTCGTGGCGATGAACATATTGAATTAACGAAACGTGAGTATGAACTTTTATTAATCTTGATGGAGAATATCAACGTTGTTCTTTCGCGTGACGTTCTTTTGAATAAAGTTTGGGGTTATAAATCAGAAGTTGAAACAAACGTTGTGGATGTCTACATCCGTTATCTCCGTAACAAGATCGACGTTCCTGGTAAAGAAAGCTATATCCAAACTGTGCGGGGGACCGGGTATGTAATGCGTTCCCAAAATGTTGGATAGGATGATCGTGATGCCAAAAAGGAAAAAGACGATTCCCAATTCCCGTTCTATTCGTTGGAAGTGGGGCGTCCGGCTAACAGTAGCTTTTTTACTATTTTTTATCATTTCAACAGCAGTCTTGTTAAATGGATTTCAAAATCATCTCTATAAACAGAGAAAGTTACGATCTGAAGAGTTGGTTCATACGGTTTCTGAAACCTTTGGGCAACTGAATACTCGTTTAACGGAGAGTAATGTAGAAAGTTTAATGGAAAAAATTTCCGTTTCTACTACTACTCGGGGGCGAGTAAGGGTGAATAATATCCCTCTCATGCAACAATTGCAGGAAGAGGGGGTCACCATTCGAATCTTTGATACAGATGCACGATTGTTGTATGAAAGTCGCTCAAACAACACTTCTTTCAGACGAACCTCTGGATTTTATTTTGAAGAAACGAAAATTAACAATCGAGATGCTTTTATTGGCGGACATACGATTGTGTCAGAAAGTGATTCTGTCTTGCTGGGATATGTTCAAATTATTTTTCGTTTGAATGATTACCATGAGTTGATTTCAGATATAAATCAGTTCTATTTTATTTTCCTTTTAATCGGAATCGTCATTTCGGTTGCTCTAGGCTTCGGCCTATCGCAAAATTTCTTCCGTCCAATTAAACAAATGGCGGATACAATGAATGAAATTACAGAAGATTCTTTGTCGAAAACTCGGATTAAAATGAATAAAAAGAATCAAGACGAGTTAACCGACTTGTCTGATCAGATTAATGATTTATTAGATAAGATGGCGAATTATGTGACGCAACAAAAGCAATTTGTTGAAGATGTGTCGCACGAGTTGCGAACACCTACAGCAATTGTCGAGGGGCATCTGAAATTATTGAATCGCTGGGGGAAAGATGACCCTCAAGTTCTTGATGAATCTTTGCAGGCATCTTTAAATGAAATCAATCGGATGAAGAGTTTAGTGCAGGAGATGCTAGATCTTTCGCGAGCAGAACAAGTACAGCTGCATTATTCGAACGAATATACGCCAGTAGTTGAAGTGGTCACACAAACATTTCATAATTTTAAGGTCCTTTATACTGATTTCTTGTTTCATTTGGACAGTGATATGACACAAGAGCGATTCATTAATATGCATCGAAATCACTTAGAGCAAATTTTAGTCATTTTATTGGATAATGCCGTTAAATACTCCACGGATCGAAAAGAAATTCATATTTCTATTTCTGAAACATTATCCAGAGTGCAAATTGCGATACAAGATTTTGGCGAGGGGATGTCTCCGGAAGATCAAAAGAAAGTCTTTAATCGTTTTTACCG